>CAMCKZ010000188.1 GCA_945875545.1 Polyangium aurulentum | reverse complement strand
ATCGCCGCGTCGAGCGGTTTGGTCCGCGGCCGGGCCCGCGTTCTTCACTCCGCCGACGAACTTCACCGCATTCAACCAGGAGAAATCCTCGTGTGCGAGTCCACCACCACCTCGTGGACGCTCGCATTCGGCAAGATCGGCGGCTGCGTCTGCGACATCGGCGGCACGTTGGCGCACGCCTCAATCGTAAGCCGCGAGTACCGCCTTCCCTGCGTGGTCGGCGTCGGCACCGGAACCTCGCAAATTCGCACCGGCGACGAGATCGAGGTCGACGGCTCCAAGGGCGTGGTCACGGTCTTGAAGCGCAGCGCAGCCTAGCGCCCTTTTCAGCGGGGCATCACGCCGCGGCGCGCTTCGCCCAAATCGCGACCGGTGTACAAAGGGTGTACAAAGATAGAGTGCAAAATATACATGTATTTTGCACTCTTTTTTTTGTCGCCTGACCTCGGCGATAGTGGGTGAGGGTCGCCCACGAGGCCCGCTTGAGCGATTGCGTTGCCCTGGGCCCATGCACGATGGTTCGCGCGGTTGTTGACGACGAGGCCGTCCCCCTGGTCACCTATCGTCCAGATGTGTGTTCGTGATTGCCTGTAAGCTGCATGCATTTTTATATCTCTGACCTCGCTGAAGTTGGAACGATGCGCAACGCGGAGAAATCCGTCGGGGCCAAGATGGCTCGCCTCGGAAAGGTGGTCGCCGCGGGCTACGCTGTGCCCAAGGGCTTCGTTGTCGACGTCGGGGCTTACGTCGATGCCCTCGCAGACGAGGCCGTCAGCGCCGCGCACGAGGAGGCCATGAACGGCATCGGAGCTGGGTCGACGCCGGGCGAATTCGCCGCGGTAAGACCCCGTATGCGGGCGGCCTTCGACGCGTACGTGTTTCCCGAAGACCTCGCGGAGGGCCTTCGCGAAGCCCTGGGTGCCCTCGGAGAAGACCTTGAGGTCGCGGTGCGATCTTCCGCGGTCGGAGAAGATTCGTCCCATGCGAGCTTCGCGGGCCAGCTCGAAACGCGCCTCGGCATTGTCGGCTACGAGGCCATGATGGCCGCGATTCGCAGCTGTTGGTCGAGCTCCTATGCCGCCCCCGCCCTCGCCTACCGGGCCAACCGCGGCGCCCTCGGGGTGGCCATGCCCATGGCCATCGGGGTCCTCGAGCTCGTGCACCCGCGCACCGCCGGCGTGGCATTTTCCGTGCATCCGGTCACGCGTCGCCGAAATCGCGTGGTGATTGAGGGCAACTGGGGGCTCGGCGAAACCGTCGTCTCCGGGCGCGTTTCGCCCGACCACGTCGAGGTCGGAAAGGTGGATCTTCGCATCCTCGATTACAAAATCGGCGCGAAGCATATTGTATCTGCGTTCGATAGAGTAGCGGGCTGTGTTACGGAATCCACGACGCCTCCTGAGCAAGCTGCGGCCAAGTGCCTCACGGAAGAAGACGTCATGGCGATCACGGCCATGACCGTCGAGATGGAAGATCTCTTCGGCCACCCGGTCGATGTGGAGTGGGCCATCGCGGGAACGGCCGACGGCGACGTCTCGCCCGTGGTGGTGCTGCAAGTGCGGCCCGAGACCGTCACCGAAGAACCCATGGCGCTGCGCACGTCTTACGATCCGATTCAGATGATCATGGAACGCACGAGCCGAAAACTGTCTACGGGTGGATGACCGTCGTGCCTGCGGGCGGTGAAAACGTGAATTCGCGGGCGTCAAGAGTTTCGTCGAGCTTGACCTCGTCGAAGTCGAATCGATTGCGATTTCCCTGGGCGTCAAGAAGCAAGACGCGCCGCACATAGTGGCTCGCGGTGTCGACGTAGAGGAGCAGTTTCTGCACCGTGGCGAGGGGCTGTTTTGGCGTGGCCACGAGCACCGTGCCGCCCGGAAAATTCATTGTGGCGCCGTCGGTCACTTCGAAGGTGAAGGTCTCCGTCAGCTTGCTCTCGCCCGTTAGAAATCCGAGGGCCTGCGGGTACTGGGACTTGTCTACGGGCTGCTCGAAAAGTTGCTTCGAGGCTTCTTCGTAGACGCGCAAAAGTTTTCCGTCGGATACCACGCGATTTCCCCGAGGCTCGTCGTACGTCCAGCTCATTTTTCCGGGCCTTGCGAAGACCACCACGCCGGAAGATTTCTTGCGTTGGTCGTAGGCCTTCACCCAGTAATCTTGCCGAAATCGGCCCCGAAACGACCGCACCTTTTCGTAGATCGCCTGCACTTGCGCGACCTCTGCGGCGATGACTTCGTCGGCGGGCCGCGCGTTTGGCACGGCCGATTTTGCATCGGCGACGTGTGCCGACACTTTTTCGCTGGCCCTCTTTTCGGAGGGCTTTGGAACGGTTTTATCTGCTTTTTTGCTCGCCGAATTCACCGCTGTTTTTTGCGCAACCGCCGCCGCTGAGGCGCTTGGCCCGGTGGCGGACTCTCCCGCGTGGGCAGACGCGAGGGGAAGCTGCGCGACAAAAAGGATTCTCAAACCTGCGACGAAGCGGAGCGACCTTGGCGAGAAAAACATGGGGGCCATCTCTTCGCACTCCGACGCACGCGCATCAACTTTGATTCACCAAAGCGCGCCTTTCGCTCATTTTCGGCGGGGCCGGCTCGTCTTTTTTGCCATGGCGGCAGCCAGTGCGGGCGCGCTCGTCACGGGGGCATTCAAGTGCGTGATCGCAATCGCCAAGGCATCGGAGGCATCGAGAAGAGTCAGTTCTTGGAGCGCCAAGAGGGCCCTAACCATGCGCGCGACTTGCTCTTTTTCAGCGCGCCCACTGCCGACGATCACTTTTTTAATGAGGGTCGGCTGGTACTCACCGATGGGAAGCCCGGCGCGCGCGGCGACGAGCAGCCCGATGGCCCGCGCGTGCCCGAGCTTTGAGGCCGCTTGCGGATCTTTGGCGAAAAACAGGGTTTCGATGGCCACGGCATCGGGCTGGTACGTGCGAATCGCCTCGTCGAGACGCTTTTCGATGATCACGAGCCGCGGCCCCAAAGGGCCCTCGAGACCCTCTTCGATGACGCCGTG
>CAMCKZ010000187.1 GCA_945875545.1 Polyangium aurulentum | reverse complement strand
GGTAAGGAGGCCGTGTGACGCCCAAACAGAACGGATTTTACGCCCCCGCCGAGTGGTCTCACCACGACGCCATTTGGGTCGCGTGGCCAAGTCACGAAGACCTGTGGCAAGACGGCCTGCGCGCTGCCCAAGAGAGCTTTACGGAGCTTCTTCGCGCGGTGGCTTCGGCCGGTGACGATGCGGCCCACCTGCACGTGTGCGTCGCCGATTCGAGCGCCGATGAAGGGTGCTCGCGGGCCCTCGTAGACGTTTTCCATACACGGCACAAAGAGGCATTCGGAGACATTTGGCTGCGGGATACGGCACCGATATTCCTGCGAAATGCCTCAGGAGAGCGCGCGAGTGCGGTTTTTCGTTTCAACGGCTGGGGGGGCAAATACGTGCTTCCGGGGGACGACACGCTCGCGGGCCGCGTGGCCGACCGCGCGGGCTTTCGGCGCTTCGAACTGCCTTGGGTGCTCGAGGGCGGCTCGGTCGAATACGACGGCGAGGGCACGGTCCTCACGACGCGCCAATGCCTCTTGAACGCCAATCGAAATCCATCGAAGTCCAGCGCCGAGATCGAGGCAGCGGTCCACCTGGCCCTCGGCACGGAGAAGGCCCTGTGGGTCACGGGCGGACTTCTCAACGACCACACGGACGGCCACATCGACACCATCGCGCGCCTCGTTGCGCCGGGTGTTGCAGTATGCATGGAACCGGCTTCTACGAGCGATCCGAACCACGACGTTCTTCTGGCTATTCGCAGGGAACTTGAGGCCATGACCGATGCCCGCGGCCGCCGACTTCAGGTGCACGTTGTGCCGTCGCCGGGCCTCGTCGCCGATGGCGATGGTGAGCCCATGCCTGCGTCGCACGTGAATTATTTGGTCACCAACGGCGTCGTGGTTGTCCCGCTCTACGAGACCCGCCACGACGACGCCGCGCTCAAAGCCTTTGAGTCCTTGTTCCCGGGGCGACGCGTCGTCGGCGTTCAGGCGCGCGCCATTCTCGCAGGCGGCGGGGCGTTTCACTGCATCACGCAACAAGTCCCTTCTTCCCGGCCATGACATGAGCGAAATAGTGCCCCCCCGCCTCATCACCGTTGCGGCCATTCAGTGCCCATTGTCTGGAGATCGCCAGTCGAATGTGGAGCGCGTCTTGGCCCACATCGAGGCCGCCGCGAAGGCCGGGGCCCAGGTCATTCTACCACCGGAGCTCTTTGAAGGGCCGTACTTTTGCCGCCACGAAGACGAGGCCTTCGTCGATCTGGCGCGGCCTCTCGAAGGCAACGAGACCATCGCGAAAGTCTCTGCACTCTGCAAGCAACTTGGCGTCGTCGTGCCCGTCTCGTTCTTCGAGCGCGCAGGTCACGCGCACTACAATTCGGTGGCCATGATCGACGACGAGGGCAAGGTTCTCGGCGTCTACCGTAAGAGCCATATTCCCGATGGGCCCGGCTACGAGGAGAAGTTTTACTTTCGCCCCGGCGACACGGGGTTCAAGGTTTGGCGCACGCGCTTCGGCACGATTGGCTTGGGAATTTGCTGGGATCAGTGGTATCCTGAGTGCGCGCGCAGCATGGCTTTGATGGGTGCCGAGGTGCTGCTGTACCCGACGGCGATTGGCAGCGAGCCCCACGACTCAACCCTCGACACGCGAGACCCGTGGCAGCGCGTCATGATTGGGCACGCCGTCGCCAACGTGATGCCCGTGGTGGCCGCGAACCGCATCGGCACGGAGGAGGGCCAGCGCTTTTACGGCAGCTCGTTCATCGCCGATCACCGGGGCGACAAGGTCGAAGAGCTCGATCGCGATACGGAAGGCTGCATTCTGCACACATTCGATTTGGCGTGGCTTCATCGTCATCGCGCAGCCTGGGGTTTCTTTCGCGATCGCCGCCCAGAGATGTACGGCGCGCTCGCCACAGCCGACGGTTCCCACAAAGTTTCGTAAAACGCTATTCGGAGCCTCGCACTTTATTGGACCAACCTTTCGACGCGGCATCGACCGTCACCAAACTGCTCCTGGTGCTCGTGCCCATGGTGCTTTGCTATTCGGTGCACGAGTTCGCGCATGCGTACGTGGCAACGAAACTCGGCGATCCCACTCCGGGCGAAGACGGCCGACTGACCCTCGATCCGCGCGCGCACATCGACCCCGTGGGCACATTGCTGATGCCCGCGCTCGCGGTGCTGGGCGGCGGGCTCCCGATGCTTGGCTGGGCAAAACCCACGGCTTTTCGCCCGGACCGCTTCACGAGCAAGCTCGCACCGCGCCTCGGCGTGGCCCTCGTTTCTGCCGCCGGGCCCCTTGCCAATGTTGCGTTCGGATTTCTAAGCGCGGTGGCCGTCGTGTGCGTGCAGATTGCAGCTTTTCGCCATGGGTCGGCCCACCCTGACCCACGCTCGCTGCCCGTTGCCCTGGGTGTGCTGTTTTACCGTTTGGTGCAAATGAACGCTCTGCTCGCGGTATTCAACGCCCTTCCGGTGCCGCCCCTCGATGGCGCGAGCCTCTTGCCGAAGGCGCTTGATCCTTTTTTCGCCAAGCACGGTCGCATGATGTTTCCGCTGCTTTTTCTCGGGATTGCGTTCATCCCGGGCGTCGCGGCATTTCTGATCGGGCGGCCCACGGCGTACTTGGAATCGGCGATGCTTCGCGGCGCAGCGCAGATTGCCGTTCCCTTGGCGGAGAGATTTTTGCCCGCGGTATTTCCGGTGCTGTGAGGCGCGCGCTGCTACCGAGCCCCTCGCCGAAAAGGGTCTAACCTCTCCGGCTCTTGCAAATTTCCAACGCGAGGGACCCTCGCCCATCACCTTCCGTCGCGAGCGACGAATCCCGAGGAAGTGGCGAGCGATAGGCACTTTCTGTGCCTTGAGCGAACCCGACCGACGGGATTTGGCGCGCAGCAGGAAGGTGATCGGCGAGGGTCTAGCGGAGGCGTTCGTAGTCCGTCGGGTAGCCCCGCGGATCGAGACCCATCGCTTTCAAAACCTCCCCGCTGCCCCCGTCGAAGGCGACACGCGGGGCCTGTTCGCGGACCATGAGAGTGACCTCTTTGCTCTCGTCGTCGGCACTATTTCGCGACACGCGAATTTGAAACCG
>CAMCKZ010000186.1 GCA_945875545.1 Polyangium aurulentum | reverse complement strand
AAGTCCACGTCGAGGCCAATGAGCCGCTCGCGAAAGGCGTCGTCGACCACGATGGCCGGCGTTTCAGGGCGCGAGGCTGGCAGCGGCGATGGCGCGTGGTGGCAGCCGCTCACAAAGAGCAGGATCGTCGCGACGGCCACCGCCGGCGGTCGAACGCGCCGCGCCACGAGGCGCACGACGACCCCCGCCACGAGCGCCAGGACGCGATAGACCACGCGCATCCATCGTACACCCGTAAACGGCCACCGCACAGCCATCGCGTATACGCTGTTCACATGCCGTCCTTCCGCTCGAGCGCTCGGCGCAAGTGCCGCCTCTGGGCTTGGGCCCGCGTCGCCTGCCACGCGGTAAAACGCACGATTCGCGTTCGCACCGGCCCTCGCCCGCCCGGGTCTTTCGCGCGGGTTGGGCCCCTTGGGCGCGTCACCCGCCAGTGAAAATGCCACCGCACGGCATCTGGCGGCCGCCACCGAAACGTCGCAAAAACTGAATCGACCCATGGGCACCGCGCCTCCCAAGACCACAAGCTCCGCCGACGCCCGACGGCCCCGCCGTTCGAGGTTACAGGACGCCACCGAAGACCGGCAGACATTCAACACCGGATCCGCCCAATTCGGAGCTCAGGCTAAAGCAACAATCATGCCGGTATTGTCTGCAACGCGCCCCGCACGGCGGGTGTCGGCGCTCGCCGCCCTCTGCTCGCTTTTGCAGCCAATACAGCCGCCGGCGATTCGAGGCGCATCGCCGTTTTCCACCCCGCACCGATAAGCTCCTGGCGCGCGGCGCCTGGCCTGTTGCGCCCGCCACGAGCCGCGCGTACACTCCCGAGCGATGCCCACTTTTCAGCGCGATCTCCCCGCCACCCCGCGCCCCGTTTTAACGCGAGAGCCCCGCGCATCGACGCTTTCGTGCGGCTTTTCGCTGCTCTTTGTGACGCTGGTCGCAGCCGGCTGCTCCACCGCGGGGGCGAAGACCGCGGGGCCATCGACCGCCGACGCCGGGGGTTTCGACGCGTCGGTCGGCGAGCCCGAAGACGCATCGGCCCTTGCGCCTGGGGACACCTCGGCCGCAAGCCCCGCCGTCGATGCCGGTGCCGACGGCGGGCAGCGCGCGTGGTGCAACCAGTCCATTTTGGGTTACACGCCCCCGGCCACCACCGCACGTATCGTACCTACCCGCCCGATTCGGCCATTTTACCAATGGCAAAGCAACAATGGGTACTGCGGCGAGGTGTCGCTGCTGCAAGCGGCCATGAACAATGGCCTGTGGGCCAGTCAATACAACGTACGCTTGTTGTGCGGATTTCAGAGCCAAGGCGACGACGGCTACGCGAAAGGCACGCCGCTGCTCCAATCGGGCCCAGACGGCTACTGCGCGGCACACACGAATAGCCGCGGCGTGGCCACCGCCCAGCAAGCGTCGCAACTGCTGATCGACGACGGCGACGCGGCAAGGGGACAAAACTCGGTCCTCACCTGCGCGGCCAACGCCGGACTCGCGGCAGTGCGGTACATCACGCCTTCCCCGCTCGACGGTCAGCCCGCCTTTCAGAACTACATCGTGTGGCTAAAACAACACTTCATCGCCGGCCACGCGGTCACTGCCGGCGTGCTGACCCCGGGCGGGCAGCAAGACGAGTACGATCACATCGTCAGCGTCGCGTCTGTGGGTACCAATCACGCTGCAAGCGACTCGTCTTACTACGACGACGACGTCGTCTATTTCGAGGATCACGGAGCCTATACGTTTGATGGGGCCTCCGCCACGAACAATCCAGCTGTTCCTCCAGGAGCCGGTGCGCCCGCAAACAGCCGAAAATGCACGCCATACATCTTTGGGGTTCGCGTGGGCGACCTCGCAAAATCGCGGGCCTCCCTCGCCGCCGCCACCAACGGTCAACCCTACGCGATGGCGCTGCCAAACCGCTCCGCCCCTGGGGGCGCGCTGCTGAACTACGCGTTCGCGGTCACAGGCCCCCTCGACGACGCCGGTGTGACCCTGCCCGTCGTCCTGTCCGTCGAAAAAACCTCTACGAACGGCGCGGACAATCCCCGGGATCCCGTCGCGGGCTACCAGTACGAAACGCCCTACATCGGAACGAGCAACGACGGCGAATCGTGCACCAACGCGGCCCCGAGCGCCTGGATGACCATGCACCTTCGCGTTGAAGTTCACGGACTTACCGCCGGAAACAAGTACAACTTGTACCGTTACGAGTTCGACCGTGTGGGTTCCGCCGCCGTTCCCATGCCCGTTGGGGCTCTGGCGGCGCTGGCTGTCCCTAAGTCCGGATTCAACGCCAAGCGGGCAAGCGCCACCGCCGCGACCACCTTCACGGCGACGGCGGGCATTTACGCAGAAACCATAACATTGCAATCAAGCCGCATCGTGGTCTTTCGCGCGGTGCCTGTAGAAGCGCCGTAGAACTGCGGGGCGAACCCGCGAACGTCATCTCGCGCGCCGGCGAAGACCACGCTCGCTTGCGGCGCCCGCTTGCGGTAAGGGCCGCGTGTGATTCCGTTTCAAGACCTTTTGGGCCACACCGTTTCGCTCACCATCGACCGCATCGTGCCGCCCGGCGCCATGCTCGCCACGGGCGGCGACGGCGAGGGAATTCCCGTCGGCCAGGCCCGCGACGTGATTCTCCTTCCGAACAATGAAGTGCCTGAAAATGCAGCGCCCGGCGACGCCGTCAAGGTTTTCATCTACCTCGATTCCGACGATCGCCCCATTGCCACCATGCGCGCGCCCAAGCTCGAACTCGGCGAGGTCGCGTTCCTCGAAGTGCGCGACGTCAACACCGTGGGCGCGTTCGTCGATTGGGGCCCGGTCAAACAGCTCCTCGTGCCCTTCGCGCGCCAAACCCAGACCGTCCTCAAGGGCGACCGCCACCCGGTGGGCCTTTACATCGACCCGAGCGGCCGGCTTGCGGGCACCATGCGCGTGAGCGAAATGCTCCGCGATAAGGGCGAATTCAAATCGGACGAATGGGTGGAGGGCGAAGCCTGGCGCCGCCAAGACGGTACGGGCGTTTTCGTCATCGTCGAGCGCTCCTTTGTGGGACTTTTGCCGGACCAAGAGCCTCATACACTACGTCGTGGTGACGCCGCACGATTTCGTGTGACCAGCGTACTTCCCGACGGCAACATTGAGTTGTCCCTTCGGGCGCACGCCCACGAAGAAGTGGTGGGCGACGCGGAACGCATTCTTCGCATTCTGAGCGAGCCCGGCGCGCCGGCGATGGGCGACGC
>CAMCKZ010000185.1 GCA_945875545.1 Polyangium aurulentum | reverse complement strand
CGAATGATGACGTCGTCGAGCTTGCCCTTGCCCATCACGAATTTCGCATCGATCGAATCGCGGAACTGAATGATCGCGTCGACGACCTCAACGCCCGCGGTTCGCGCAAGTTCGCGCAACTCGCGCATGCTCTCGTCGGCGTCGTTCGGGCCCCGCTCCCGCTTGGCCACATGCACGAGAATCGCTCGCCCATCTTTGGCGCGAACCGAACGCGCTTTGGTGCGCTTCGCAAACTCCGCCTCGAGATTGTCCACGAGATTCGCGACGTCGACGTCGAGCTGCGCCAAGGGCAACGGGCCCACTTCGCGGTATGGAACTTCCATATCGTCCCCGGTCGGAACGATGTGCGCATACATGATATTACGCGGATCGCCGTCGTGGGCGATCTGAATCGCGGCCACGAGGTCAAGCCTTAGACGCACAAGGTCGACGAGGTCGTCGCGGGTCAGCGGCTCGCCGCGCAAGTGCGTGTGCACGAGACGAAGCCCGCGAAGCCTGCCTTCTGCCGCGCGAAAACGGCCCAGATCCGGCAAGAAAAGCTTTCCGGCGTCGCCGACGATCACGTAATCAACTTGGCCCGATCGGTGGACGAGCGCGCCGACCTGCCGCCCCGACTCCATGCTGGCCTCCACGAGCGAGCGCGTCAGCTCGGGGCTCGTGATGTTCGTCGACGGCGCACGTCGCCGATAAATTCGCTCCAAAGCCTTGATGGCGGAGGGGGCTAGACCGGCTGTATTTCCATGAATTTCGATGAGAGACCTCGCGTGGTCGATGCGCTTAGCCGAGGGAACCATCGCGCACAACGGCGGCCATGCGGAAACCCACGGTCACGGGCCATTGGTGCAGAGCGACTTCATGGTCGGGTAGGCCCAGTTCCAGTAAGACGCTTTAATTCTCGGGTAATACAGCGTAAAGCCGAAGCACATCTCGTCCTCGGTATTTTCGCCGAAGGTGATGGCTCTGGATGTGGGGTTCGCGAAGGCGCATCGTTGCCGCACGACGTCGCCGGGGCGCAGCACCTCGGACACGGGCTGCCACTGCTGATCTTGGTAATTCCACGGGTCTATTTTGGCGAGAGTCGCGGGCGCGGAAAACATATCTTCGCCGGTTTTTCGCAGGACATTCGTTTCGATCGCGGTGCCGGCTCCGTGCATGTGCGGGTTCATCGCAAGAATGTGAATGCCGTCGGCGGCGGTATCTGGAATCGTGTAATCGCACGTGACGCTGGCGGCGGCCTTGGCGGGCACGTAGATTTGGTCGGTGCCAAAGGCCATCACGTCGGCCTCGAAGGGGCGCAGTTTGTCCGTGGTGCAGAAATTGAAGCCGGTTTTATCGCGCTGACCACCGAGATGCCGCGGATTGTTGTAGTGAAGCTGCACGACGTAATGCGCTTTTTTCGGCTGATTGATGCCGACATTTGCAGGCAATTCGAGGCCGCCCGTGCCCGGACCCCATCCGTATAGAAACGTCCACAACATGCTGCGCATTGCGCTGCATGGGGCGGGTTTCGTACCAATCTTGGCGGCCTCGGTTTCGTCGTCGACGCGAAAAAGCAGCACGTGGTGCAGGATGGTCTGATTGTCAGGAACCGGAACCATAGCAACCACTTGGCGCGGCTCGGCGCTGTCCACGTCCACGCGGTAACAAACGTATTCGTTCGTGCGAGTCGCGGGCATCTCGTAGGGTTGCGAAGGTGCCAACGGCAAATCGGGCGTGCACGTCGGCGTGCCAATCGCGATGCCCGGCGCATCGACGAGCTGCGTGGCGCAGGCCCCCGGTGTGGCCGCCGCGGCCCAGCTCTGAAGTGCCTGTTTTTCCTGGTCTGTAAGCAGCGCCAACGTCGGTGGCGGCATCGGGCGCGACACGTCGGCGGCGCGGGCAATCGCCCCATCGATCACACGCCTCGTGGGGTCGCTCGGAAGCGGCGCGAGCAAATCGTCGCGCGTGACCAAGGCCATTGGCGCACCGAAAGACGGCTTGCGCTCATGGCACGCGCGGCACTTGCGGTCGAGAACGTCGGCGACGTTGCACGGCAATCCGCGGTCGTCCGCAACGACGGCACTCCCCGTTTCGGGCCGGGTCTGCGCGCAGCCACCCAAACATCCTAGGCCGAGGGCCGCAAACAAACCGAGCGAGCCGAGCGCACCAAGCCACCGCGCGGCACGCTGAGGAGGCGAAGAATCGTGGAAAAACGGGGAAGCCACTGGACGAAACATCGTTCACGCACCATGACCGCGGCACGCGAGAAGTTCAAGGATTCACACAGAAAAAACGTGCCCGAGTCACCCCGAAAGAGCGTCGCTTTAGCGGTTCACGCGCTCCAAATACCCGCCATTGCTCGTGTCGATGCGAATCCATTCGCCCTCTTTGATGAAGAGCGGCACGTTGACCACAGCGCCCGTGGAGACGGTGGCAGGCTTGCTCGCGCCAGAAGCCGTGTCGCCCTTGACGCCCGGTTCGCTGGAAGAAACCTGAAGAACAACGTTCGGTGGCAGCTCAACCCCGATGGCATTGCCGTTGAAGAACGTGACCCCGCACTCGAGGCCCTCGCTGATGAACCGCGATTCTTCGCCAAGCTTGGCTTTTTCCACGTGAATCTGATCGCCGGTGGCGGCGTCCATGAAAACAAACGTGTCGGTTTCTTCCCAGGAAAAAGAAAGTTTGCGATCTTCGACGTCGGCGATTTCGACCGATTCGCCGGACTTCCATGTGCGCTCAATGACGTTCGCCGTCACGAGATTGCGGATGCGGCAACGCGCGAACGCCTGACCTTTGCCTGGCTTGACGAATTGGGCGTCGACCACGGTAAACGGCACGCCGTCGATTTGGATCTTCAGGCCTTTGCGGATGTCGGTCGTCTGCATGGGGCGCGCCTACCACCGATCTTGGTCGGAAATCAACCCCGGTCGCGGGAAAATCCCCTCACGGCGACGTCATTGTTCCACCCGAGGCACGAGCGACCGTGCCCCCTTCGCCCGGCCTCGCGACGGGTCATCGAAGGCCAGATGTTGCTGCGAATTTCCCCTGATTTTCTCCCCGTGGTACGCATTTTTCATGAACCAGGAAACCGAAGACCTCCTGCGCGACGTGAAGCGCGAGATTGTGGAAACGCGCGGTCTCGTCATCAAGACCAATCACCTGGCCACCGGTCTTTCGGGCGATATTCGTATTCTGGGTCGCCGCGTGGAGGATCACGAACGCGAACAGTTGCGAAAAGGTGCGGCGGGCATCGTCGTCGGCGCCATCGTCGGGCTCATCGC
>CAMCKZ010000184.1 GCA_945875545.1 Polyangium aurulentum | reverse complement strand
GCCGCCGCCGCCGAAGCTACGACCGCCGCCGCCGCCGCCAGGACCGCCTGGGCCGCCTGGGCCGCCGCGACGATCTTCTGCCTCGTTGACGCGAAGGGGACGGCCGTCAAGCAGCTGCCCATTCATCGATGCAATAGCGCCCTTGGCGCCGTCTTCCGTCGCCATCGAAACGAAGGCGAAACCGCGGCTACGACCTGTTTCGCGGTCGATCATGAGCTTGACCTCGGCCACCTCGCCGAACTGGGCGAAGGCGGACTGGAGGACGTCCTCCGTTGTATGAAACGAGAGGTTGCCCACGTAGAGTCGGTTATTCATCTGACTTGTCTTCCACTTCAAAGCGGCTAGCGCTTAGCGCTTAGCTTTCCCCGTTCTTCAGCCGCCACCGGAAACGAGGGCCGCGAGACTCCGCGGCCGAGACAAAGTAGGGAGGCAACGGGACGCCACATGAAGCCGGAAGGCTGAGGGAGCGCGTAGAAGCAGAGTCCAAACTGTTGAGGTTTGGTCAATGCCACACCTCTTTTCCTCACGCAAGGTCTTGTTCACTTTTTTTGTTTTCCTTCGGGAGCGCCGCTTCTCGCCCCCATTTTGGGCTGCTGGGCGATAGAGTTTTGCGCATGTCGGTGTCCTCCTCTCTCGCTCCGGGGTTCCTGCTCTCCTCGGGCCAGCTCGGAGATCCTTTTTTTGAAAAATCCGTGGTGGTTCTCGCGCGCCACGATGAACGCGGTGCCCTCGGGTGGGTCGTCAATGGGCGACGTTTGGCGGGCCTCCGCGACATCGTGAAGGCGACCGCGCTCGCGGGCGAGGTCATTCTATTTCCCGACGCGCCAGCCCTCGAATGCCCCGCGCGTTTTGGTGGCCCGGTGGAACGGGCGAGCGGTTGGGTGCTGTACCGGTCCGAAGAACTTGGCACTTTCGAGGGTGATATTCCGCTTGGTCAGGGCCTCGCCATCACCACCCATTTATCGGCTTTGCGCGCCGTGCTTCGCAGCCCGAGCCCGCAAGATTTTGTCTTCGTTCTCGGGTACGCGGGCTGGGGCCCGGGGCAGCTCGAGACGGAGGTCGCCGAGGGTGCATGGCTGCCGACCCAAGTGAGTGATGATCTGGTTTTTTCCAATGATGAGCGCATGTGGGAGCGGGCGTACGATCGCGCACTCGGCGGCGGCGTCGCGGCATTTACATCGACCCGCGGCGGCATCGCGTAGGCCTCCAAGGCGCTCAGGGCGGGGCCGCGAAAGATGCATCGCTTTCAGTCAACACGCCGCGAACAAACGTATCGAAGGCCACGCGGGCACCCGGCACGTCGTTCACGTCGTTGGCGATGAGAGCGAAGACCACGGGCCTGCGACCATCGGGGCGAAGGATGTATCCTGCAAGGCTCGCCGCGTGTTCGAGGGTGCCCGTTTTTGCCCGAATGCGACCGCGCAGTTCCGCGTCTTTGAACCGCGATCGCAGCGTGCCATCGACCCCGCCCACCGCGAGGAGCGACACGAATTCGGGGTGCACACTTGGCTCACGCCACGCCCACGAAAGAAGGCGCGCAAGCATGCTCGCCGAGACGCGGTTGGCATCGAAGAGGCCGCTGCCGTTCGTGACGGAAAGGCCGTCTCCGCCTGCGCCAATCCCCTCGACGAACGCCTGAACCTCGTGAGCAGCATCTGCGCTTACCCCGCGTTTTCCCTTCTTTTCCGCATCGAGCGTGCGAAAAATCATTTCTGCGTAAAAGTTGTCGCTCTCTTTGCCAACGCGAAAAAGCAGGGCCGCGAGGGGCTGAGAAACATGCTCCGCAATGAGACGAGTTTCCGGAGCGGACCCGAGGGCAACGCCTCCTTCGACCGCGATCCCGAGGCGCCCAAGACTGCGCTTCAACGCGTGCCCCACAAGGAGACGTGGGTCGTGCGCGCGCCTCACGTAACGCAAGCTGTGATGCCCCGGGCGGATCGATCCTGAGACTTTGGCGTGGAGACCATCGGCCTCTGCGCGCAACTCCAACTGCGGGCTGTCGCCGGTGCCGGAGTCGCAACGAATCTCGCCCTCGACGAGAGCTGCGCCTTCGGGTTCAACGCGAACGACGGCGGCTTTTCCGCGCTCCGAAGCCGCAACGATCAACGTCACCGTGTTGCCATCGAGCGCCAGTGCCGACGTGCTCGCGCGAAAAGGTGCCCACTCATTTTCCTGTTGTTCAAACGCGGGCGGGACGAATGAATCATCGAAAAATCCCTGGTCCACGAGTATGGGTCCTTTGATGGACCGCACCCCCTTGGCCGCCATCTGCTCGCTCAGCGACGCGACATCGGCGGTGCTAAAACTTGGGTCCCCGTGGCCGCGCAAGACGAGCGGTCCGTGCACGGTGCCCCCTTCGAGCGCGCCCGTCACAGTGGTCGCGAAGGTGTGCCCGCCACCGAGGAGGCCGAGGGCCGCCGCCGCCGTGAGCAGCTTCGCGTTGCTCGCGGGATTGAGCGCCACGTCGTGAGCGTGCACGTGCGTGTAGCGCCCGCTCTCGAGGTCATAAACGGCCACACCGAGTCGGCTCTTGGCCACGGATTTCGCGTCGACGAGAGCCTGCAACAGCGCGCCGGCTGCTGGCGAACTCCCGTCGGCGGCGTCATGCTCCGTCGCTTTTTTCGCGTGCAAAACGGGCTGTGGCGCAGGTTTTTTTCTCGATTCTGCGCCCACCGTGGCGGCAGCCAGCGACGCTGCGGCAATAGCGATCAGGGCGAATGGGGCGAGACGGCGAACGGCATGGCGCATGGTGCTTCGTCAGGGTTCCCGGTTATCAGTCGGGACGCAAGCCTCCTCGCGTCCCTCTCTTTTGCCTGCCTCACTGCATGCACAATACATCAAGAGGTGGCCCCTGAGGATCGCTCCATTGAGGTCATCGTTCCGATCGCGGTTGAAACCCTTGACCCACGGGACTGCTTCGATGCCGTGTCGCTTAGGGCGAGTCGCCTGGTGCATGCGGGCCTCTCGCGCATCGACCCGGAGACGCTGGAACCCGTGCCCTTGGCGGCGCGTTCGTGGCGCTGGGCCTCGCCCACGGCGCTCGTCGTAGAGTTGCGCGATGACCTGTCTTTTTCCTCAGGAAAGCCCCTATTGGCCGCGGACGTAGTGGCCACATGGGAGGGTCTTGCAAGCCCCGCCATCAACTCGCGCCACCGCCGCCTGACCGACCCCCTGAAAGCCGTTGCCATCGAAGGCCCTTTGCGCGTTCGCTTTGAGCTTAAACACGCCCACGCGACCCTTCTCTCGGATCTCGAAATGCCGATTCTCGAAGCCACGGACGCTTCGACTCGACTTCGACCTTGGCGTTCTCTCGCCGGGCTCGGCCCCTTCCGTCTCGCCACGAGTTCCGGCGATCGTCTTCGGTTTGAGCCTCGCGACGGCGGCGTCTTGCCGCGCCCTGCTCGGGCCATCGTGGTGCAGCCCATTCACGA
>CAMCKZ010000183.1 GCA_945875545.1 Polyangium aurulentum | reverse complement strand
CGCGCCGGACTACGCTAGCCTGCGCGCCGGACTACGCTAGGCCGGGACGTTTCAGTGCTTGGTAAAGATGTCGCCCCAGGAAACAAACGCCACGAGGGCCAGCATCAACATGAGCCCGACGCCGTGAATGCGCGCTTCGATTTTGGCATCGGGTTTTTTGCGGGTGATGGCTTCAAGGCCCAGAAAAATGAGACGGCCGCCGTCGAGACTTGGAAACGGTAGGAGATTGAACCAGCCCAAGTATGCGCTCAAAATAGCCAGCGTCTTGAGGGTGTCGCCGAGGCCCGATCGCACAGCCCCCGCGACCTCTTTCGCGATGCCGACGGGGCCCGAGAATTCAGCCTTTTCTTTGCCCGTGATGGTGCGCACAAGTCCGCGAATTTGCAGGTAAACAACCCGCGTAGGCTCCGTCAGCGAAAGGGCCAAGCTCTCGCCGAAGCCCACGGTTTCGTGGGTGAAAACCGGCATGATGCGAATTTTGCCCTCGGCATCCGACCCCTTGGCGCCCGGCGTGACCGTGAGCTGCGCGCGCTTGCCTTCGCGCTCGTACGCGAGAACCAACGCCTCGCCCGGATGCGCGCCGATAGTGCCGCGAAGTTCGTCCCAACTCCGAACAGCCTTGCCGCCCACTTCCAAAATTCTGTCGCCCGTCACAAGGCCAGCGCTCGCCGCCGCGCCATTGGGCATGACGGTAATATGCATCGACTTGTCGTCGAGGATGTCGCGCCCACCCAGGAAAAAACCAAAGAAAAGCAACACCGACGCGAAGGCGTAATTCGCGATGGGCCCCATGGCGATGGCCTCAATCCGGGCGCCAAGAGGGGCGTTGGCGTAGCTGGCTTTGTCGTTCGGATCGATCTCGTCGAACGGATTCATTCCGTCGATTTGGACGTAAGCCAGAAACGGGATGAGGGCGATTTGGTAGGTTGTGTCGCTGCCCTTGGGCTTGTGCTCCAAGAGGCGCGGACCGAAGCCGATGGAGAAGCGCGTGACGCGCATGCCGTGGCGACGTGCGGAAAGAAAATGGCCGCCCTCGTGGACGACCATGAGGAGCGCGAGACCAAGAATAGCGAGCAGGTAGCTCATGGCGAGAGACGCTAAGTCGCGCCGGGCCTCAGTGCCAGGGTTTCACCGTCGTATTTTCGCTTCTTCACCAAACGCGGCACGAATTCTCGCGCACCATGCCGTCGCCGGCGACGCATGAAAACGCTTCACGAAATTCGGGAAGGTTTGTGAGGGGACCATTCACGCGAAACTTTGGCGGCGAATGGGGGTCTGTCTTCACGCGGAGACGCTGCATCTCCGGGCGCTGGTTGGTGCACCACGCGTGGGCGTACGCGTAGAAAAAAGTTTGCTGCGGGGTGAAGCCTGCACTGCCCGTGGCGCGGGCTTCCGGGTCGTTCATCATGGCCTGGTAGGCCAAGTTGATGCCGCCAAGATCCGCGAGATTTTCGCCGAGGGTGAGCTTGCCGTTGACGTGAAGATCGTCGATCGCCACGTACGCGCCAAACTGCTCCACGACGCAGCCGGCGCGCTCTTCAAAGCCCTTCACGCAGCCCGGCGTCCACCAATCGGTGAGGTTGCCTTGCGCGTCGAATTGGCGACCCTCGTCGTCGAAACCGTGGGTGAGCTCGTGGCCCATAACCATGCCAATTGCCCCGTAATTCGCGCTTTTTGCGTGGGCTGGCGCGTAAAATGGAGGCTGCAAAATCCCAGCCGGGAAGACCATTTGGTTCGTCTGCGGATCGTAATACGCATTCACTTGCGGAGGGCTCATGAACCACTCTTCTTTGTCGACGGGCTTGCCAATTTTTGCCACTTGCCGCGCACTCTCGAAGGCCTCCGCCGCAAGCACGTTGGCAAAGTGGTCGCCGGCCTTCACCGCAAGACCATCGTAATTTCGCCACCGCGACGGGTGGACAACCTTGTTCACAATGGCCCGAACTTTCTCAAAAGCCTTCGTGCGCGTTTCGTCGTCCATCCACGCAAGAAGCGGCAAGCGCTGCTCCATTGCGGCCTCGATCGACGTGATCAATTTCTGCACGTCGGCCTTTCCGCCGTCGCCCAAAGTCTTCTCCACAAATGGCCGAGCGAGGGCTTCGCCCATGGCGTCGTCGACGAGCCCGACGCAGCGCTTCCAGCGATCTTCTCGTGCTTTTTGCCCCGTAAGCGCCTTCTTGTACGCAAAGGCTTCGTCGTCGAAAGGCTTCGAAAGTTGCGAGGCCGTGGCCGTAAGAATGCGCGCCTGCAGGTAGCTCTTGACCGCCGTTAGAGGCTCCGTCGCAAAGCGCGCCGAGAGCGCCTTGACGTACTCGACCATCGACACATTGATGGCCACGCCCTCGGGCGCTTTCTGCGCACTCAGGTAAGCCTTCCACGAGAAACCCGGCGCCAAGGCTTCAACTTTCGCGAGGTCCATCTTGTTCGTGACCTTTTGCGGATCACGCCTGTCGACCTTGTTCATCATGTGCTCGGCGAGCCGCTTTTCGAACCCATAGACGTCTTCGGCGAGCTGCTTGGCTTCGTCGGGCTTCTTGCCCGAGAGGGCAAAAAGGTTCGCAAGATACGTGCGGTATGCGGCCTGTAGTTCCTTCGATTTCGTGTCGTCGTCGAAGTAGTAATCGCGGTCTGGAAGGCCGATGCCGCCCTGCACAATGTCGCCGATCATCTGGGACGAATCTTTGGCATCTGGCGTTGGGCCATAGCTAAAAAACCCAGGAATTCCATTGGCATGCAGCGCTGCGAGCGTTTCTGGAAGGTTGCCGACCGTGAGCGCCTTTACGGTCTTGAACAGGCCGTCGAGGGGCGCGCCGCCGCGGGCGTTGATCAACGCTTCGTCGGTGCATGCGCCGTAGAGGTCGGCCATCTCTTTGCCGTAAGCCACACCCTGAGACTTCTGGGCCACGAGCTCGTCAAGAATGGCGCGGAGCAAAAGTTTGTTCTGCTCGTCGATGACACTGAAGCTTCGCGTCCAGCTCGACTTGTCGTCGGGAATAGGTGTATTCTTCATCCAACCGCCGCAAGCGTGTTGGTAAAAATCGGTGCACGGTTTGGTACCCTCATCGAGCACCGACCGGTCCAAACCTGGGCCCTGCGCATAGGCGGCCACGCGGGTCTGGGGCGCTGCCTCCATGGTGGGCATGGTGGGCATGGTGGGCGCACTGACTGGCCCCGGCGTGGCGGGCACGCAGGCACCGAGCAAGCAAAGGGCCGTCGCCGAGGCGAAAAGCAGTGCAGCGGGAGAAACGGAGAGGGCTCGAATGCGCATCGGCGCGGAAGCTACACAGTTCACCCGCCGGTGTCAGTGGGCGTTTGCGCCACGGGACGAAAGCCATCCGCAACGAGGGAACGACGGGGTGCAAAGAAAAACGCGCAGAGAGTCCCCCCTCCGCGCGTCATTCTTTTTCGTGAACAGCGTTTCCCTAGCCGTGCTGGGAACGGCGCCAGATTTGGGCCGAAAGTCCGTCGCCGAGACTCTGCATGGAGCATCCAGCCTCG
>CAMCKZ010000182.1 GCA_945875545.1 Polyangium aurulentum | reverse complement strand
GGGCCACCGTTCTCCGAAGGCCGTGCCCGCGATTTTATGGTCGGTGCCTTGGTGGTCGCGGCGGTCGGCATGTTCACGTACGCGCTGTTCGATTTTTTCTCGCGGTAGCCGGCGCAAGAAAACGCATCGCAGCTGTTCACTGAACGGATACGCCACCTCTTCGCGAGCCGGAGCTTCTAGCATCGCGCCCGAGGCATCAACCGGCGCACCACGGCCTCTGGGCGCCCCAAGACGGGGCCGATGACCCGATTGGCGTTTATCGGTGGTACAAAACACAAACGCCCCGGAGAAGGCTCCAAGGGCGTTTGCGCGGGTGCTGCTCGGGCGTGGCCGGCGCAGCTCGAGAACTGTGCTGGCTTATCAGCCGACCATCGTCTTCAGGGTCTTGAGCGCCGTGAGGCGGACCTTGCGGGACGCTGGCTTCGCCTTGATGACGATTTTTTCGCGCGTTGCTGGGTTAATGCCTTCGCGCTCGGGCTGCGCAGGCTTGTCGACGACACGGAGCTTCACGAGGCCTGGCATAACGAATTCGCCTGGGCCTTTCTTGCCGAGTTGACCCTTAATGATCGTTTCGAGGCTCTCGAAGATCTTGTTAATGGTCTTTTTCTCGGTGTCCGCCATTGTGGCGAGTTCACGGACAAGTTCGGCCTTCGTGAGCTTCTTCTTCGCGGTCATGGAAAATCCTCCTGAGAGTTGAGGCTTGCGCTGCTCTTCGTGCCTTGGGCCCTTTTGCCGACCGCATCACCAGGACGCGGACGAAGGCTTGTTTGCGGCTTGGTAACTTGCGCCTGCGGATTACCTGGGTACCAGAGAATTTTTTTTTTGCGCAAGCAGAAAACGCACAATTTTTGTTCCAGTGTTGCTTTTTTCACGCAGGAACCCAGGACGGAATGCGTATGTGTGCGCCTAGGTAGGGCAAAACCCGGCAAAGGCTGCGCTACGGCGAGTTTTTTCGTGGTTTTTGCGGCATGAGCTTGACGTTCGCAGCGATTCGATTCTTGGCGGCAGCCACCAGCCGATCGGTTTCTGCGCGCATGGCGCGGTCCTTCGCGGCGGTTTCGTGGTCCCAGCCGAGCAAGTGCAAAAGCCCGTGAGCGAGGAGCATGGTCATCTCTTCGAGGACTGTTTTTCTTGCGGCAAGGGCCTGACGATTGGCCGTATCGACGGAGATGATCACGTCTCCGAGCAGGCCCGCGTTGATGCCGCCGTGGGCGCCCTCGTTCATGGCGAAAGCCAAGACGTCGGTCGGTTTATTTTTGCCGCGGTAGTCGCGATTGAGCTCGTGAATGCGCGTGTCGGTCACAAAAGCAATGCTCAGTTCCGCGTCGGGCCTGCGGAGAAATAGCAACATTTTCTCAGCACGACCGCGCATGGTGCGGCGGTCAAGGCCTGCAAAAGGGCCACCCTCAACGCGGACGAGCACGGGCATCCGTTCAGGCCTTCATCTTCTTGGCGTCGGCCAAAAACTTCTCGAGGCCCGCATCGGTGAGGGGGTGTTTCAAGAGCTGACCGATGACGCTGAACGGAACGGTTGAACAGTGTGCGCCGATGAGTGCGGACTGCACGAGATGCATCGGGCCGCGAACGCTGGCCACCAAGATTTGCGTATTGAATCCGTAGTTCTCGTAGATGGTTACGAGCTGTTCGATGAGTTCCATGCCGTCGTATTGGATGTCGTCGAGGCGCCCAACAAAGGGCGAGATGTACGTGGCGCCGGCCTTCGCCGCGAGAAGGGCCTGCATCGGGCTAAAACACAGGGTGACGTTGGTCTTGATGCCCTCGGCGGTGAAGATGCGCACGGCCTTGAGGCCCTCGCCGATGAGGGGGATTTTGACGACAACGTTCTTGTGAATTTTGGCGAGGATTCGGCCTTCGGCGACCATTCCGTCCACGTCGGTGGACAGGACTTCGGCCGAAACCGGGCCGTCAACAATCGAGCAAATTTCGGGGATCAGCTCCTCGAGTTTTCGGCCGACCTTCGCGACGAGGCTCGGGTTGGTGGTGCAGCCGTCGATGACGCCCATGGATGCGGCTTCTCGGATTTCACGAACGTCGGCGCTGTCGATGAAAATTTGCATGAGCGATTCCTCGGGCCTTCGGCCTTTTGGGTCCGCGTAGTGCAGACCGCATGGAATGCGCGCGTAGACGAGGGCTGGGGCGCGGTCAATCGCCAGGTCGCGGCTGGCAAACGGCGGGCCGCCGAGGCAAAACGAGTTGCGGGGCCTTAGGCCGTGACGGAAAGCAGCGCTTTTGGATCCGGGTGCCGGGCCGTGCGAGCGTCTACGCCGGCGGTTTCCACCATCGCTTCGCCGAGCTGCGAATCGCGTATGGCGCGCGCTTCGGAGCGTTTTTGCGAGCCCGCGCCGGCGGTGAAATCGCTCTGGCCGTTGCCATCAAAGTTGAAGCTGCTTTGCGCGTAGCCGTTGCGCGCGAGACTCGCTTGCAGGGCCGGAAGTCCGCTGCGCAACAGGGTTTTCAGCTGTTCGTCGTCCGCGCGAAATTGAACGGTGACCTGTTTTTCGGCGATCTCAATGCGAAGCCGCACGGGCCCCCGCTCCGTCGCAATCACCATGTCGCGGTTCGAGGTGCGCTGTTCGGCCATGCGCTCGACCTGCTGAAGAATGCGCTCGGAAGCGGCGCGTATTTGGTCCGCCCGCGCCTCGGTGTTCGTGCCAGTGGATGTATTCTGCAAGCGTGTGTCGACGCCAAATGCGCCGTGGGCCAACACCCCGGCCTGGGCACTTTGGTCGCTGTGAAAGGCGTCGCCGATGACCGCGGCGCGGGCTGGGTTTTCACCTCGCGGCGTGCCCTCGTTCGCGCTGTCGCCCTGCGAGTTCGCGTCGGTGCCGGTTCCCATACGGCCGCCGCCCGCCGCGGAAATAGGCTGGGAAACATCGTGGTTGGACGCGGTGGACGATGCCGGCGACACGGTGCCTGCGCTGGTCTCGGATCCGCTCGGTGACACCTCTTTTTCGGAGGCCTGCGCGGACTGGGCTCTCGCCTGGGCGAAGAGCGCTTGGGCCTCCGCCGAAATCGGTGCCGCGGTGGACCTCGGCGCCGGAGCTTTTCCGTCGACCGGAGCGGGCGTCTCGGACCTCGCAAGGGCGTCTGCGAGGCTGTGGAGCGTCGACGCGCTGGCGCCGCCGAGGTCGTTGTCAAGCGCCTTTTCGCCACCGATGATGGCCGCGTTCGAGGCCGCGTTCGAGGTCGCCGCGCGCGAGCCTGTGGCCGAGGCGTCAAGGGCGGGCTGCGTGCCTGCAACCGGGCTTGGCATGACGGTAAACAGCGAGGAAAAATCCACGGAAATCCCGGGTAGTGGCTCTGCAATCGGCGCCAGCGTCGTGATGCCGAACGCGGTGAAAAGTGCTTCGTCCGCGACCTTTTTCATGTCCGTTTCGATGGCCTCGCGGGGAGCGGCGGATGCAGCCTCCGGTGACTCGCGACCGTGAACCGCCTCGTCGCTCGGCCCGTGGGGCGCGGCCTTGTCGTGGGGCGCGGCCTTGTCGTGAGGCGC
>CAMCKZ010000181.1 GCA_945875545.1 Polyangium aurulentum | reverse complement strand
CGCGTCGTGAACGGCGGCGGGATCGTCACGCGGGAGTACGGCCTTGGCCGCAGGCGCATCGATTTGCTGATCGCGTGGCCGTACCTCGACGCGGCAGGCAAGCGCCAACTTCAGCGCGAAGCCATCGAACTCAAGGTGTGGCGCGATGGCCGCAAAGACCCTCTGGCGGAAGGCCTTCGTCAGCTCGACGGGTACCTCGATAGCCTCGGTCTTTCGCAGGGCGTGCTCATTCTTTTCGATCGGCGCACGACCGCCGAGCCCCTCGAAGAACGCACGCGGGAAGAAGCCGCGGTCACCGCGACGGGCAAGCCCGTGCGCGTTATGCGGGCGTGAGGGTTTCTCTCCGGCGCGGCGCTACTTTTCTGCCAGCACAAAGGCCCCGTCGAAGTTCGGGTCGCCGGTGGCGAGGAGGTTCGTCGTGTGAATCAAGTAGGCCATGGCCGGGCCATCGGCGGGGTTCTCGTTCACAATATGTTCGAATTGCAGCAGGGCCTCGCGCAAACTGCCCTCTAAAAATGCGTCAATACCATCTTGAAACTCGTGGATAAAGGCTAGCTTTCCATCGCGCTCGTCGTCCGGGTCGCCGTCGAGCAATTCAAACAATTCCTCGGCCTTCGCTCGACCTTTGAAGCGAACCCGGCCGAGGGCGCGCCAATGAAAGCCCTCGTCATGCGCCCCGCCGACGGCCGCCGCATGGACCTCCTTCGTGACGAGGACGCGGGTGCCGAAGATCTTGGTGGCACCCTCGACCCGGCTCGCGACGTTCACCGCGTCCGAGAGCACCGTGGCCTCGAAGCGTTCCGCCTCGCCCAACGTTCCGATCATCGTCGGCCCCAGGTGAAGGCCCGTGCCGAGGCGCACGCCGCCCAGAGCAGCGAGGCCCCGTTGCATGGAAATCGCCGCGTGAATCGCATCGACCGGGGACACGGGAAAGAGGGCCATGACCGCATCGCCGATGTACTTGTCCACAAATCCGCGATGATTGCGCACCTCCGGGCCAATCACCCCGAAGGCCCCATTGAGCCACGCAAACGTCTGCTCAGGGGATAGGTGCTCCACAGCCTTCGTAAACCCCCGCACATCCGAAAACGAGATGGTGAGGCGCTGTTCTCGAGAGTCGCCGAGCGCAACCTCCGTCAGGTCGTCGTGGCCAAGGAGGCGAATCATCTCATTTGGAACAAATCGCCGCATCGCTACCGACGAACGCGCGAGGCGCACCAGGGACGTCACGCGGGCCAGGAGTTCTACCTTTGAAACGGGCTTATGCACGTAATCGTTGGCACCCGCCTCGAAGCCGGCCAGCAGGTCCATGGGCTGGCTCTTCGCGGTGAGCATCAAGATGGGCAGGTCTGCCGCGCTGGCCGTTTTGCGAAGTTCGGTGCACACCTCGTAACCGCTCATTCCCGGCATCATCACGTCGAGGATCACCGCATCGAAGGGGCCGTTGTCCCGAAAGCAGGTGAGAGCCTCCGCGCCACTCGCCGCCTCGGTGCAATCGAAGGGTGTATTCTGCAAGTGCCGCACGATGACGAGGCGGTTGATGCGGTCGTCGTCGACGATAAGCAAGCGGGCTCGACGACCCGGGCCGGCCAGGGTATTTGCAAGCGCCACGCGCGTGCGGGCAATGCTTGGAATCCGCGCGGGCGCAAGGCTTGGAATCCGCGCGGGCGCAAGGCTAGGAATCCGCGCGGGCGCAAGGTGGCTCACGAGGCCCGGCACGGGCTCCGGCACGGGCTCCGGCATCAGCATGGTCACCGGAACCAAAGGCGTCAGAAGGGGCACTGGCGGCTCGGGAATGACCTCTGACGCGGGGAGAGAGACCGAGACCACCGTCCCCACGCCCACCGCGGACTGGATCGCGATGGTGCCGCCCATTTCAAGAATCAACTTCCGCGCCGTCACGAGGCCGAGGCCGAGGCCGCCATGGGTTCGCGTGGCGCTTCCGTCGCCTTGCTCGAAGGCGCGAAAGAGGTTCGCGAGGGCATCCTCGGACATGCCGCAGCCTTCGTCGGAAATGGCCAGATTCACGTCGGGGCCCACCCGCCGCGCACGAAGCTGAATGTTGCCGAAGTGGCTGAATTTAATGGCGTTTGAGAGGAGCGCGCGGAGCACTTGCTCCACGTGGTGTTCGTCGCCAAGGACGGCGTCCGTGCCTGCACCGAGGTCGCACGTGACGCGAAGCCCCTGGGCTGCGGCCTGGTCGGCGACGTCGGCGACGATGCGGTTGGCGGCGGTTTGGAGGTTGACGGTTGCGGCCACGAACGCGTCGGTGGGGGCGGCGGTGAAGTCCAGGATCGTGGCGACGAGGGCGGCGAGGCGCCGGGAAGCCCCGAGAATTTCCGTGGTTTGGTGCCGGCTTTCCGCGCTCAAACCGGCGCTCGCATGGAGCGCTTCCGCGAGACCGATGACGCCGTTGAGGGGCGTGCGAAGCTCGTGGCTCGTGTTGGCGAGAAACTCGCCGCGCAGCCGATCGAGGCGAAGCAGTTCGACGACGGAACGATCCGACGCCGCTTGCGCAGCCCGAGCGTTGTCCGCGGCAAGTTCCGCACTCGCCGTGGCGAGAGCTTGAAGCTGTTTGATGCGGTCCGCCAACGCGAAGGAAAGAAGCAGGAATTCCAGGGCGGAGCCGACCTGCTGCGCGTTGTTGGTCACAGCGTTCGTGGAGACCAAGCCGACGTTCTTCGCCACGACGACAAGGGTCCCGGCGATGAACACGCCCCACGCCAACAGGAACAGTTTCGCGACCCGGGAGCCGCGCCGGGCCTCGGAGACGCCCGCGCCCACGAGGACGACGGCCCAGGGAAGGACGAACAGCAGCGCGGTCCGCAATGCCACGGCGTAACCGGCAAACGTTGCCCCAAAGACGACGGACGGAACCGCGACGGACAGCCATCTCACGGTGCGGCCCCAACCATGGCGCGGCGAAAGGCCGAGCAGCTTAACGGCGAACGCCAGGGAAAACCCGCCTGTTGCGCCGATCGACCAGGGCGTTGCGAAGTTCAGGAGAGCCAGTTTCGCCGGGTGAGCAAAGACAAGCATACCACCGACAGCCATGACACTGACACCGTATGACAGCAAATATCCGACGTAACAGGCGTAGGCGGCGGAACGGGTCGCGAGGGCGATGAGGGCGTTGTACGCCGCCATGATGAGGAGGGCGCCGAAGAACAGGCTTTGCGCGAGAACGTCGGAACGGCGATGAGCCTCGTCGACGGTGCGGGTGCGCAGGGCAAATGGGAGCTGGTGCGAATGGGTACCGAAGGATTTGACGTAGAAATAACTGCGACCCGGCGCGACGGAAAAGCGAGGAAATCGCCCGGGCGTTTCCCATTCTGCGAGAGGCACCTGATCGCCGACGACGCGCACCCGCGCAACGGCCTGCCCGACCTGCGCGAAATCGAAGACCTCGAGCCGATCGGTCTGCCCGAAGCCGTGTTCCAAGACGAGGACTTCCGCGCTCTCTGGCCGTCGATCATCGATGGCAAAGCGCGCCCACGTGGCACCGGTGCGGTACCCGAAGCTCGGCACGTCTTTGGCACTGGGTGCAAACTGCACCT
>CAMCKZ010000180.1 GCA_945875545.1 Polyangium aurulentum | reverse complement strand
CGGTCAGTGCGCGCAATGCTGGAGCCGCAAAAGGTGCACTGTGCAACAAATGCGTGAGCAAAGCGAAATGTCACCTGACCCCCGCACGACGGGCATGTTCCCTCGGCGCTCATGGTGCCTCATCCCGGTTCACCACACGTACATGCACTGTACACGGACCTAGCGCCCGCGGAAGGACGTCGATCCAAGGAAACGGGCGACCGCCGCGGCACGTGTGGAGGTCGATTGTGAGGGCGCGAAGTTCCGGAAACGAGTGCAGCGCCAGATGCGATTCTGCGAGCAGCCAAAGCCCCGTGTGCCCGCCGACGGAGTCCTCGCGTGGCGGAAATGCATGCCATTGGGGCTCGCCGAGAACGGCCAAACCGAGGGACGCAACGATGGAATCGCCCAGGGAACGTAGCCTCGCGCCATTCGCCAGGACTTCGATTTCAACGCTGCGTACTTCGACGATCTGGAGCGTGCCGAGCATGGTCAAACGTTGCTATCCTCTCCCGCACTCAATTCCCGCACTCAATTCCCGCACTCAATCGCATGAACCTCAATCGCGCTCTGCTAATCGCGATCGAGACGCACCACGCGCTGCCCATCGCCGACGACGATAGCGCTTTCCAGGGCACGAAAAAGAAAACCCTTCGCCCACCGGGCAGCGTCGGCAATCGACCCCTGAGACGTGTCTCCCGCGAAGGCAAGGCGTCCCGCCCAAAGAGACGCCAAGGTGCATCCGGTGCCGTGAACGTCGCTTGCGTCCAGGCGAGGTGCTGGTAATACGCAGGTTGTGTCACGAAATACGATAACATCGTTTGCGTCTGTAGTTGGCCAGTGCCCACTCTTCGCGTACACGGCCCGCGCGCCGTGCTCGATCACCACGCGGGCGGCCGCAATGGCCGTGGTGGTATCGACAACCTTGAGGCCCGAAAGGGCTTCGAGCTCCATGCCGTTGGCGCACAGCAAGACCCCGCGGGGCAGAATTTCGTTGCGCACAATGGCGCGCGCGGCGTCGGTGGCGAGAGGCCGCCCGGGTGCGTTTCCCGCGTGAACGCTCGGTGCCGCGACCGGATCGAGAACGACCAAGCACGGCGATTCTGCGAGGTAATTTGCAACGATTTGTGCGATATCGGCGGAGCCTAGGGCGCCCAATTTGACTACGAGCGGGGGCTGCGCAGAGACAAGATGCTCGAGCTGCGATCGAAAAGTTTCGGCGTCGACGGGTGCCACATCGACGCACCCGGCGGTCGACTGAATCGTGAGAGCTGTGACGAGGGCGGTTGGGTGCGCGCCCGCCGCAGAAATGGCCCGCGCGTCCATGAGAATGCCCGCGCCTCCACTGGGATCGAAGCCGCCAATGGCGAGAACCGAGGGGCGGCTGCGCGCAACTCGCCACCGCACGCTGGGCCTGTCGGCCTCGCTTTTAGGCATGGCGCATGGTGCGCGCGTTCTGTGCGGAATGCATCTTTGATCACGAAGTTTTTCGCCGCGACCGTGTGAGCGGGGACGGGGGTCAACGGCGGCAAAACGGGTCTCGCCCGGGGCGGCAAAACGGGACTAAGGTTGCGTGCGCATGGTGCCTTTTTTCGAACTTCATGACCCCAGGTTTCCTGACGGACGGGCTTCCAGCGGCACCGAAAGGCGCGTGGCGATCATCGATGGCAGCCCGTCGCTGGTGCGCTGGCTCGTTGGCCTTGAGACGCCTCCGGAGGGCCTGCTTTTTTTGCGCGGTCGCGACGTGAGCCGCATGCGGACGGGCCGCGACACGTGCGCGGTGGGTGCTACGTACCTGCCAAAGTCAACGGAGCTCACGCTGCGCGATTGGGTGAAAAAAGCCGCAGATACCGCCGAGCGCGAAGGGTTTTCCGAGGGCGATGCGCGGGCGTTGCTCGACACTCTCGGTCTCTCTTTTTTGGAGCGAACCCCCCTCGCACACCTGCCCGAACAGGTGCGACCTCGGGCTTCGCTGGCGGCGGCTCTCGCGAGCAACCGGCCGATTTTGGTCGCCGATGGTTCCACAGGTTTCGCCTTGAGGGACCACGATGCCTCCGAGGCAGACGCGTGGGAACGCTGGTGCGCGGGCCGCGAAGTGGTCTTGATCGTCGCGAAAGGATCGGCCGTGGAGCCTCTCTTGGCAAGCGGGTGGGTCGTCGTCGGCGAGGCGTCGCTTACGTCACCGGGCGCCGCGGCCGCTTGGCAACTCGTCACATCGGCGCCTCCAAGCGAGGCCGCCGCGGTTCTTTCTGCTTCCGGATTTGTTTGCTGCGTCGACGACGGAACGCTTTTCATCCTGCGGGCGTCGGGACCGACCCGCGGACTTCCAGCGATTGCCACGGCGCTTCTTTCACGCTCGATTCGCTTGCGCGAGGCACGACCATCGCGCTGGCCAAGCGCAGCGGTTACGCATTTATACGCCTGAGCTGTGTGTTTCCGGCTATTCTGGCAAACACGATGGACCTTGGCGAGCTGCGCATCAAAATCACCGATGTCGAGGGCACATCGCCGATGCTTCGCGTCGACTGGTACGGGCGAGGCAACGCGCTCCGGCCGACGGCGATATTGACCCCGGTTTTCGACGAAGTTCTTGAGCGCGCCCGCGCCAACAATTCCATCGTCGACATGCACTTTGAAGACTTGGAGTTTTTTAACTCCGGCACCGTCACGGCCATCCTGCATTTTATCAGGCGGTCTCGCAGCGAACGGCGCCCCGTGGTGTTGAGCTACCACGGAGGTCTTCGCTGGCAGCGGTACTGTTTCGACGCCTTGGCGGCCTTCGAAAAAGACGATGGACTCGTCTGCGTGCGCCCGCTGGATCTGCCCGTGGAGGCCCCATGATGATGCACCTCGAATTCAGTATCGCGCCGGAGTGGAGCCGCATCACCGAGGCGCGCGAGGCACTTATTTTGTGCGCGCGTGCGACGGGCGCGGCGGGCGATTGCGCCTACGCGGTGGGCCTCGTCGGGAGCGAACTCCTGGAAAATGCCGTCAAATACGGGTGTTTCGACGGCCCCGAATCGGTGCAACTCGTCGTCCACATGGACCGCAACGTCGCGCGCATCGTGGTCACAAACCGCATCGACGCCGATTCCCATCACGCGGACCGCCTGCGCGCCGCGTTGCTTCGCCTAACGAGCGCACCGTCCGTGCTCGACGCTTACATTGCGCGCGTCCAAGAGCTCATCGATCCGGCTCCAGATTCTCACGTCGGTGTCACGCTCGAGAGCGGCCTCGGAATCCTGCGCGTGGCCCACGAAGCCGACAGCGAGGTGACGCTGCGATTTTTGGAAAACAGCTACGTCGAAGTGACCGCGTCGATGGCGTGGATGACCGAGCACGCGCCGGAGCTCTCTGCTTAGAGCGTTGCCGTTCCGGCCGATCCGTTCGCGGAATTTGAACGACGGAGAACGCCAAAAAAAAGATTTTGTGTCGGCGTAAAATCGCGCCCGTAGGGAGGCGCGCGTGATCGGCGTTCTTAGGCATCACCCTCTTTGGAGTTCACCATGAAGACGTCGTTCCATCAGGTTTTTCCCCGATCACCGCTCTCGATGCTGGCCCTTTTGGTCGTGTGTGCCGCGCCGCCGGCAGCGGCCTTTGAGC
>CAMCKZ010000179.1 GCA_945875545.1 Polyangium aurulentum | reverse complement strand
GCCGGATGTGAACAGCACTTGTCCGGTTCTGTGAGAGGCGCCCTCGGCAACGGGGGCGCCTACTCGAGACCGACGGGATTTGGCGCGCAGCAGCTTTTCGGCGAGGGTCGAGCTCTTCGTCTGTCTCCGGGCGGGTCGCGCACCGTCCGAGAATACGCGCACCGGGTGACTTACGCTTCCACGGGATTCGTGCTTGAACGCTCTTGTGCCCTTCGCCCCGTTGAGTCTGTTCGTTCCCCTGCTCGTTTTCCTTGTGCTTTTCCGCGCGGGCTGGCTCCTCGCGGTGCGGGCGCGGGTCGATGCGGCCGTCGATCGCATGGTCTGCGCGGCCGTGTTCCCCGTCGTCGCCGTCGTGCTGGCAGTCCAGTTTCTAGGCCGCGCGGGGTTTCTGACGCGAGGGGTCTTGGTCTGCGCCCTGGCCGCGGTTGTCGCGCTGGTTTTCGCGACCGCATCGCCGGCGGACAGGCTCGTTCTGGACAATGATTGGTCGCGGGGCCTCGCTGCCGCCCGTTCGGCCCGGGCGAGTCCCTTCGTCTGGGCCGTGGTTGGGACGGCACTTGTGTGCATGGCCGGCTCGGTGGCTTCTGCCGCGCTCCTCGAAACGTGGGCATGGGACTCCCTCGGTTACCACCTGCCACTAGCACATAACGTGCTACAAACTGGGGGGCTCGCCGAGGTGCCCGGACGCCTCGCCTTCATCGAGACCTACCCGCGCTTCGTCGAGCTCTTTTTTGTGGGATTTCGCCTGCTGCTCGGCGACGAACGCTTTATCGAACTCGGCCAAATGGCGTTTTTGCCGCTGCTGTGCGCTACCACGTTTCGTGCGGCACGGCGTTTCGGGGCACCGTCTTCCGACGCCCTGGCGTGCGCCGCCGCGCCCCTCGCCTTGCCCGTGGTTTACCTGCAATGCGCCAGCAATTACGTCGATGTGGCCTATGCCGCGCTGCTCTTCGCGGGGCTTGTCTACCTCGTCGATGGGAGGTCGCGCGCACACGAAATCCTCGCGGGAACGTTTTTAGGCCTCGCTCTCGCGACGAAACCGAGCGCGCCGCTGGCCCTCGTTTTGGGCCTTGGGGTTTCGTTGTGTGTGCGGGTGATCGCGCGCGCTCCGCTGCTGACCGCGGTCCTCGGGCACGGGCGCATCGGGCTGTTGGCGACGGCCGTCGGGGCGAAAGTGTATGTGGACAACATGGTTCGTTTTGGAAATCCTGTGTGGCCAGTTGCGCTGAAACTTGGCCCGCTGAACTTTCCGGGAACGATGGACCCACACGGTATTCTCGCCAGCGGTCTAACCGAGGCGCAGAGCCATTGGGGCTGGCTGCGTAAGCTCTTGTGGAGCTGGCTGCACGAGCCCGCGGACTACGTGTTTGACCAGCGTTTCGGGGGATTTGGCCCGGGTTTTGCCCTCGCCGCGCTGCCGCTCTTGGTTGTGGCCATCGCGCGAGTACCGCGTTCGCGAAATCTTGTGACGGTGGTCGCTGTCGTCACCCTTGGCCAGGGCGGGGCCTTCATGGCCCGGTACACGATTGCGCTACCCCTGTTGGCGTTGGCGCTGGCCCCGGCCGGGGTCGCATCGCTGCCACTTCGTCTTCAAAAGCCTGGAAAAATACTGCTCGCGGTGATGCTACTTCTGGGGGCAGTCCTCGGTTCCCGGGGCTTTACCCACGGCGGCCCGAGTCTCGCGGAGCTTTGGCACATGACCCCGCGGGAGCGCGCCGCGGCGGTGAGCGTGGACGATCGTGGGGCCGAGTGGTTCGACGTGCGGGCCGAGCTTGCGCCGGGCGAGGCTTTTGCCTTTGATGGAAGCGTAGGACTTAGGGGCCTGGGGTTTCGCGGAGATGGCCAGAGCCGCCTTCTTTACCTCGGCGAAGTGGCTCCGTCCGGCGGCGAACTGGAGGGCATCTTGGAAACACAGCACGTGAGATTCGTCGCACTTGGCAACGCGGGCAGCACGGCGCTCGGGGCGCAACTGGGAACCCGCCTTATCCCGCGATTTGCCTGCGACGCGGAGCCATGCGTCGTGTTTGAGGTGCGGCGGGCGGCCCCGTGAGGGGCAATCAGTCCGGCGGCGTGTAAGAGCGTTACGTGTGTGCAGCAGCGCGGGGTGAAAGTTTTTGCCCATCGGATCGACGGGGTGTTAGGGTCAGCGCATGCGCAAAAGCACCAGCCGTTTCACCGCCTCTCTTATGGCCCTTGGCCTCTCGATCCTCAGCCTGCCCGCGTGTTCGTCCAGCCCGGCGACCGGGGCTGCCGCGGCAACCCCCGCCGGCTTCGTCAACAGCCTGTGCAACTTCCAGAACCGATGTTCCGTGGACTTTTCCGGCATGGGGGGCCAGGCCCCCGCGGTGGTCGACGGGTTTGTGCTCGACCAAATGGCTCGCGCTTACCTGGAAATCTGTGGTGACAGTGGACGGGCGAATTTGGCGGCAGAGATGGCGTATGACTTGGCACTGCCTGACACGAACGGTGTAGACCTCGCGGCGATGGCCGCCGTCCTCGACGCCGCCCCGTGCTCCGCCCCGCCTCCCATGGTTCCGCCCACGGGACGGCGTGCGGTGGCCGCAGCCTGTTTGAGCCAATTGCAGTGTGCCTCGGGCGCCTGCACCGGTACACAGGGTGCGTGCGGCAAGTGTGTCGCTGAGGTCCCCGTGGGAGGTTTCTGCAACGCCCAGGACCGCAGCGCGGGACCATGCGCAGACGGCGCAGACTGTGTCAATTCCAAGTGCGTGGCGCCCGCGGCGGCCAAGAAGGCTGGCGACGCGTGCGACAATGGCGCGAACGATTGCGGGGGCAGTGGGCGCCTCGCGTGCGTCATGAGCGTGTGCAGGAGCGCGACCGCGGCGGTCGGCGAGGCGTGCGGCGACGGAAAGCTCTGCACTGGCTCGGTCTGCGACTCCATGGCCAAAAAGTGTGTGGCTTTCAAGACGGCCGGCGCGTGCACCAAATCGTACGAGTGCGACGTCTTCCAGGGCTACGCCTGCGCCGCCGCGACGAACACGTGCGTTCGCTACACGGGAACGGTCACCCGCGCCAAGGTTGGCGAGGCATGCGGGTCCCTGCCGACCGGCACGTACATGGAGTGCGCCCTGGGCCTCGGGTGCGACGGCGCCACGAAAAAATGCGTCGACGCGCTCTCAACCTGCGCCGCGAACCGATAGGCGAGACGTTGCGCGAGGTCGTACAAGACGGCATGTGTGTGCGATCAGTGCGGCATGAATCGTGTGGGGACAGGCGCCGCGGGGCTTCAGGGCTTCGCGGCGTCCTTTTTTGTGCCGGACACGGGTAGGACACTTATTCGTGTGTGTAAGAGGCTCAGCCTTGTACACATTTTATCGGGAGGTCATTAGGGGAGCCTTGGGCCGACGGGTGGGCGGAAACGTGCTCGCTCGCCGGTGTGCCTAGTCCTTGACGCCGAGGGAGAGAGTCACTATCGCTGAATCCGCGCAGCTCGATGCGGTGGGCCGCTGACAACCCGTAACAAACGAACGAGGATTTTATGGCACTACACAACTGGATGGCCGAGATGGAGGACAACCTTCGGTTTAACCAAATAGTCTTTCGTAACCGTTCACGGGGGTAAACGAAGGTATTCCATCGGGATCGAGTGT
>CAMCKZ010000178.1 GCA_945875545.1 Polyangium aurulentum | reverse complement strand
CCCATCCCCACGGCGAGTTCGGGGCGTAGCGCAGCCTGGTTAGCGCACCAGACTGGGGGTCTGGGGGTCGCTGGTTCGAATCCAGTCGCCCCGACGAACAAGGCAAGAAACCGGTTGAAGGCGAAGGTCTTCAACCGGTTTTTTCGCTTCTCTTCGCGGCCTGCGGGGCGTTCGGTTTTGCAAGCCGTTGAGCCACGTAACGTGCTGCGCAGCAGACTTTTGCCCGGGATCGAGGTAGAAGCGCCCGGTGACCGATGGCCACGACGTCGTTGATTCGCCCCTGCCCATCGTGGCGGGCACGCCTGGGCGCTTTTGGAAGCGTTCGTGGCACTCGCGTCGGTTTCGTGCGACGGCGCTGGTATCGATTTGCGTGCATCTTGCACTTAGTCCGTGGCGGATCATTCCCTCCTCAAGCCTCGAGTACCGCGATGTCGAGGGCGAACTTGAGATTCTCGCGGGCGTCTTCGACGAGGCACCCCCAGCGCCCGAAGAGAGCGCCCCGCCCCCGGCTCCAGTGCCCGCCGCGACCCTCGATGGCTTCTTGGACGCGGGCCCGAAGCCCCTCGCGGATGCCGGTTCCGACGCCTCCGTTGATGCGCGCGCGCCGGATGCCGCGGCGACGGACGACGCGGCGATCGACGGGGCCGCCGATGCGGAAACGCAGGAAGATTCCTCGCTGGTAGAGGGTGGGCTCTTTGCTCATGGGAGCCCAAAAGGCGCGGACGAACTTCTCGGAACGAGCGCCGGCGTGGCGACCGCAGACCAGTACACGATGGTCATGATCGACGTCGAGGAACTGCGCGCCGACATCACCGGCCAGCGTGTGCCCATTTTTCTGTCGGCCATTCCGGAGTGGGAAAAGTTTACCGCGGGCATCGACCTCGACCCGCTGCGCGACGCGGATTGGCTCGTCGTTTACGGGCCCTCGTTGCGACGCACCGGGCGCAACGTGATCGTCGTTCACACGCGCATGACGGACCCCGCCCTCGACAGCGTGATTGCCGCCGTCGCGAGCCGTTACCCGCAGGGCGGGCGCATCGACGCGGGCGTCCCGGGGGTCAAAGCCACGCTCGGTTACGCCAATTTTGCCGAGCGGATTTTTCTCCATCCGCAGCCCAATCTCTTGGTCGTCGTGCCGCCGGACAAGGCCACGGAGGCGGCGAAAGCCTTTCGCAAGGCCACGTTTCCGGTGAAACTTCGTCCCCACGAGGTCGCGCGCGTTCACATCAAAACGCCGTCAAAGCCCCTTCCCTTTTTGCCCACCACCATCACCGATGCGCGCATGTGGCTCGCGTCGAACGGCGACGAAGGACTCGTGATTCGCGTCGAGGGCGACACGGGATCACCGGAAGAAGCTCTCGCGGCAGTGCCCGTTCTTCGCGACGTGATTGCGCGCGAAAATAGTTTGGCGATGCGCCTTGTCACGCTGGGCCTCCTTGACCGCGCCAAGGTTGAGGCCCGTGGCGCGATGGTGCAAGCGGAGGTGCCCGCAAGCCGCGAACAGGCCGAAGCGATCATGGGATTTTTGGCTGGCGTTGTCGGCGTGACGTGGCCTGCGCCGCCTCCCACGATGCCCCGTCATTTGCCGGACTCACCCAACCACTAATCCGCATTTTTTTCGGCGTGGGATTGGTTTCCTGTGCCGGCAATTCTTTGGCGTGGCTCGTGCTTTGAGCGTACCTTCCATGCCATGAGCGGTCTTGAATACGCAGCCACGCGCGCGGGCGGAGGCCGAGACGACCTACCCGGCGAAGACCCCAGCGATGAGCTTTCCCCGGGCTTCATTCTTGGCGAGTACGTCATCGATCACAAGCTCGGATCCGGCAGTTTTGGGGCCGTGTACGCGGCCCGTCATCCGGTCCTCGGCCGCGACGTCGCCATCAAGGTTCTCCACCGCGCGGTATCGTCGAACCAAGAGATTGTCGCGCGATTTCTCACGGAAGCGCGGGCCGTCAATCAAATTCGGCACCGGAATATCATCGACGTTTTTGGCTTCGGTCAACTGCCCGACGGGCGGCATTATTACGTGATGGAGTTTCTGGCCGGCGAACCCCTCGATGCCACCCTGGCACGCGAAGGCAGAATGTCCCTCGCGGCCGTTTTGCCAATTCTGCGCGGCATCGCCCGGGCACTCGATGCAGCCCACAGCCACGGAATTGTTCATCGCGACCTGAAAGCCGAGAACGTGTATATTGCACGCGATGGCGATGAGCCGTACCCGAAGCTCTTGGACTTCGGCATCGCGAAACTCATTTCGAGTGAGAACGAGGCGTCGTCGCGTACCCGCTCGGGTATTCAGGTCGGCACGCCGTACGCCATGGCACCGGAGCAATGCCGAGGCGTCGCGATCGATGGCCGCGCAGACGTGTATGCGCTCGGGGTGTTGACCCACTTCATGCTCACGGGAAACCTTCCCTTCGACGGCGAAACGGCCATGGACGTCATCATGAAGCACATGACGGCCAAGCCTCCGACCATGAGTTCCGTCGCACCCGATCTGCCCTGGGTGCTCGACAAAGTCGTGCTCAAAATGCTTGCAAAAGACCCCGCCGATCGCTTCGGCAGGGCCACCGAGGCCGTGACGGCGCTGGAAGAAGCAGCGGCTCTCGTGTGCGGCGACTTGACCCTCGTCGGCGGAGGTTCGCCCCCAGGCAAGAGGTTCTCCGTGGTGGCCGCGAGGAGGTCCGTCTTCTCAACAATTCGTTCCGCCCTCGTGCATCGCCACAAACAAGACGTGCCGTCGGCCCTGGGTTGGTTGGCCATCGTTGGAGCCTTCGTCACGGCGGTTCTCGTCGGGGCGATTTACTGGCTTGGGCCGTCGTTTCCATCGCCCACTGTCCAGCAGGCCCAGCAGGCCCAGCAGGCCCAGCTTGCACCAGCATCCGCCGCGCTGCCTGCCAACCCGCCCGCCCTGGCTCCCGCGACGTCGCAGTTGACGCTCGAGGTTTCACCCGCCACGGCCGCCATTTTCATCGACGGCGAGGCGCGCGGGCGAGGCACAATCTCCGTCCCGCTGGTGATCGGCAAGCGCGTCACCATCGAGGCACGCGACGCGAAATGCCAGACCAAAACCGAGGTCGTGGAGGCGGCATCGTCGCCCGTGGCGCTCCACTGGGTGCTCGAAACCCTCCCGGTCAAGCCCGCTGAGAAGTCCGCGGTCAGGCCCGTCGTTCGGCCTAAGAAGCCGCGTCAGGTGCATTCCGACTTGGTCAATCCCATCGAGTGATCGGTTCATCGACCGTGCGAATAGTTTGTGTATTGTACAACCATGTTGCCCGAGCTGCCCTGCTGGGCCTCCTCGCGTTCGGCGCTGCGGCCTGCGCGGAATTTGAAATGGTGGCCTCCGGGGCCTGCGGCAATGGCGTCGTCGATGCTCCCACCGAAGACTGCGACCCGGGCGGACTGCGCAATATTCGCTGCGGAAAGCCTGGCGATACGAACGCGTGCCGGTTTGTTTGCGGCAGCGAGGGCGTAGGTACGCAGCCGTGCGACGTGGGCATGACCTGCGTCCAAGAGTTGAAACGGTGCGTCCGCGCCACCACGGCATTCGACACCGCGGTTCGCGGAACCGGGAGCATCAACGGCACGAACATGACCCTCGCCGACACGGACGGCAACGGGTCCGCCGAAACCATCGTCACCTACGACAAGGCGAACGCCGGC
>CAMCKZ010000177.1 GCA_945875545.1 Polyangium aurulentum | reverse complement strand
TGTGCTGACGAGCCTTCTCGGGGCTGTGCGCGCCCTCGCCGAGGCTGATTTGCGCGCCGCCGTAGCCCGCCTCAGTGCGGATCTTTTGCTGGAATTTCCCTGCATTTCCGACGCGGCGCAACTTAATCTGAAACGCGCGCGGCATCCGCTTTTGGTCCTTCGGCAGCGGGCCGTCGTGCCGAGCGATCTTGTCATTTCGGCGGGTTCGGCGCTCGTGGTCTCGGGGCCCAACGCGGGAGGCAAAACAGTCGCCCTCAAGACCATGGGCCTCGCGGTACTCATGGTGCGCGCGGGGCTTCCGATTGCTGCCGATCCGGAAAGCGAAGTGGGCCTTTTTGATCGCGTTCTCACCGACATCGGCGACCAACAAAATCTTCAAAACGACCTCAGCACGTTCAGCGCCCACGTTAAAAACTTGGTGGCGATTTTGGATGAAGCCCACGGTCGCACGCTCGTTCTTCTCGACGAAGTTGCGGGCGGCACCGACCCCAAAGAGGGAGAGGCACTGGCCGCTGGGCTTCTTGATTCGCTCTGCTTGCGCGGCGCTGCGGTGGTGGTGACAACCCACTACGAAGGCCTCAAAATTCTTGCCCTCGGAGACCCGCGATTTGCGAACGCGTCGGTCGGTTTTGACTTTACCACGATGACGCCGACATTTCGCGTCGCCCTGGGAATTCCCGGGCGTTCGAGCGCTTTGGCCGTGGCTGCGCGCTTCGGAATGCCGTCGTCGGTCATCGCCCGAGCCGAGCGGTTTTTGAGCACCGAGGAGGTCGCTTTTGAGACCCTCGTCGAGAAGCTTCAAAGGGAGCGGGCGGCGGTCGATATGGCGAAAGAAGCCCTCGACGAAAAGCTCGCGGCGATCGATGCAGAACGCACGGAACTTCGCCGCGCCATCGACGACGCGAAGGCAAGGGACAGGGCCGCCCTTGAGAAAGAGCTTGAAGATTTTCGCCAGCGGCTTCGGGCCGCCAAAGAAGAATTGCGGCACGGGCGGGAGCGCGCCAAACACAAAGGTGCCGATGGGGAGCGCGAAGCAGAGAGGCTTTTCGACTCCCTCTCGCACAAGGTTTCCATCGGCGGAGACCTCGGCCGACTGCCGGACGAGCGCACGGAAAACGAGGCGGATCCCTGGCAAAATGGCGCGCCGGCCTTTCGCGCACATAAGGGTCAGCGCGTGTATGTATCGCGTCTTCGCGCCGATGCGGAGGTGCTCGAGGTCCTCCCGAGTGGGCAGGTGCGCGTCGTCGCCGGTGCCATGAAGCTCGTCGTCGATGCGAGCGATCTCGGCCCGCCACGCACGACCCAAGCCGGCGCTGCGGGCCTCCGTCCGATGCTCAAAAGTCATCAGCGCAACGTGCGCGCCGCGAACGCAGCACCATCGGTGGTGGTGCGCACAAAAGAGAATACGTGCGACCTGCGTGGCCTTCGCACCGACGAGGCGCAGTCCTTCGCGGCGAGCTTTCTTGACCGCGCCATGACCCGGGGCGACCACGCGGTATTTCTCCTCCATGGGCACGGGACTGGTGCCCTGAAAGAAGCGCTTCGTAAGGAGTTTTCCAGGGAAACGTCTGTTCACTCGGTGCGCCCCGGAGACCAGGCCGAAGGGGGCGACGCCTTCACGGTGGTTATTTTTCGCTGAGCCCGACCCCTGCGCACGCTGCGGGATGTCGCCGATTTATCCAGCGCCGCGCCGGGCTTTGCCGCCGCGAACAGAATTCACCGAGCCCGCGTTGCTTCGGGCGATTGCGACGAGCTGCGTCCTGGCGCTTTCACAAAATACTGGTACCCCTGCCCCTGCGATGACTGACACCCGATTTCCTTACGCACGCACGGTCGCATGTCTGGCGGTCGCGGCGTCGCTCTTGGCAGCTTGCGCCAACGGCGGCACGGGCGAAGACGAGTTGGAAGGTGGCGACCCTCGCGTCGATCGCGTCGATGCTGGAACGCGGGCCGATGGTTCGCGGGCCGATGGCGCCGCTGTGGGCACCGACGCAGGTCGCGCCGACGCCGCAGTGATCACGGACAGCGCGGCCCGTGACGGCTCATCGCCCAGGCCCGATTCTGCGGTCTCGACCCCGGACGCGAACCCGGGAGTCTGCACGCCATTGTACTCGACGTCCAATCAAGCGTGCAGCGACTGCTCCCGTTCGCAGTGCTGCGCCTCGATGAACGGCTTTTTCGGCAACGCCCAGCAGCCAGCATTTGCGGCGTGCATCAACGCCTGCGGGGCCACCACCGCCTGCATTGCCTCGTGCACCACGAATTACCCAACAGCCGGTGCCCAGTTTCAGTCTTACTACGGCTGTACGCAGCTCAGCTGCCAAACAGCTTGCGGCACACCTGGCGGCGGCGGCGGCGGCACCTGCACACCCACGCAAAATCTTCCCGCAACCTTTCCTGCAATCTGCAACACGTGTGCACGCACCAGTTGCTGCTCCAGTATGAATGCATTCTACACGTCCGTCGACGTCCGCAACTATACCGACTGCCTTGACCTTCTCGGCTGCGATGGCACCGATCCAACCTGCGACTTGATTTGCGACAGAGCGTATCCAGCCGGGTCCGCGCAGGCGCGCGGGTTCGTGACATGCATGCAGACTACATGCGCCGCCCAGTGTCCATAACCGCGCCCATAACCGCGCCCGTAACGCGCATCGTCCTCGTCGCCTTGGCGCTGCTCGCCTTCGGCTTTATGGGCGTCGTGGGTTGCGCCACAATGAGGGCCGCCGCGGCGAAAGACCCGATGCGCTGCGAGCGCGATCCCGAGTGTTTGCACATGTCAAAGGCTTACGATTGCCCGAGCCAATGCGTCGACGACAGCGAATGCGTGCGGCGCTGCGAACAAGTGCGCGGCCATCGTTAGAGCCTTGCCGCGAAAGACCCAATGCGCTGCGAGCGCGATCCCGAGCGCCTCGTCACACGGCTCACCGATGGCCCGGTGGAACTAGACGGCACGAGCCCAGGTTGGCGCGCCGCGGTCTACGCGAACGCGATTGATGGCCGGCAATTCCTTGCACTCTACAAGGGAAATACGACCTCTCCCGAACCGATTCTTTGCCGCGTCCACGGCGGTTCGACGTTCGCCGATCTCTTTGCGTCAACGCCAAAAGAAAGATGGAGGCCACAACCTGCGCGCGACGGTCGCCGCGATCGATGCCGATGGTCGCGGTATTATTCTGTATGTTCCATCGCGCAGCAGAAACGATGCCGAGAGCGGCCCGAGCTTCAATCACGGACCGCGATGGGCGGAAATCGACCGAATGCCGGTACAGTTGAAGGAAGCGCTTGTAGACCTGTCGCGCGGATTCGTGGTTTGAATGTCCTATGCGGCAAACCCAACCGTTCGAAGTATCTACGGCAAACGGCTTCGCTCTATTTAATTGGGGAATGGCGTGAGAATGAATCGACACGTTCGCGTGAGGCGCTCGCGCGTTTGCCCTGGGACCTGGGCTTCTATCGCGCTGGTGGGCACGCTTGTCGGGGGCTGCAACCCCACAACAACGGTGGGGGCGCCACAGCCAGAGGTCCTGCCGTCCCCCGATTATTTTATGCAGCTCACCCAAGTCGACAAAGTCGACCTCCTTTTCGCGATCGACAACTCCGCATCCATGGCCGACAAGCAAAAAGTGCTTGGCGAAGCGGTTCCAAAACTCGTCGGGCGGCTGCTCAATCCCCTATGCAAAAAGGGCAACGGTTCTGGCGCAACGGTGGG
>CAMCKZ010000176.1 GCA_945875545.1 Polyangium aurulentum | reverse complement strand
CAGGTTTTCCGCCAAATCGCATTCAATCCGGCGTTTGGCCAAGTCGTCGGCGCGCCTCGCTGCTTTCGAAAGGCGGTCCACGAGGCGCCCACGAAGGTCTGCCGCTTGGGGATTTTTTTCGATGCTCTGCAAGTTCGCGCGCAACGCCGATTGCTCTTGCTCAAGCCCCTGAAGCTCCATGTAGATTGCATCTTTGTCGCGGCGAAACTTCGCGAAGCGATCGCGTATGCCCATCAGCCCCGTAAGCTTTTCTTTCATCTCGGGCGCAAGTTTTGGGTCCGCGAGAAGGGCCTTCATCGCCATCTCGGCTTGGGGCGAAAACCATTCGCCTCGGTGTTCCCACTCGGATATTTGCACGATTTCTATCGCCGATTTGCCGTGCGCCAAAACCTTTAGGGGCACGAGCACACTGGATTTGCCAAACTCCTGTTCGAGCTTCACGCCATCGGGGCCCTGCAGCTTGGAACCCGGCGCTTGCTGGTGCCGAATGCGCAGCTCTTCATCGACCTCCGCGGCGCTCGTCACCTCGTAGCGCGTCTTGTATTTTTGCTCGCTCTTGAGCACGAGGCCGCCGTCCCGAATTCCCCAAACCCGCGAGGCACCCGGGTCGCTTGTGGCAAGGGCGGTCACGACAACCCCGCGGTCAAGGGCGAAGGGAATTGTGGCGTCGGAGCCGGCCATCAACGCGGGCATTTCGCCCTCGCCGAGAAACGCGCCAAGGCCAAAAACCGCCAGCGGACCGCGCTCAAGAGCCGCGCCCACTTCGTTCGTAAAACGAGCTACACGCCAAGGAAATTGCTTTGATTCGTTGACCCGGGCGTCCGGCGCGAAAAGCAAAATCACGTCGCCCTTAACGACCTTCGCGGTGAGCAGCGCCATCGTCGCACTGCCGTTCGGAACGGTCACTGCGCTGGGCAAATCAAACCGCGACATGCTCCCACTTTGGGCCACCGCCGCCTGCTCGATGGGCATGGGCGGCGCGTTCGGCACGTAGGCATCGGCTTCTTGGGCGGAGGCGGCGAACGCCTCGCCGTCACCGGAGTCGCCGCCCCCAGAGAGCCCGTAGGCCCGCGCTGCACCCGGACGCGCCGATGCCACGTCCGCCGCCGCTGACCGTGGCCCGCCGGCGCGCTTCTTTTCATTCGAATGAAAACGGGCTTCGCGCGTGGGCGCCGCTGCCGCGACACTCGTTCCCGTGGGAATTGCGGCGACCGAATCGCCGCGGTCGTCAAGCACCGGGCGCGTGGGAATAAACGCCTCGCCGAGGGTGGAACTGAACGCCAACGGTGCGCCAGTGACGACAGAAAGTTTGACGTCCGTCCAGTCTTCTCCGGACCGATTATGGATCACAGCCCAGCTTTGCAAAAGCGCTTTGCCATCTTTTAGAATAACAACACGGTATGCCGGCTTCCATACAGGGGAATGCGCAATATAGCCGACGGCTAGCTTGCCTGGCGGTCCGTCGAGTTCCAGCGTGACCGTGCGAGCGCGTAGTGGATTGCCGCCTTGGTTGTGGGCAGAGTTGTGGGCAGAAATCAGACCCTCGACGGGATACGCCGCGGCCTTCACGGTGCGCCCGGAGGCCTCAAGAATGGATAGGCTTGCGAGGAAATCGCCGAGCTCGCTTTCACGCACGTGGAACGCGACGTTTGGCGCAGAGACGACCGCGTCGCGCTCAAAATACGCCACCCCGTTGCGGTAAAGAACGACTTTGCGAAGGGGCAGCGACGGCGCCTCAACCAAAGGCGCATGGGCGCACCCCAGCGAGAACGAACCCGCAAGGCCACAGAGCAGCGGAAAAATCGCGGGGTTGAGCAAAGACGAGTTTCGCATTTCGGGTGAGGCTCAGACGTAGCGAAGTCGTGAATCATTCAATCGGGAGTGTCGCTTTTATCCCCGCCTTGATCTCGTCACGGGCCGCGATTCGCTGTACGATCGAAGACTATTTTTGGGGAGGGCCGTCGCCCACCCGCACGCTGGGGCGTCCTCCATGTTCGAAGAATTCGGCATCAACGCAGGTCTCGTCGAAGAGCTGCATGCTCGGTTTGTCAACACACCCGGGTCGGTTTCCGAGAGTTGGCAGGGCTTTTTTGCGGCCCACGCCGTTGGCCTCGGCGCCGCTTGCTACGGTGACCACGCTGGCCACGCTGGCGCGCCCGCAAACGACGAGGCCCCAACGCCGCGCCGTCACGAGGCCGTGCCGCCGTCATTGGGCTCGTCTCGCGATGTCATCGATGGTGCCCCCGCGCCGGGCATGTTCGAGGCCGCAGCGCTGCAAGGGCGCGTCTACCAGCTCGTCAACGCATACCGGGTGCGCGGGCACCTTTACGCAGCGATAAACCCTCTTGAAGAGCCTTCGTTGGCGCGGCGTGAGCTGGCCTTGGAGACCTTCGGGCTCGCCACCGAAGACTTGGACCAAACCTTCCCCACCGTGGGCATTCACGGCCTCGGCGAGCGCGCCACGCTGCGCGAAATTGTGGCCCACTTGGAGGCCACGTACTGCGGGTCCATCGGCGTGGAGTTCACGCAAATCGAAGACCACGACGCGCGCACGTGGCTGCTTCGCGAAATGGAGTCGTCGCAAAACCGGTGCACGCTCTCGGTCGCCGAAAGCCTCGACGCCCTAACAAAGCTGACAGACGCGGAAATTTTCGAGCAATTCATTCACAAGAACTACGTCGGCTCCAAGCGTTTTAGCCTCGAGGGCGGCGAGTCGATGATCGTCTTCATCGACCGCATCATCGAGAACGCCGGGCAACAGGGCGTCGCCGAGGTCGTCGTGGGCATGGCGCACCGCGGGCGTCTCAACGTCCTTGCAAACATCATGGGCAAAAATGTTCGTGAGATCTTTGCGGCCTTCGACGACAAACAGCCCGAGCGCTTTATCGGCTCCGGAGATGTCAAGTACCACCTGGGGTATTCGAGTGAACGCAAGACCCATACGGGCCACACGGTTCACCTCTCTTTGTGCTTTAATCCCAGTCACTTGGAGTGGGTAAACCCCGTCGTCGAGGGGCGCGTTCGGGCCAAGCAAGATCGCAAAAATAAGGGCCGCGGAATCGTGATGCCGCTCCTCGTGCACGGCGATGCGGCGTTCATGGGTCAGGGCGTCGTCCCCGAAACCTTGAACCTCACGAACCTCGAAGGCTTCGCCACCGGCGGCACGATTCACCTCGTCATCAACAACCAGATTGGCTTCACCACCAACTACTGGGACTCGCGCTCCACCCGCTACTGCACCGACATCGCGCGCATGCTCAAAGTTCCCGTCTTTCATGTGAATGGCGAAGACCCCGAGGCCGTCATTCAGGTTTCTCGCTTGGCCGTTGCCTACCGCCAGCGTTACGAACAAGACGTCGTGATCGACATGTATTGTTACCGTAAGTATGGCCACAACGAAGGCGACGAGCCGCGCTTCACGCAGCCAAAAATGTACGCGCTCATCGACAAGAAGCCGACCGTTCGCGAGATGTACGTGAAGCGCCTCGTGGCCATGGGCAAGGTCTCAAAAGAGCAGTGCGAAGGCATCGCTGCGCAACGAAAATCAGCCCTCGACGAAGCCCTCGAAGACGCCCGAAAGGGAGACTTCAACCGAAAGCCGTCGGCGATGCAGGGCCTATGGAAAACCTATAGTGGGGGCGCCAACCGCTTGGTTCCCGAAGTCGATACCGGCGTTTCACAAGCGATTTTGCACGACATTGCCGTGCGTTTGGCGGT
>CAMCKZ010000175.1 GCA_945875545.1 Polyangium aurulentum | reverse complement strand
CCGCTCGTGAAGGTGGAACACGGCGGCCGCCTGGAACCGTGCGACGCCAAAATGTGGGGCGAAGCGGTCGACAGTTTGGAACGCAAAGCGACTTTTCGACGCGCCGATGCGCTCTTGTGGGCCGGGCAACTCGCGGGCGACCGGGTGCGCGGTCCAGAGGCGATTACCCTGGAAAAAGCCTTGGAAAAACTTGCACCGGAGCGGGCATTTGCCGACGCACGCCTCGACGAAGGTGCCAATCGGGGCGGCGAAGATGCGGGCGTGCTCGATGGCGTTGCCGATGCGGGCGTGCTCGCGGCGAGCCCAGCGGAGGCCGCGGCGTGGGCTGTGCGATCCGTCGACGACCGGTGCACCGGAAGCCTTTCTGCGCGGGTGGAAACGGCCCAGGGCCGGGGCTTTGACGTGCCGTTGCCGATGAGGTCCGAGCGCCGACGGGGCGCGGGCAGCGGCTGCACCATCGAAACGCTGGCACCTGCGGAATACCAGGTTTTACGCTCGCTTCCGCACGGTGTCCTCGTGCTTGTCCGCGGGGTTTTCATCGCGATTGAGCGCGGCGAAACGGAGACGGACGCGGGAGTTGAGGCTCCGACGGCACGGCGGTTTTTTCCCGGCGCAGAGGGCGCAAGAATGTTCGCCGCGCGGCCTCTCGCATTGGCGACGAAGGTGGGGCTCGTCGTGGCACACGGCAGCGCGGTGGAACGGCTCACGCTGCCAAAAGATGCGGACCCGGGCGTCCAAGACCTCTGGCCCCCGCGCCGGTGCGAGGCCACGGACGTGCCCACCACGCTCCGGTGCGAACACGCGTCCGGGGCGGTATTTGTGACCATCCCGCCGCGCGCAAAGGCTGTAAAAAAGCGGGTCAAATGAGCGCGTTGCGGCAACGACGGTCGGTCGATCGCGGGCTTGACTCGGGGCCTGCCAGAGGGAAAGGTGCGGTCACCGTGGACACGAAAATGGATTCCCCGAGCGAAGCGCCCGCGAGCGGCGACAAGGGATTTCTTGTAGCTGCATTCTACAAGTTTATAGCCCTCGATGACCTCGAGGCGTGGACCCATCGACTCAAGTCTTGGGCCGTGTCGGGCAACGTTCGCGGCACAGTGCTCATCGCGCAAGAGGGCATCAACGGCACCATTTGCGGCCCCGAAGCCGGCGTGCGCACATTTCTTGGCGAGCTGCGATCCCACAGGTATTTCGCCGATCTTGGGGCAAAATTAAGCTGGTCCAAGGCCCAGGGTTTCAACCGGTTCAAGGCGCGCATCAAGCGCGAAATCGTCACCATGGGCTGCCCGCAGGTGAATCCGCGGGAGGTTGTGGGCACCTATGTGGCGCCGCGCGATTGGGACGCCCTCATTCGCGATCCCGAAACTTTGGTCGTCGATACGCGCAACGATTTTGAGTTCGAACTCGGAACATTTGAACGCGCCATCGATCCCCTCACCAAGAGTTTTGGCGAGTTTCCGGCCTGGGTCGAACGCACGCTTCGCCCCCTCATTGACAAGCAAAAACCCAAGCGACTCGCTCTTTTCTGCACCGGCGGCATCCGTTGCGAGAAGGCCACGTCGTTTCTTTTGCAAGCGGGCTTTGAAGGCGTGCACCATCTTCAAGGCGGCATTTTGCAGTACCTCGAAGACGTCGAGCCGGGGCAGGGGAGCTTTCACGGCGAGTGCTTCGTCTTCGATCAGCGCGTCGCGGTCAACGAGCACCTCGCGCCCGGCACGGCGGTCATGTGCCACGCCTGCCGCATGCCGTTGCGGCCGAGCGATCTCGAGCTCGCAGGCTACGTGGAGGGTGTCAGTTGCCGCCACTGCGTTTCGATGCACACCGATGAGCGCCGAGAGGGTTTTGCCGAGCGCGAGCGGCAAGTCGCCCTGGCTGCCTCCCGCGGCGAAGACCACCTGGCCCAAGGTTTTTCGGGTGCCAAGACCAAGACGGCGCCAAGCGCGCAACCAGCGCCGACGCCTATTGCAGCTGTGTGATACGCATACCATATGGTGGACATATGGTAAACATGGCGCGGTCATTGGCTGGCTATTTACTGCCCAATGGCTGCCGCGATGAAGTTGGCCCGCGTCGTGGTTTTGTTTACCGATCCTAGAGATGCAACTTCCCGGGCGCCTTCGCGGTTCGTCTCTGACCATGGTCCTCGGCGTCCTTCATGCGGCGCGCACCACGGGCGTATTGGAGGTTTCGCGCCACGAATTCGAGGTGCACCGCATCGCGTTCGTCGACGGACTTGTGTGTGCGGTCGAAGCGGCGGGCCCAACTCCATCCCTCGCCGACGTGCTTCGGCGCATGAATGCGTGTGCGGAAGATTCGCTTCGCAAATCCCTTCGGCGCGCCCTTTCGGAAAACCGAAAGCTTGGTGAAGTGCTGGTGGAAGAGCAGCGCGTGTCGCCGACCATGGTGCAAGTAGCCCTGCGACGGCAGCTCCTCGAGCGCATCAACGTTCTGAAGCTGCTCCCGGATGCGAACATTCGTTTTCGTGTGGCCACACGGCCTCCACTCACACTGAGTGCGCTGTCCGGCCTGTGCCCGGAGGACTACATGTCGCCGGCGGAGCTGCGCGATGCGCTGGGCTACAAAGAGGTTCCGCCCGATGCGGTGCTCACGCCTTTGGCTCCCCGGGTCGAGTACGCCGCGCCCTCGAAGGCGCCGAGTGCGACGCCGCCATTCTTGGATCCTGCAAAATACCGAGCGTACGAGACCTTGGGTCTTCGTCCCGGTGCCGACGCAGCGGACGTGAAGCGCGCGTTTCGGCGCCTCGCCCACGCGTTTCATCCCGACACGAATCAGGGCTCGTCGACGGAGGAGCGGCAACATCTTTCTGAACGTTTTCAAAAGGTTACGCAAGCGTATCGAACGCTCGTGGCGTGACCCTCGCCGAAAAGGGGCTAACCTCTCGGGCTCTTGCAAATTTCCAACGCGAGGGTCTTGCTAGCGTGCCTGTCCGTTTTCTCTATCGGGATGAATCTCGATGAGCTGTTTGAGGTGCACAAACGCCTCGCCTCGGCGCGGTGAGTCCGGAAACCGATGTTGGTGCGTGCGCCACGACGATTTGGCCGCCTCCCAGTCATGGGAATCCATTTCGACCCAGGCTTTTTGGTGAAGCGCCAAGTCTTGGGCCTCGGCCTCGATGGCACCGTCGACGAGCGGCTCAATCAGCGCGAGGGCATCTTTGTACCGCCGCAAATGGCGATAAGTTTCAGCCAGTTGCACCTGGAGTCGCTGCGACGCGGGCGGTCGATTTCGGGCGCTGAGCGAGCCCTCAAAGGCGGCTGCGGCGTCTTCAAAATGCGCCGCGCGGAGGTTGTCTTGTGCCCGGAGCGCGAGCATGTGGGCGAGCTCATCGCGCGCCTTATCGACGCCATTTTGCAGGAAAGCGCGTTCGGCCTTGGTGAACGGCTCCTTCAGCGCTTCGTCCGCGCGGGCGATGGCTTCGGCGCGTTTTCCATCGCGAAGCAGTTCCCACAATTCTGAGGCCACTTGTTCGGCCCGCAGCCGCTCGCTCTCGCGGTCAAGCGTGGCCTTGAGCTCCTGTTTCGCGAGGGCCAGATCGGCACCGCGGCGCTCAAGTTCCGCGCGGGTTCCCTCGACTTTCGCGTCCCACGCGAGCTTCACGGCGATGAGCCCGACGATGGCGCCGACGACGATGCCCGCCGCACCTTTTCGCAACTGTTCGCGTTCGTGATCCTCCACGCGGCGACCCAGAATACGAATATCGCCCGAAAGACCGGTGGCCAGGTGATTGGTCTTGATGACGAGACCGCG
>CAMCKZ010000174.1 GCA_945875545.1 Polyangium aurulentum | reverse complement strand
ACGACCTCGATGCGCGCTCGCCAGTTCTTGATCACGCGCGTGTCGAACGCCTTGACGACGGGCGTTCGCAACCGGCCATGCTCCGGCGGGTCGAGGTAGACCATGAAGTGCCCCATGATATCGAGCAGGGGCTTCAACCGCACCCGTGTGTCTTCGGGAATTCTTGGGAGAAAAACCTTCAGGCGGTTGGTCAAAAATCGCGGATCTTTGAGCATGCGAGAGATGTCGCGATGGCCCAGCACCGTCCACGCGTCGGCCTTTGGATCCCAGTAAAAAGGCTGGTTATCCAGAAGTTTTCGGTAGGTCGAATAGGGATCAGCGACCACATCGGCGGCGTTCCAGTCGGGCATCTCTTGGGTCATCGGTCGCTTCCTCTTACGGCGTTTCTGTCTTGCACTCTTTCGAACTATTTGGCGACCGGCGCGCTGTCTCGGCACACCCCGCTGATTTCGCGCATGCGCTCCATGACCTGTTGCCCGAGCCCGGGAGCTTCATCGGGCTCGCTCAAGTCCCAAGAGTCTGCAAGGGCGGCCCTCGCCGTTCCCCCTTTGTTGCATGCAGACCCCACCTTTCGGGTGGTATACGTATAGGGACTGTAGTCCGGCGTACTTGTGAAGGCATCGTAGGGAATTGCCACGTCGGCGACGTCTTGGTTCAGGTAGGGCTTCGCGAACACGTGCGCGAGAATCTTGTAAACGGTCGCGGGTGAAATGCGCGTGTGACTCACGTATCCGCGCCTCACCCAAGGCGACGCCATGAAGAACGGCGTGCGGTGCAGATCGCGATGGTCGGCGCCGTTTTGCGGGTCGTCTTCGGTCACGATGACGAGGGTGCTTTTCCAATACGGCGACCGACTCACCGCATCGACGACCATGCCCGTGGCCTCGTCGTTGACTGCAATGTACACTTCAGGCGCGGGCGCACCGGTGGAATACCCGGCGGTGTGATCGTTGGGCATCAGCACGTAACTAAAGGGTTTTAGCGTACACGCGGCCCTCGTTCGAGCCGCCACATAACAGGCCTTGTGGGTGTCGGGTTCGTTGAGCGTGTAGAAGATCCCCGGGTACCGTTTGTCGAGTTTGGTGGAGCCGCCGACGATCTCGCCCATGTCATCGTAGTCGATGCCCAAGCGTTCGAGCCATGCGAACGCGGAGCCCTCGCGCGGCGATCCGACGCCAAGATCGACGCCGGCTTTTGGGCCGCGCGCGCCGCGTCCCCAGGTGTGATTCCACGTGCGCTCGATCCAGTCGGTACTGCGCCCGTGGGTCGTGAGCACGTGGCCCTGAAGCGACTGTTCGGCGGCGATGGCGTAGTTGTCGAAGTTGGTGAAAGTACGCGCGATACTACGGGTATTTGCCCATATTTCGTCCATTCGGCCGGGCGCTGCGACGAGGCTCGGGTCGCCATCGAGGCCTCCCATATCGCCAAAAATCATGTCGAAAGTTTTGTTTTCGCGCACAATGAAAACCACCCGATCGATGCGCGGACTCGGTGCCCCGGTGTTCGTCGGCGGAATCGGAAAGTCGCTCGCCTGGCCTTTGCAATCGACCGCAGGAAAACCGTCTTCCGGGCGCGCCAACCGCGAGAGGCGCACCGTCTCGGTCATGCCCACGAGGGCCTCGGCTGTGGGCATGGGCACCGCGTGAACCGTGCTTCGCATGAACTCGGGAGCGTTGCCTCCGGAGAGGCCCGAGCTGACGAGATCGGGCCCGTTGCTAAGACCCTTTCCCGTGAGAATAACCAGGCTTCCGTCGGGCCTCGCGCGCACAGCTGTCGGCCAGTACCCCGTGGGCACTTCGCCCAAAAGGCGAAGCGGAGCGGCCCCTTCTCCCTCGATGGAGGCGTCGTAGGAGAAGACCGCGACGGCATTTCGGTTGGCCTCGACGACGTACAAACGCTTGCGGTCTGCATCGAATTCAAAGACCGACGGACCAACCCCAAGAAGGTCTGATCCGAGGCGAATTTTTTGGACGACGGTGCCCGAGGCCGCGTCGAAGAGAACGATTTCGTCGTCGTCGGTGTTCGCCAGGACGAGATGTTTCGTGCCCAAAAATGCGATTCCTTGAGGATTTTTCCCTACTTGGAGCGTTCGGTCGATGGCCCCCGTTCCTAGGTCGAAGCGCACGAGGGTGCGCGAATCGAGGCGCGTGGCGTAAAAGCGAAGGCCCGCCGCGTCGCCCGGGTCGGCAACGAGCGAGAAGGTTTCTTCACCGCTGTTTTGGGCCGTGAACTCCATCGTGGTGACGTCTTTGGTGGCGAGGGTAATCACCTTGATCACGCGCTCACCGGTGCTGGGCAACACCAGCAATTTTGCTCCATTTTCCCCGATCGCCATCGCCCCTGCGAACCACCGTGACGACGAAGAAATCGATCCGGTCGTGGCGGGCCCGAGATCAATATCGAGATCGCGCCGGCGCGTTAGGGCGCCCGTTGTGACGCTCACATCGAACGCGTACACAATCCCGTCGGGGCCGCCCGAGGCGTAAATGCGACCTTCGTTCGTGGCGACGAGGCCCTGGTAAAGGGAGTTGGGCCGCTTGAACACATGGGAGCCAACCAGTGGATTTTCCCCCGCGGAAAGCTTGTCGAGGTCGAGAACCCAGAGCATGTTGTCGATGACGCCCGAGTCCGTCGCCACAGCGAAGCGTGTACCTTGCACGCGTATCAATTCGATGCCGAACGAACTCAGTTGCTGCGGAAGATCGAGCCTGGCCGTGACCCCCGCCGGCTCCACCCAATGGCCATCCGGCATGTAAAAACGCTTGCCATTCGCGGCGTCTCGACCAAACGGCTTCACGGCGTCGCCGGACGGGGCACTTGCGACGCAATTGCCGGGCGTAGCCGCCGGGTAGGTGCCGTCCCAAACGGCGCAGGCTTTGCTATGAGCCATCTCGTTCCAGGGGCGCATGGCGGGGCAGCGGAAGGGAGCGGCGGGCTCGGCGCAGGCCGCGGTGCATTGCAGTGCGCACGAGGCAAAATCGGCGCAGCGGCCGGTCTGCATGTACGAATCCCACTCGCGAAAATCCAGGCCGCAGTCGTTGGGAATGTCGGCCACCGCACCGGCCGAAGAGGCAGGCGGCGGGCTCGAGCAAGCCGCGACAGAGAGTAAAACGGCGGAGGCAAAGAGCCGGCGAAGCATCGCTCGACGTTACCACGATCGCGTTTCTCTTTCATCGTTCCGCGGGCGCGACTACCCGTTGCGTTCATGAGCGCACGCATCATCGACGGCAAGGCCATCGCGGAAAAAGTTCGGGGCGAGGTGAAGGAAGGAGTCACCGCGTTTCACGCCACTTACGGAAAAGTGCCAGGGCTCGACGTGATTCTCGTCGGCGACGACGCGCCATCGATGGTCTACACGCGAAACAAGGAAAAAGCCGCGATCGAGGTCGGTATTCGAGGGCGATTGCACAGGCTGCCCGCGAGCACGACCCAGGCCGAACTGCTCGCCATGGTCGCTGCCCTCGCCGCCGACGACACCGTCGATGGCATCTTGATTCAGCTTCCGCTCCCGAAGCACATTCACGAGAGCACGGTGCTTTTGGCGATCCCGCCAGAGAAAGACGTCGACGGATTTCACCCGATCAACGTGGGTCGTCTTTCGACGGGCCAATCGGCGCTGGTGCCCTGCACACCTCTCGGGGCAATGCGGCTCTTGCGCGAGACCGAGGTGACCCTCAAGGGGGCGCGCGCAATAGTCATCGGTCGCTCGAATATCGTGGGAAAACCCATGGCCCAGCTCCTTCTGGCGCAAGATGCGACCGTCACCATCGCGCACTCGCGCAC
>CAMCKZ010000173.1 GCA_945875545.1 Polyangium aurulentum | reverse complement strand
TTGTGGTACAGCGCCATCGCTTGGCGCGCGCCCCACGCCACTTCGCTGCCTGTCGCGTCGCCGATGTGGATGCCGGTGCCTCGCGAATGGTCTGCCCACATGGGCTCCACCGTGTCTCGCAGGCCGCCAACGGAGGTGACGATGGGAATCGCGCCGTAGCGCAGTGCGTACAGTTGTGTGAGTCCGCAGGGCTCGAAGCGGGAGGGGACCAAGATGAAGTCGGACGCGCCGTAGATGCGCCGCGCGAGGTCGCCGTCGAAGCGAAGGCGGGCGGCGATGTGCCCAGGATACCGCCGCGCGAGGTGCGCGATCGACCGTTCCAAGTCGTCGTCGCCGGTGCCGAGAAACACAAGTTGACCGCCGCCGTCGATCATGCTCGGCGCCGCCTCGACGATGGTGTCGATGCCTTTTTGATTCGTGAGGCGTGAGACGCACCCAAAAAGCGGGCCACCCCGGTCGGTGCGAAGGCCCACCTCTTGGCGAAGGGCATGGCGATTGCGGGCTCGGGCGGGGCCCGGGTCAGACGCGTTGAAACGTTCAGGCAAAACGCTGTCGGATTCGGGATCGAAGCGATCCACATCGATGCCGTTGACGATGCCCGACCACTTGTGGCGCATGGCCCGCAGAAAGCCATCGAGGCCGCAACCGAAAGCTGCAGTCTGCACTTCTCGCGCGTAACTTTCGCTCACGGTGGTGGCGGCGTCGGCGAGGGCAATGGCCCCTTTGAGAAAATTCGCCGCGCCAAAATGTTCAAAAAGATGGGGCTTGTAAAGCTCGATCGGAAGGCCGACATCGGCGAGGGTTCGCGGGCTGACAACCCCCTGATACGCGAGATTATGAACGGTAAAAACCTGGGGAATGTGCGCCCAACGCTCGCCCATGGTCGTTCGCGCGTAGGCGAGGGAAAGGGCCGCGTGCCAATCGTGCGCATGCAAAACATCGGGGCCGCGGTGCGATGCCCCGGCTCCCGTCCACAGCACGTCGGCGGCGCGCAAAGCCGACTGGGAGAGAATGGCAAACCGCCTCTCGTTGTCTCCGAAGCCTCCGTAACGATCGCCGTACAGGCCGTTGCGCGAACCGAAATGAAAGTCTTCGTCCATGAGGAGTACACGGAGTCGCCCGTGACCGCCCGTGGGCACAAAAACCTCCAAGACGCCGATGGAAATCGGGGCCGCGCCGAGGCCAAGATGAACCGACAGCCGCTCCGTCCAGCGAGAGGCGGGCCAGGGAATTTTCGTGTTTCCGTAGCGTGGGGTCACCAGAGCGACGTCGTGACCGAGGCGCGCGAGGGACCGCCCAAGGCCTTCTACCGCATCGCCGAGACCGCCCGAGCGCGCGAACGATTCGAGCTCGGCGGAGATCATGAGAATCCGCATAAACGGCGACGCTAACATGAAAGACGAGGGGCAGAGCCACGCGCGCCGGGGGTATTTTTGGCCCACGTGTGCTACGAAAATCGGCTACTTATGGCATTCCTTTCTGCGAAGTTTACAAGCGAATTTGCATCGGGCGCGTTGATCGGGCCGGCTGATTTTTGCGTGCACGCCGCAACCTGTTCCGGGTGCCCACTCATCGATTTATTGCCGAGCGAAAGGCTCGAGCACAAGCGCTTGCGGGTCGTGAAGGCCGCGGGCCGGTACGCCGAGAACGCCGGGTGGATTGTGGCCGGCGTTGTGCCCGCACCCAGTGAAATCGCTTACCGAACCCGCGCAAAGCTCATGGTTGGGCCATCCGCCGAGCTTGGCCTTTTCGCAAAACCCGAGGCCGACGGCACCGGTGATCACGTCGTCGTCGACATCCCCGAATGCCTCGTCCTCGCGCCCGCCATCGCCCACGTGGCGGCCCATTTGCGCGCGTCGCTCCCGCGGTTCAAAAACACTCTTGGGGCCGCAGGTTGTGGCTCGTGGGTCCTTCGCGCCATCGACCTTCGCGAGGTGGTCGCGCATGCGGGCCTTGCGGAACCGCGCGTCCTCGTCACGCTTGTCGTCACCGCCGGAGAGGGTGATGCCTCGGCCCTTTTTGTCTCCTTCGCGAACGAGCTTTTGCGCGGTAATTCACTGGTGATTGGCGTCGCTATCAATCACCACGACGGCGTCAGCCCCCAGGTTCTCGGCGGTCACACAGCCCTCCTCGCGGGCACCGCCCACACCCTTGATCGCATCGGCGAGGCCGAGTTTCCTGCGACGTTCGGCGCGTTCGTTCAGGCCCATCGTGTGCAGTCTGCACGTATCCAGCGGGTGCTTTTGGGGCACACCGAGGGGCTCAGGCCCGGCGCGAAAATCTTGGACGTCTACGGCGGCAGCGGCGTGCTCGCAATCGCCCTCGCGGCCCGCGGCTTCGAGGTCACGACGGTTGATTCGTTTGTCCCCGCGCTCCGGTACCTGAATGAGTTTGCGCTAGGGAAAAACCTGCCTATCGTGACGATGGCGGGGGACGCCGCGGAGGTGCTTTCGGCCCTGGTCAAACGCGCCGAGGCCTTCGAGCTCGTGCTGGTAAATCCGCCTCGAAGGGGTCTCCATCCTCTGGTGCGCGAGGCTCTCGCAAAGTTATCGACGCCTACTCTGGTCTACGTGTCTTGCGACCCCGACACCCTCACCCGCGACCTCGATCACTTGGCGCTCTTGGGGCTTCACACAACGTCGCTGGCACCCTACGATCTCATCCCGCTCACGGACGAAGTCGAGACAATCGCCGTACTTCATCGACGTCCGTTGCTCTCGCCGCACGTCATCGCGGAGACCGCCACGATGGTGGTCGTCGATAAATCTGCCCACGAACCCACGGTGCCTTCCGTCACCACCGCGACGCACCTCTTGGCCCGGGTGCAGCTCATGGAAGGCTTCGCCCACGCGCGGCATGTTTTTGACTTGGCCCCGGGCATCAGCGGCGCTGTCGTTTTTGGCCGCTCACCAGAGCACGCGGAGGCCTGGATCGAGGCATTTGCGGACGCGGATACGCGCCGGGTCTACATCGCGCTCGCCAGGGGATTAACACCACTTAAAGGCGTAATACATAAAACATATACGGGCCGTATTGGCGACTCGGGGATCACGCGAACGCGCTACCGGCGACTGGCCATCGCGGCGGGCCACAGCCTCGTGCGCATCGTCGCCGAAGTGGGCGACACCCATGCCCTACGCCGGCACATGGCCTCGCTTGGTCACGGCATATTGGGCGATGAGCGCTTCGGCCACAGCCCGTCGAACCGGTATTTTCAAGAGCGCCACTCCCTCGATCGGCTCTTTCTGCATTTGGTGCGCATCGAGTGTACGTCTCCTGAAACCGGCGAACGACTTTTTCTGGAATCGCCGCTCGCGGGCGACCTGCGCGGGGTTCTCGAACGCATCGCGGGAGACGAAATCTTTCGCGTTCTCGATGGCCGTCATGCGCTTGGCATCGAGGGATTTTCCAGTGTTCCGCCCGCGGCCCTCGAAGGGGCAGGGGAGATGCCCACGATTCCGCGCATGGGCAGTGCGCCGCGTATTTTTACGAGCAAGCTGCCCGCGGACTCCGGCGGTGAAACCCCCGACGGCGATTAGCCGAAGGGTGCCGCGCGCGCCCATCGAGGCGTGTTAGGGAGGCACTTCTGGGCACAAGTGGAGATAAACATGAGCGAAATTGCAGGCTTTCGAACAATTGGCGTGGTGGGCTCGGGGCAGATGGGCGGGGGTATTGCTCAAGTATGCGCTGCGTATGGTCTCCAAGTTTTTCTCGCCGATGCGTCGCTCGCCCACGCTGAAAAGGGCAAGGCAAAAATTGCCTCGGGCCTCGATCGCTTGGTGACCAAA
>CAMCKZ010000172.1 GCA_945875545.1 Polyangium aurulentum | reverse complement strand
GTGCCGTCGACTTGGTCGATGAGGCGCGCGCGAAAATCCAGGCGAACCGAGCGCAGCTTCACGGCGTCGTACGGCATCACGTTGGCATTCAGAAAAGGCAGACGCACCTGCGCGACGGCTTCGCTGCATTCGTCGAGCGGCCCGCCTTCGCGCGGAAGAAGGTGGGCCGTGTCGTTGTGGGGGTACCAAAGCCTTTGAACTTGCCCATAAAGTCGACCCGGCGCCGGGTCGGTCGTCCCCCAGCCCCACTCGAGGGACAGCTCCGGTGCCGTGAGGTCCAGCGCCAGGGAAGCAGCATAGACCCTGTCCACGTCGGGAAGGCCGCTTGATCCGACCACCATGTGAATCACGTAGGTATCCTTCGCCCCCTCGGCGACCGGATCGGGCACAACGGCCCCGCACGACACGAGGAGGGGAAGGGCTGCGAGCGCGAGGGCTCCGTTGATAGGTAATTTCATCGGCGAAGCTCCACGCAGGACGCGGACGCCCCAATGACATCTCGAGGAATGACGCGCAAGTGGAGTTCTTTGTTCCCGTCCACGTAAATCTCGGCCAGCGGTTGGGGCGCAGCGAGGGACCCCTGCCAATCGCCATCGATGCCCGTGAGGAAGCAGCGAACGTTCGGTGCCTGGGCGGCCGTCGCGAGGCGCACATCGCTTCGCGTGCGCACGTGTTGGGCGATGTACACGGGCCGGTAGTTGGCGCAGCCGTTCGTCAGAGCCGAACTCTCAAAGGGACGCGGATTCGTCGCGAGCCGGCGAAAGATGGTCTCGGCAGCGTTGGACGCAAATCCAAGCTCGTCCTTGGGCCCGGTCGACGCGTTGCCAATGACCTGGGCCAAAAGATTGATCACTTCTGCATCCGGTGCCAAGGGCTGACTCGTAGATGCGCCGCCAAGGTAGTCCTCGAGGCCCTGAAACTTGCTCCCGCATTGTGTGGCATCCGGCACTGCGGCAATCTCGCGAAAGAAAGTTCCCGCGACCTCACCGCCGGCCCCGAAACGCGCGGGATCGGCCTTCGCGCCCAGCCAGCCGGACGTGATTTGGTAGTTTCCGGCGGGCCCGATCCCGATGCTCGCAAACGAGCCGTCGAAGTCAGCCTGGCCGAACCGCGCATAGGGCTTCGCCATGACGAAGGGGCCGTGAAGGCGTCGCCAGCCGAAGAATCCCAGGTCTCCACCGAACGGAAGGTCGAGGACGTCCACGTGCGGTTCGCGCGTGGGTGGGCTCGAGGTGCCGCCGTTGACGGTGGCGATCACCGCGCCGCCGGTAGACACGACGCGCGTTCGATTCGGCCACAAGTGTAGCGCCGGCCGTCGCTTCAAGACGCCCGAGCCGGCGACCGGACCCAAGCCCTGATACGCGCTTCAAAACACCATGTATGTGTGAGACATATACGCGCTGCATCACCGGTAATACCGGTGCTGACTGCACGCATCTCCGGCGTTACGGCGCGCTCTTGAGATGCTTCTCGAAGAACGCCAGAGCGTGGCCGATCATCTTGACGCGGTTCTCTTTTTTCTGCGCGCCGTGGCCTTCGTCAGGAAAGATCATGAGTTCCGATGCAATCTTTCGACTGGAAAAAGCCTCGTGGATTTGAATGGCCTCGCCGACGGGCACGCGCGGGTCTGTGGCGCCTTGCAGCACGAGGAGCGGCGCCTTCGCGAGACTGACGTGGGTCGTCGGTGAGAGCTGGATCAGGGCCTCGCGGTCTTTCACCGGGTCGCCGTATTCGCTGACGCGGAGGGCGCGGCGATACGGGGCCGTGTTTTCAAGAAATGTGACGAGGCTGGAGATGCCCACCACATCCACGCCGCAGTCGTACGTGCCCGCGAACATCGTCATGGCCATGAGAACCGAGTAGCCGCCGTAAGACCCGCCATATACGCCAACTTTCGGGGTCACCCCGTTGTGGCCAAAGCGCTGCTTGGCCCACACGCCCGCGTCGCGAATATCTCCAATAATATCAAGGCGTTTCGGGCCGTCGTCGGCGCTGATCCACTTTTTGCCGTACCCGTCGCTGCCGCGCACATTGGGCTCCACGAGGACAAATCCCGCGTCCATAAAGGCCTGGGCCCCGGGACTAAAACCTGGGCGCGTTTGTCCCTCCGGGCCGCCGTGAAACTGCACCACGACGGGACACGCGGCGTTGACGCACGCGGGCGGCATGCGAACGAAGGTCGGAATCGCGGTGCCGTCGGCGGCGGGGTAGCTCTCGAGGGTCGCGCGAACGAAACGCGAAGCATCGAGTTCCGGCATCGATGGGGTCATCCACTCGGCGACCTTTCCGCTCTTGAAATCGATCACAAAAAAACGTGCGGCGCGCTGGCCGTCATCGACGGAGAGCGGCGCGAATCGGCCGTCGGCGGAGGGCACGCCCCAGTAAAGGTTGTCGCCATCGGGCAGCTTGGGCAGCGCGGCCGGCTTGAGGGTCGCGGCGTCGAAGGCGTGAACGCGCGACGAACCGCCTGCATTTTCGCTGATAAGAAGACGCTTGCGCTGGTCGTCGAGGACCATTCCGTCGATGTCGCCAAGGGCCTCGGCGGTAATTGGCGTATAGGCTCCGTCTTTCGTAAGATACACGCGACGCTTATCTGACCTAGCGTTCGTAAGTACGAAGTATGCGCCCGGTGTTGGAGCAAAGTGGACCGCGTACTCTTCCTTTTCACCGAGGCCGAAGAGCGGTGTCTTGCTCTTGGAGATGGGGTCGAAAAGGTAGACCTCGCGCGACAGAGAACCGGTGGACTTCACGAGCAACGCGGCCCCGTCGGCCCTCACGTCGGTGAAGTTCCAAATGCCGTCTTCGTCGAACACAAGTTCGCGCGTGCGCTTCGCCAGATCGAAGCGGTAGATGGCGTAACTGTCTTTTTTTCGGTCGTTCGCCGCGTAGTAAAGAGCCTTGCCATCCGGCGTGAATCCATTGAAAATCGCCTGGATTCCGACTTCGTGGAAGACGCTCACGAGGGCGCCGCCGGCCTTCGCCTGGGTGTAGATGCCGGGGTTCTCTTCGCCGCGCCGATCGCGCGAAAGAATGAGCGTCGTGCCGTCTCGCGTTTCGCCTACGACCCCGGTGCGATCTTCGCCGCCCGTGAGCTGCACGGGTTGCGCCCCAGCTTGGGCCAGGCGCCACGCTTGCGGGCTTCCGGTCACGGCCCACCCGAACGCCAAACTTTTCCCGTCGCGGCTCATTTGCGCCCCGCCGGGACTTCGCACATCTTGCAAAAGGCTCAGGGCGCGAGAGAGACGCGCGTCCAGGGGTTTCACTGGGAATTTAGCGAGTATTTCTGGTGTTACGCTGTCTAGTCCGTGGCCCTCGTAGGCGCCGCGCGAAACTCTGCGACCTTGCGAATCGAGGCGAAGTTGGTTCGTGTTTTCCTCCGCGATGACGAGGCCAGCGCCGGCAACGGGCACGACGGCAGGCACGAGGGCAGGCACGATTGCGGGGGCGCAGGCGGCGACGGACAGGGCCGAAACGAGCGAGGCGGAAGCGAGGGCACAGAAAACGAGCGGACGAGCCATGGGCCCACGAGAGAGGGCTGCGCGCCGGACGTCAAGGGTTACGCGCACGTGCTTTCAACGATTCCGCGTCGCGCCGGGAGGCGGACTGCCGCTGCGCCGACGCCCGCGGGTTTTCCCGGCGCACCTTTCGCGAGGGTCACTCGCGAATTTCGAAGTCGTCGTGGTCACCCGCGTAGTTTTTCCACCGCACGTCCACGTGCTCCACGCGCGCCGCCGACGGGCCATGCTGGGCCCACTGGCTCATGTCGCGTAGCGCCATTTCTTCGCCCTCCACGAGCATCTCCACTTGGCCATCGGTGCGGTTTTTCA
>CAMCKZ010000171.1 GCA_945875545.1 Polyangium aurulentum | reverse complement strand
GCCATGGGCACGGTCGCAAACGCCAAGGACCGCACGTGGTCCGACGCGGGCGGCTACGTCATAGGTTTTGATGCAATCTTCGATCCCACTGGTTTTTCGCTGGGCGCAGGCGAGATTCGGGCCCTCGATCCGGTCTTCCAAATGACCTTCCACGGCGTACGCGAGGCGCTTCGCGACGCATTTCCAAGCGGCCCGACCGGAGAGAACTCTTCGGCCCATTGTGGGACAACAGGCCTCATCTTGGGCAACCTGTCGTTTCCGTCGGGGGCCATGGCTCTTTACGCAGAAAGCGTGTGGGCGGACGCGCATTGGTCGGGCGCCACCCGCGCAAGCCCAGCGTTTTCTCAGCTTAAGCGACCCCACGCGCGCAACCGCTTTCACTCGGGGTTGCCCGCGCATCTCGCCGGGGCAGCCCTCGGGCTTGGGGGGCCCACCATGGCCCTGGACGCCGCGTGTGCGTCTTCCCTTTACGCCATCAAATTGGCCTGCGACGCGCTTCACGACCGGCGCGCCGACGTCATGGTGGCCGGTGCGGTCAACCAGGCGGACGATCTGTTCATCCACGTCGGCTTTTGCGCCTTGTCGGCGATGAGCAAAAGCGGCCAAAGTCGGCCCTTTCATCGGGACGCCGACGGACTCGTCCCCGCCGAAGGTGCGGCTTTTGTCGTACTTCAGCGGTTGAGTGACGCTCTGGCTTCCCGCAGCAACGTGCTTGGCGTGATTCGCGGCGTCGGCCTGAGCAACGACGGCCGCGGGCGCGGACTACTCGCACCTTCCGAGGAGGGACAAGAGCGCGCGCTGCGTCAGGCTTACGCCCAAGCGGGCCTAAATCCGCACGATATGGGTTTGCTCGAGTGCCACGCCACCGGCACGCCCGTGGGAGACGCCACGGAGGTGCGCAGCATGGCGCGCGTCTTCGCAGGCTGCGAGGGCGTGCCTATGGGGTCGCTCAAGTCAAACCTTGGCCACTTGATTACGACCGCGGGCGTGGCCGGATTGCTGAAGGTGCTCGCGGCAATCAAGCACGAAATACGCCCAAAAACCCTGCACGCAGACGCGCCCATTGACGCCCTTGCGGGAACACCCTTTCGCCTCCTCGCGGCCAACGAAGAGTGGCGCGGCCCCCGACGCGCCGCCGTCAGCGCCTTCGGATTCGGCGGCAACAATGCCCATCTGATCGTGGAATCTCTCATTGAAACAACGGGTTACGTGGCCTCTGCGGCGCGCGCACCGTCCCCACCGGCCGCCCCATCCGCCACGCCCAGGACGGACCCCACACAACCCTGCCCGATTGCCATCGTGGGCGTCGGCGCGCGCGTGGGAAACGGTGATAGCGCGAGGGATTTTGCAGCATCTTTGTTCGCGGGCACGGGCACACTGGCGCCGCGCGACACGCTCGCGGTCGATCTCGAAGGGCTCAAGTTTCCGCCCACCGACCTCCAGCAGGCCCTCGCGCAGCAGACAATGGTACTGGAGGCCGCGCGGGAGGCCGCGCATAACGTGCGGCTCCCCCGGGACACAACTTCCGTGTTGATCGGCATGGGGTGCGACGCGGAAGTGGCGCGCTATGGTGCGCGGTGGCGTTTGGCCACGCGGGCCGATGCCGCGTCGTCCGAGCTCGTCGCTCCGGATTGGCTGCAAACTGCCAGAGATTCCATCGTACCCGTCCTGCAAAGCGCGGGCGTTCTCGGAACGATGCCCAACATTCCGGCGAATCGCATCACGAGCCAGCTGGACTTGGCCGGCCCAGCCTTCACCGTTTCGTCCGAGGAGGGCTCGGGCATCTCGGCCTTGTGGATCGCGGCGCGCGCGCTCCGTGCCGGCGAAATCGACGCAGCCCTCGTCGGCGCGGTCGATATGTCTCATGAACCCGTACACATCACTGCGCTGGCGGAGCTTGGGCTGACGGCGTCGCCGGGAGATGCGGCCGTCGTATTGACCCTGAAACGCCTTTCGGACGCGGAGCGCGATGGGGATCCTGTCTATGCCACGATGGGTACGGGCTGTGATTTTCCAGTCGGTTACGGCGATAGCGCTAAGTCCGCTTCTGATTCGATTCAATCGCAACGGGCAGTGTCGGTCTTGCGCTTCGGCGACGGCGCCGGGGCCTTGAACCTCGAAGAGACCTTTGGCAAGGCACACGCTGCGCACGGGCTCTTGCACGTGGCCGCCGCGGCGCTCGCGCTTCGTCACCGCGCGCGTCCTGCGGCGGGCCACCCGGCCAACCCGTGTCTTGGTGCGGTCGCAGCCCACGTCGACGTGTCCGTCATGGATGCCCCACGCGCCCATGTGTACCTTTCTGGCGTAGAGCCTGCGCCGTGGAGCGCGACCGACCCGGGTCGTCTTCACATCTACTCAGGGAAAAACCAGGCAGCAGTGCTCCAAGCTCTTGCCGATGGGCGCGAGTCCCCAGGTGGCCCCGCCCGCCTGGTGCTCGTGGCCGCGGGTGAGAGCGAACGCACGGATCGTGCGGAACTTGCGCGTCGCTGGCTCCTCGGCGGTGGCCCGGTGCCCGAGGGCGTCGCCTTTCGCGAAGCCCCGATTGGCGGACAGGTGGCATTCGTTTTCACCGGGGCGGCGGCGGCTTACCCGGGAATGGGCCGGGATTTGGCTCTGGCCCTTCCCGCACAGGTTCGGGCCGTGTCCGCGCGTTGCAGCGAGGCAAAGAGCGCCACCGACTGGATTTACGGCCCCGGTGACGGCCTACCCACACACCCGCTGGACCAACTTTGGGGCACTTCATTTCTGTGCCAGCTTCACGCGGAGGTCACGCGCCAAGTCCTTCGCATTTCGCCCCACGCCACCATCGGGTATTCGTCCGGCGAGTCGAACGCCCTTTTCGCCATGGGCGCTTGGAACGATCTTGGCGAAATGATGAGAGAAAGTCGCGGGGGCACAGCCTTTACGAGCGACCTGTGTGGGGAGTTCAACGCCCCACGACGCGCGTGGGAACGCCTCGGCAGGTCCGGTTCGACGTGGGTCAACTACATCGTCGCCGCACCGGTGGCCATCGTACGAGAGGCCTTGGCCGACGAGCCCTTGGCGCACATTACGATCATCAATACGTCCGATGACTGTGTGATCGGTGGCGAGAGCGAGGCGTGCGCGCGAGCCCTTGAGAGGATCGGGACGCATCGTGCGCTTCCCCTGGGATACGCCATGGCGGCGCACTGCCCCGAGGTCGAAGAGATAAGCGCAGCCTGGTGGAAGTTGCACCATCGAGACACACGAGATGTGCCTTGTGTGCGTTTCTACACCAATGCGACCAACACGTGGTTTCGGCCGACGTCCAAGCTGGCGGCCGACGCCATCACGGGGCAGGCGTTGCGCACCCTCGACTTCACGAAGACCGTAGAGGCGGCTTGGAACGACGGTGTTCGCGTGTTTATTGAGCACGGCCCGCGGGGTTTGTGCAGCGGTTGGATTCGCCAGATTCTTGAAGGAAAAGAACATCTTGTGGTGCCGCTGGATGTGACGGGCCGGTCCGGTGTTCGTCAATTGATGAACGCCGCGGCGTGGCTTGCGGCCGGCGGCGTGGACGCAGACGTCAACGCGCTCACCGCGGCCTTGTCTCAGGGGCATACCGCATTACGCACCGTTCGTGTGCCTTTGCTGCTGAACGCCCATGCGCCCGCGCCGCAGGTTCCACCGCTCCCGCCCTTCCCGCTCCCAACGAGCCAGCTCAACACGAATCATACGGCACGCACAACGCCCGCGTCGCTGACCGCCGCCCATTTGCCGAAGACAGCCATGCAACACATGATCCCCGCGCCGCCCCTTGAGTCGGTACTTCAGCCGGTTCATTCGCGAGAAAACCCGGTTTATACGGAGTTGCTCCCGC
>CAMCKZ010000170.1 GCA_945875545.1 Polyangium aurulentum | reverse complement strand
ACGCAGCCGCCGATCTTGCCGAATGCGAGCGTCCACGAGGTGGTGGTGGACTCGCACACGAGGATTTCTCCTGGTTGAATGCGGTGAAGTTCGTCGGCGGAGTGAAGAACGCGGGCCCGGCCGCGGACCAAACCGCTCGACGCGGCGATGCCTGTGAGCACACCCTCGTTGCGTTTATCGGAGTTGCGCATGGCGGCGAGAAAGTGCGTGTGAAGGCCGTGCGTTTCGATGAGAATCGGGTCTTGCACTTCTTCTGGAATTGTGCCGAGCATTTTCGGCATCCACGCGCGCATCGCTCTCCAGTGTTGGTAATACTGGCGACGCGTGTGGGCCATCCAGCGCATGTGGCTCCACTTTTTCTCGCCTCGCACCAAGTTCATCAGCTCGGGCCAGAAGAGAAAGAGCGTGTCGTCTTTGCGGGCAGCGCCCACGGCTTCAGAAACGGCCACACAAGCGCGCCGCAGCGGGATGTGCGCGCGAAAGTCAATCCAAAAGCAGTGTTCGTCGTTCCACCACGCAAAGTTCGTTTCTTGCGTGTACTGGAGCGCCTGGTTGAAGGTGTCGAGTTCGTCGATCGCCATCGACGTGCGCGCCTTGAGGATTGCGGCTTCGCGTTCGTCGACGGCGGCTTGGTGCGCGGTGTCGAAATCGAAGGTGCCGCCCTTTTGAAGGAACGTCTTGATCGTGCCGAGCGGGGGCGTGGGATCTTCGATCCACGGTGCCATCGAAAGATCCGCGATGCCGTCGGTGCGGTGGCCGTATTCGCGCAAAAACGAATTGAATTTCTTGAGCCAAGCTTCGGCCTTTGGACCGCCCACCTTCAACGCTGCGTAGAGATTTTCCGGCTCATTCGTGCGGAACAAGTTCTCGAGGTTGAGGTCTCGGACCTGCGTCGTGAGGTTCCAGAGCTCGCGGTCGGTCTCCATGATCTTGTTGTCGTAGCCTTGGAGGAACTTCGGAACCTCCGCTGGATCGACGCCAAGATCGGTGCAAATGCGATGAAACGACAGGTACTGATCGAGCAGCGGGTACTTCAGTTCAAAGTGGATTTCCCACGCGCGCTTCAGAAAGAGCCGGGCCTCGATGAGAAACTGACCGAGGTCGGCGAGGGGCTTGTCGCTTAGGTCTTCGTTCTCGAGATAGAGCAGCGCCTCTTCGAGTTCTTGAACGCGGGTTTCCCAGATTTCTCGAAACTTTGTGAGGATCGGCGCGAGGTTGCGCCCGAAGCGTTGGGCGCGAAAATCTTGCTCCCAGGGCGAATCGAGGGGGACTTCACCGCCATAAAGATGCGTGCCTGCGACGCGGGCTGTGAGGCCTTTGCCGAAGGGCAACGGCAACGATTGCGCCGCCGATTGGCTGCCCCAGACGTACGCGTCTTCCATGATGACGTAGTCCATGGGCGTCATGCCGTTGGGCCAGTGGAAGTCGAGGAACCAAAATCGGTCTTCGTCTTTCGCGCTGAACGTGCCCACGGGTTCGGCGATCCAAGGAGCGTGCGTATATCCGGGCCGGAATCCAGGATACCAGTCTTCGCTCACGAACTCATACACAGGAATGACAGTCGGCATTTCGATCCTCGTCGCAGGAGGCTTGGGCCTCGCCTCGGAACATGCGGCACACTGCGTGCTGCGATTAAGTGATGGGACGTTACTTCTGGGCTGTTTGCCAAGCAAAAAGTGAACGTCCGTCAACTCCCTGGAAACGGCCCGTGAATCGTTGGGCCAAGAGCGGGCGCACGCGAGGCCTATTCGCCGCAGTTTTCAAAGCGGATCGTTCCCCCAAGTGCGCACTTGCGATTGAGGTCTGTAGGAATTTGCGCATCGGGGCAGTTGACAACCCCCCAAATGCGCCCCGAGGCGATGCCCATGTAGCTCTCCGGGAATGAAATTGTGCAGCCGCTCGGGCCGTTGTTGAACGAGGCGACCTCGCTGTTGCTCGCAAAAAGCGTGACCGCCTGCCCGGTTCTCGTGGGATCGACCGTGGCGGTCAGCCTGAACTTTTGCACGTTCTTCGACGGATCTTGGGGGTCGACCCGAAGCGCGCTCACCTCGACCTTGAAGTTGCTCGTCAGCGACGTAATGCTGCAATATACATGCACTTCTTCGCCGGCCTCCGCAGGGCTTCCGCTCGGTGCGACAAAGCCGCCGTGGGCGACGGGAAGGTATTGGTCGCCCGTGCCCTCGCAGCCCGACTGCAAGCCCGCGCAGCCGATGGCGACGGTGGTTCTCGGAACAAATCCACAGGTCGCGGCCGTCGTGGCGTTCAGCCCGATTGTGATGGCAACGATGGCCCGCGGAACCGCCGCGGGACCGGTCGAGCAGGCCATAAAGCCCGCGGACAGCGGCAGACAAAGGAGCAGGTAACGGTTTCGCATCGGTGTATTCCGCAAGGAGAAAAGCAGGCATGGAGCGCGCGAGGGTCGCAGCATGCACCTACATGCACCTAAAAAAGGGCCTCAGCAAGATCTTGTCGAAGATCGTCGATGTGCTCAACACCGACCGATAGGCGCACGAGGCCATCGACGATGCCGAGGGCTGCGCGCTGGTCGGCGGGAATGCTGGCGTGGGTCATTGATGCCGGATGCTCCGCGAGCGATTCAACGCCGCCAAGACTTTCGGCGCAGGTGAAGATGCGAACAGCGCGTAGAAAACGGTCTGCGGCGGGAAAACCGCCCTTGATGACGAAGCTCAACATCGCGCCAAAGTCGCTCATTTGGCGGGCCGCGAGGGCGTGCTGGGGATGCGACGCGAGGCCTGGGTAGATGACCTTCTCGACGGCCGGGTGGCCTTCGAGAAAAGCGGCCAACGTACGCGTGTTGCTCGTGGCTTGACGCACGCGAATGCCGAGGGTCTTGAGGCCTCGAAGGACCAAATAACAGTCAAATGGGCTCGGCACTCCACCCATGGATTTCTGAAGAAAATGAAGACGTTCCGCGAACGCTTCGTCGTTCGTGACTGCAATTCCGCCGACGACGTCGCTGTGGCCATTCAAATATTTTGTTGAAGAATGCACGACCGCGTCGGCACCGAGCGCGAGGGGTGTTTGGAGCACGGGGCTGGCGAAGGTGTTGTCGACGACGGAGCGGATGCCATGGGCGCGCGCCCACGTTGTGAGCGCCGCGATATCGAAAATCTTGAGCATCGGATTCGATGGGGTTTCGAGCCACAACATCTTCGTCGAAGGCCTGCGTGCGCCCTCGAGGGCGGCCTCGTCGGACAGGTCGAGAAACGTGGCCTCGATGCCAAAGTCTTTTAGAACTTTGTCGAAAATTCGGAACGTCCCGCCGTACACGTCGTCGCCCACAATCACGTGTTCGCCGGGCCTGAGCGTCATCAAGACGGCCGTTGTCGCCGCGCAACCACTTCCGTACGCGATGCCGAACGCGCCGCCCTCAAGGGCCGCTACGCACGCTTCCAGCGCGGTGCGCGTGGGGCTGCCGGCGCGGGAATAATCGTAGCCTTTATGCCCGCCGGGGCCGTCTTGGGCGAAGGTGCTCGAGAGCACGATGGGCATCATGACGGCACCGTGCACCGGGTCGGGCGCTTGGCCCGCATGAATGGCCAAGGTGTCGATGTGAAACTTAGGGGAGGTCGCCATGGCGGCTGCATAACCCGATCACAACGGCAAAGCAGCCCCGCACGCCCCATCGGTCGTAAGTAAAGTTTAGTCGTCCGCCGGCGGGGCGCGCATGGCGCTGACACACGACGCGGCGACGCCGAGCCCGAGGACCGCGAAGATCACGACGAGGCTCTCGGTCGGCGATGGCAGGCGGGAAGGCCAATGCAGAAGCTCGTGTGTTCCCTGGGCAAGGAGCTTGAGGCCCACGAAGAACAGCACCACAATGACGCTCTTTTCTAGGTAAACAAGCCACTTCATGAGAGCGGCAAGAATAAAGTACAGCGACCGCAACCCCATGATCGCGAACATCATGGAGGCGAATACCAAGGTCG
>CAMCKZ010000169.1 GCA_945875545.1 Polyangium aurulentum | reverse complement strand
GCTTGCCCTGAATATTGCCCCACAACCTTGAGGTCGGGGCCGAACGTGAAGATCGCCTGCCGCATGTTGTCGAAGAGAGACGCCAGCTCCTGATTCTTCTCTTCGACCATGCGCAGCGCTTGGTCTTTCAACGCCTCAAAGATGCTGGCGAGCCCGAGAGCAAGGCCCATGCCGCCGATCGAGTCGGTCATCTTCAGTTCGCGCCACTTCTCAGGCTTGAAGCCCGCGGATGGAATCGGCGTTGCCCCGTGCCACGCCTTCCACCAGCTCGCGAGGTCTTGGAAGATGACCGGATCCTTCGCTTGGAAGCTCTCGGGCAGCACCGCGCCGTGCTTGTCGGCGAGGTACATAAAGAGCACGCCCCCAGCGTTCAGGGCGAACCAAATCCAGGCGTCGCGGGTGCCTCCGAGGAGGAGCACCATGATCGGAACGATGGGCAAAAACCTTAGGGCCGCGCCATCTATTCCGCCCGCAAACCACGAGGCCGCAAACAGCATGACCGTCGAGAGAATGCCGATGAGGTGCGCCACAACCCGAAGGTCGTTGATCCGGTTCATGAACATCAAGATGGTGATGCCGCTCACCGCCACGATGCCCTCGGAGATGGCACCCGGCGGGTTCTTGAATTGGATGTTCAGCGAGGTGAAGAACACCGCGAACACGCTGCCAATGATCGCAAACATCACCGCGGTTTTGCCGCGCCGGTAAAGGTCTGGCCCCCCGTTAAAAAAATCGGGGTGCATGCGCGACCGAATGAATTTGTCGATGGCGCCGCGACCTTCGTCGCTGTTCACGTTCGTTGGAGCTTGGCTCATTACGTGTATTCCTCACAAAAAAACGGACACTTGAACGGACACAATCGCCGAGGTTTGCTTAAGCGGGCACGCGGGTCACCCATGCGAGAAATCCCTGAAAAACTGCTAGTACAAAAGCCGCAAGCGCCGTCGCGAAACAGCCCGAGATTTCAACCCCGGGGATCGCGAACGCGGCCGCGCGAAAAGCAAGCATGTGAAGGATCGGAAACGCAACGCCGAGGGTGAGAAGTGTGACGAGCCACGAGAGCGGCGCGAGAAAGCCCCACAAAAAAGCGTCTAAGAAAGCGAGGGCAAAAGCGAACAAGAAGGCGCTGAAGAAACCCTTGACGCGAAAGCCTGGCACCACAAAAGCCGTCATCAAAATCGCCACAGCTGTGACGATCAGACGAAGAACGAACGGAGGCATCGGGGCGAGGCTATCGGAAAGCAATCGCGCCCGTCAGCCCTGAAGTTTCCCGGGATCGCCATTCTTTGCCGATTGCCTTGGTCCTTTGAGCTCACGCGTTTTTTGTTGCATTGATCGGCCGTTGTATGGCCTTGCGCCGGCTTCGGAGCGCGGGCATGAGAGGAGGCAATGGAGAGCACCGGCCACCCCTACGCGAGCTTCGTTCACCTCGTGCAAAAGCCCGCTCGTTACCTGGGCGGCGAATTTGGGGCGCGCACCAAACCGTGGAACTCCGTCGATGCGCGCGTCTGCCTCGCGTTCCCGGATATTTACGACATCGGCATGAGTCACTTGGGCTTCAAGATTCTTTACAAGATCTTGAACGACCACCCGCAAACGCTGGCCGAACGCGCGTTCACGCCGTGGACCGACATGGAATCCGAGCTGCGAAAGCGAGGCGTTCCCCTCGTGAGTTGCGAGTCCGCTCGCCCGCTGAAAGACTTCGACGTCGTCGGGGTGTCGTTGCAGTTCGAGCTGACGTTCACGAATATTTTGACACTTCTCGAGCTCGGCGGACTGCCGCTGCGCAGCGCCGACAGATGCTTGCAGGATGCACTTGTTGTTGCAGGCGGGCCCACGGCCACTCACCCCGAGTCGCTCGCAGAAATCATCGACGCGGTCGTGATCGGCGACGGCGAAAAGATTGTCACGGAACTCGCGTTGGCCTGGGTAGAGGCGCGCAAAATTAGCGCCACGCGCGAGGATGCGCTGCGGATAATTGCTCAACTTCCGGGCGTTTACGTGCCGAGTTTGTACGAGACGGAGCTTGACCCGGCCGCGGGTTTTCTCGTGGTGAAGGGGCCGCGGTTCGCGGGTCTGCCCTTTCCGATTCGCCGCAATCTGATCGACGATCTCGACGCCTATCCCTTTCCGGACGACGGCCCTGTGGGGGGCCCAGAGGCCATCTTGGACCGCATGTCGATCGAGATTGCGCGGGGCTGCACCGAGGGTTGCAGGTTCTGCCAAGCGGGCATGATTTACCGGCCCGTCCGCGAGCGCGACCCCGAGGTGGTGATTGAAACGCTCGTCAATGCCGTGAAGAAAAGCGGCTACGACGAAGCGAGCCTGACCTGCCTGTCGACGGCGGATTATTCGTGCGTGGCACCCCTCGTCAAAAAAGTCGTCGACCGTTTGGCCCCCCAACGCATCGCCCTCGGGGTGTCGAGTTTGCGCGCGTATGGTCTTGCGGAAGACGTGCTCGACGACCTGCAACGGGTGCGCGCCACGGGCCTGACGTTCGCCCCGGAGGCGGGTTCGCAGCGCATGCGCGACGTGGTGAACAAGAACGTCACCGAGGCCCAGCTGATGGAGACAGCCGAGCGCATTTTTTCGCGCGGGTGGGAGGCCATGAAGCTCTATTTCATGATCGGGCTGCCGACGGAAGACGAGGAGGATGTCAGGGAAATCGCTCGCGTTTCGGGGCGCGCGCGCGCCGTCGGCTTGCGGCTTAAAGGCCGACCACCGGCGATCACGGTGAACGTCTCCACGCATGTTCCGAAGCCTCACACGCCCTTTCAGTGGTGCGCGCTGGACCCTCCCGAGAGCATCCAACGCAAACAGCGGTGGCTCCGCGAAGAGGCTCGTGCCGCGCGCGTCGACCTGCGCCTTCAGGGCGGAACAACGGCATGGCTCGAGGGCGTTTTGGCGCGGGGCGACCGACGCCTTTCCGAGGTCATGATCCGGGCCTATGAACTCGGGTGCCGATTCGACTCGTGGGACGAGCATCAGCGCTTGGACGCGTGGATGCAGGCCTTCGACGAACACGGAATCGACGTTGCCGCGTGGCTCGGAACGATTCCCGTCGGAGCGCGCCTTCCCTGGGACCACATCGACGTGGGCCTCGAAGATGGCTTTCTGCTGCGCGAGTACCGCAAGGCGCTGAAGAGCCGGTTGTCGCCCCCTTGCGGAAAGATCGCGGGCGCTTTTGTGCACGCTTCGAACCTTCGCGACGCCGAGGCGGAGACGAGAAATCTCGTGTGCTACGACTGCGGAATTGCCTGCGATTTGACCGCGATGCGCGACGAGCGCTTGGTGAGGCTGCGGCGCCTCGGCGCGCTGGAACCGGTCCTTCCTCGACCCCGGATCGAAGAATCGCTACCCACTGTTTCGCCCAAGAAAAAGTCACGACCACCCCCGATCGAGCAGGGAGACGCGCTGCACTACCGCTTCCGTTTTTCGAAACTTGGGACGGCGGCATTTCTCTCGCACTTGGATCTGGGTCGCGCTGTGCCCCGCAGTTTTCGCCGCGCCGACGTCCCGATGTTTTTCACCCGCGGCTTCCACCCCAAGCCCGACATGATCTTCGCGCCCGCTCTTTCCGTCGGCATTGCGAGCCTCGATGAACACGTCGATTTGAAACTCGTCGCCGACGTGGACCCCGCATCGGTCATCACGCCGTTGACTCTTTACTCCCAAACGGGCATCGCATTTTTGGGCGGTGAACGTCTTGGGCCAGCAGACCCATCCCTCGGCAAGGTCATCGATGTCGCCCGCTACGTGGTCGCTTTGCCAAAGAGCGCCATCGCTATTTTTGGGGGAAAACACGCTCTTTCAGATCGATTGTCGGCCCTCGCAGAGGCCACCGACGCGACGGTTTTGCGCCGCATCGAGGGCATCGGAAAGAAGGTGAACGTGCGACGCTTTCTTCGCGCGGCCGTCCTCGACGATGCCTTCGGCGACGGGGCGCTTCACCGCGCAGGTATACTTGGAGAGTACACGCATCTGACCGTCGACATCGACGTGGGTGCCGGGGGCTCCGCCAAGATCGCCGAGTTCATGGAGGTGCTGCT
>CAMCKZ010000168.1 GCA_945875545.1 Polyangium aurulentum | reverse complement strand
ATGGTGACCGTGGGCTGGTTCGCCGGACCGCCATCGCTCTTTGGAGACGTTACCGTGGACCACTCGCCGCACGCTGGTTCGCTCGTCACCTTCGCTGTGCAGGCCGTGGTCGTCAACAGCGTGCGCGGCGTTGGCGTGCACAGCGCGCTTGGCACGGTGACGCGGCCACCGGCGAGCTGCCACCCGCTTGCACTCTGCGCATCGAGAGGCACAACGCACGCATTTTGACCGCAAAAACCCTGCTCTCCCGCATTCAGCTTGATGCCCACATTCAGTCGCGCCGCGTTGCCTGCGAACGCGAAACCGCACGCCGCACCAGCGTCGCTCGATGGGCCAAAGTTGGGCACCACTTCTTGCGCCACCGCGAAGCACCGCAGCACGTCGAAGCACGCTCCCGATTGCCCAGCGCCGCTCGATCCGCCAAAGATGGCTCCCGCGTCGTAAGGCGAAAGTTCAGCGGGCTCCACCTTCGATGGCTCGCAGTTGCCCGCTGCGCACGTCTCGTTTTCGAGGCACGTGGCAACCGTTCCGTCGCTGATGGCTCCGGCCGGAAACTTGTCTCGGCATAGCCACTCGATCGGCATACGAAGCGTGTGAATTCCCTCTTGCGGAATGATCACGCTCGCTTCGCGATAAACGCGTGGAATCCCCCCTTGCGAGGCCATCACGCGCACCTTGGTCGCTGTGGGTATGCCTCCCGTAATGCCGATGATTGCCACCGTCGCGGGAAGCTGGTCTCCGCTCACGACCCCGTTCGTGTAGCGAAAACGCATCGTCGTCGACGGCGTGCCCTGCACGCGCGGATCGCTTACGGACAGCACCACTTCGTCGAAGTCTTTCCCCGGAGTCATGTCGGTGCTGAGCACCACCATGAGCTGACCGGGGGCGGGCAGTACATTGCCGCCGCAACCAATGGCGAAAAGGAACGTCAGAACGACTGCAAAAAACCAAGCGTGAGGCAGCCCTGAACCGACCTTAGACCCTCGAATTGTCTCGCCATGCATCGTCGTCGTCTCCCGAAAGAACCGCCCACATCGCCGCTGGTTAGCGGCCTAAAGTGATTGTGTCGAAGCTGCCCGAGGTTCCCGCCACGGGCCTATCTCCTGGCTTGAAAAGGTAATACCCACCAGCAGCAGCGCCCGCGGCCAGCACCGCGCCGCCCACCGCCCACGGCCACCACGCGCCGCTTTTTTCCTGCTCTCCGGTCATTGCCGTCACGGCGCTTTCATTCAGCAGCGTGACGGAAAGCTGGCGCGTCGAGCCCGCCGCGAGATCGAGGTCGCTGTCGTACGTCTTCTTTCCCGCCGCGGCGATGCGCAGATGATGGGCGCCAGGTTTCACCGCTCCATCAAAGTTACCTTTCGCGAGCGCCTTGCCGTCGAGCTCCACCACGCCTTCGCCATCGGTGACCACCACGAGGCGAGCTGTCACGGGAACTGCCACCGCGACGCCTAGCGCCTTCAGCTCAAGGCGCGCCGTAATCGGCTTCGGCTCGCTTACGTTGATCACCTGCTCGCCAGGCTCATAGCCAGGTTTTTCTCCGTGAAACGTATGCTTGCCCACTTCGAGGAGCACGACGATACTTGCATTCTGCACGCCCAAGCTGTCGCCATCGAGCGTGATCGTTGACCCGGTGGGAGCGAATTCGAGGCGCACCTCGGCCACGAGTTTGCGCAGGTCGAGGGCCATGTGCTTGGCGCGGGCTTCTTGGTCGCTCGAAATACGCCCGTGTCCCTCGGACAAGAACCGCTCCGCCTCGGCGACAGCCTGCGCGTACCGCTTCGCTTTGCTCGAACACGCCGCCATGTTCCAAAGCAGCCGAGGATTTTTAGACGTGTCGTAGGCCTGCTTGAAGCGAGCGTGCGCCGTGGAAAAATCCTGCTGTTCGAAGAGTTCTTTCGCTTGATCGTAAGCCTCGCGCGCAGGGCCACTTAGCTCGTCGGCCAAAGGCTTTGCTGCCACGGGTGGTGCAGCCGTCGCCGTGGAGGCTCGGAGCGAGGGTACGGCCACAGCCGCGAGGAAAAGAAGGGACCAGACACGCATTGAGGTCTTCAATCGAGCTCCGGATTGAGGGAGGAGGAGGCTTTTTTTGCGGGCGCGGGCGCGGAAGGGACAGACACGCTAAGTGTTGGCGTTGGCGTTGGCGTTGGCGGCGTTGCCCCTCCGACGACGGCACCCTTCGCACCACGTTTTTTTCGCGATTTCTCGCCTTTTTCCGGGGCTACGGGCAAGGGGTCGGGCGCGGGTGCGATGACGACTGCCGCCGCCGCGATGGGCGTGGGCGTGGGCGCTGGGAGGAGCCAAACGGGCGGAACGAAAGGAGCCGAGGGCTCAGGGGCGGGAGCCTTTGCCGGCGCTGGTGCGGTCTTGACCGTAGTGTTAAGCGCGGAGGCCTGCGGCACGGGCGTGGATGGAGCAGAACCGCCGAGAAACTTAAAGAGCACCGACGCCACGAGCACCACGCCCGCCACGCCGGACAGGGCCGCGATCGCCCTCTTCTTCGTTGGCGCGAGCAAGTTCTTGGCGCCGCCGATGGTCCGCGACACGACAGCCGCGGTGGCCACGAGCGTGGCCCCTGAGATTTTCGGGCCGATCGGCGATGGCAGCGGCGATGACAGCGGCGGAGCTTCCGCGGGCTGAAAGCCGAAGGTTCGCCCGATACCGGTATCCTCGTAGGCCGCGTCCCTGTCGGTCGAGGGCAACGCCGTTTCGAGAAAACTCGGGTCGCTTCGGAAGAACTCGCGCGGGGCCTCCAGCCTCTTCTCGAGCAATTCAAGGGCGTCTTGAACCTCTTGCATCGACGAAAAGCGTTTGGCCTGCACCTTCGCGAGGCAGCGAAACAGAATGCGATCGAGCTCTTCGGGCGCATCGGCGCGGTAGCTGCGCGACGAAGTCGGCTCATCCATTAGAATCTTGACGTGCAGTTCTGCCAGCGTTTCTGCCGGGAATACGGGCGCACCGGTCAGCGCTTCGTACATGGTGGCACCGAGCGACCAAATATCGGTGCGAGCATCGACGCTCTTGCTTTCGCGGAGCTGCTCCGGCGACATGTATTGCGGCGAGCCCATGAGCGCGCTGGTGCGCGTGAGCTGGTGATCGGAGGCGGTGAGCGAGGCTTTGGCGATGCCAAAATCAAGGATTTTGAGCGTGATGCGACCGGATCGCCGCTTCGACAAAAAGAGGTTTGAGGGCTTGACATCGCGGTGAATGATGCCGTGCTCGTGCGCATCGCCGAGGCCGATGCAAGCCTGAATAAACATGCGCACAACGTCGGCCACGGGTAGTGGCCCCTCGCGCTGGATTCGCGCGGCCAAATCTTCGCCCTCGAGGTACTCCATGACCATAAATGGAGCGCCGTTGTCGAAGTGCCCGACGTCTGTGACGCGCGCAACGTGCTCACTCGAAAGCTCCGCCGCCGCCCGCGCTTCACGCTCGAATCGCGCGAGCGCATCGGCATTTCGTAAGCCGTTCGCGAACATCATTTTGATGGCAACACGATGGCCAAGTTGCAGGTGTTTTGCTGCAACCACGATGCCCATGCCACCCTCGCCGAGCACATGCTCGACCTCGTATTTGCCCCCGAGCACGGTTCCGGGAACAACGTGGTTGGGTGCGGTATCGTTCAATGCTGTAACATTCTTTCTTGGCGATATCTTAGCGGAACCAAAGTTCGCCGGCTCCAGTTGAACGCCAGTTGCGCTCCTTGTGCGCCAGTGGTGCGTTCAAGAAGCTTGCGTGGCGATGATTATCCCCACGCTATCATGGTCCATTGGCTCGCGTTGACCAGACATTTCAGCAAAGAAAAAGCGGTCCTTCCCTTCTGCCGAATCCCATCGCGCAAAACACGAATCCATCGCGGGTCAGCGGTAGACTTCGCGGTGAGGCCGAGCGCCACGAGAACGCCCATCACCGACTCGCAAGCGGGGCTCGCTCCTCGCGAAACACCCGCGACGTCCCCATTTTCCCTGCTCGCGCGCGCACCTTTCCTGGCCGACGCTACGGGCACGCTCGCGGGCGGCATTTCCCCGGTTGTTTACGAAGTGATCGGCGAGCTGCTCAGAACGCGCCGGGGCCCTGCCACGGCGAAGGTGTGAACGAGAAGCCGGACAGGCCGCCGGTGTGTGCGCCGGTCGCGTCGGTGGCCGTTGCCGTCGAGCCCGTCTCGTCGAACTTCCAGTAGCCTTGCAGTCCGGTCGTCGCTCCGCTGATGTTCTGGTTGCGGCTGG
>CAMCKZ010000167.1 GCA_945875545.1 Polyangium aurulentum | reverse complement strand
CGCACCCGGTCGCCCGCGAGTTGCCCGGCCCACAAGAGCGCATCGGCGCGTCGAAAAGTCGCTTTGCGTTCCAAACTGTCGACCGCTTCGCCCCACATTTTGGCGTCGCACGGTTCCAGGCGGCCGCCGTGTTCCACCTTCACGAGCGGGGGATTGCTGCAGACTGCATCGATCAGCGTTCGCGCCAACGACGCCCCATCGAAGACCGCGGGCGAGCGCTCGTCGCCGCGCTGGGCGAGGGTTCGGGTGAGTTTTTGCCAGGATTCTTCCAGGGAACCTGGCACCGCGCTGAGTCCGGCGGTGCGCGCGAGCCACCGGTATTCGACCTCCGCAGGTGCCGCCGCGTAGGGCGCTCGCGGCTCGACACGCACGACCACCCGCGCGTCGTCTTGGCCATCCGCATCTTGATCCGCGCCGTCCGCGTCCACCGTCAGCGGCAGGTCGAGCACGGGATCGCGGTACACCACCCGCAGGCGCACGGGAGGCTGCGCGCGCGCATCGACGACCACCACAAGCGACGCGGGCTCGGGTGCCACGTCGGCGGGGCAACGCAGCTGCCACCGCGCCACAATGCTCGACTTCCCGCTGAAGCGAACGCTTGCATCTTGCACGCATCTTTCGTCCGCCACGTGGGCCGGCCCATCGGCCAAAACCGTGGGTGGCCCCGCGTATTTCACGTCGTAGTTGTAAACTACAAGCACATCGGGGGCATTGCCCGACACGTCGCGCGCGAGAGCCGCGAGGGTGCCGCCGTGGGCACTCTCTTGCGTCGCAATGTCGGTGATAATACGCCCCTCCGGGGCATGAAAGACGAGGCCTGCCTCCGAGAACGGCGACATGGGCACCTCCAGGTGACGACCCCGAATCGCGGGCAAGCGAAGCGCGACGGGGGTGGCGGCATCGCCCATGTCCACGGTCGCCGTGGCCCTGCCCGCGTCCAGCTCAAAGGGGACGTAGGGCTTGCGCTTGGAGCACGCCCCGACGGCCACTCCACAGAGCAGCGCGAGGCCGAATCGACCCGCGATGACAGCTGCGTGCATTATGCAGGTTCCTTCCCAAAAAGAACGGGCTCGCGCGCCAGCGTCACGCCAAAGCGGAGGGCCACGCGATCGCTAATTTCATGAGCAAAACCAAGAAGTTCCGTGCTTGTGCCCCCGCCCGTGTGCACGAGCGCGAGGGCGTGTTTCGTGGAGATGCGAAAGGCTCCTCGCTCTTCACCTTTTCGAAATCCGGCCTGCTCGATGAGCCACGCCGCGGGAATTTTTTTGGCGTCGTCGCTGGCCGCAAAGAGCGTGGGAGGGGCAATGCCATCGCGCCTCAGACCTCCAAGAAATTCTCCAAGGGCACGGGCCCGAAGAATCGGATTCACAAAAAACGAGCCCGCGGAACGCGAATCGGGGTCGGCGGCGTCGATGACCATGCCTTTTTTTCGGCGCAATTTTGTGACGGTGTCGGCGACGAGCCGAAGGGGTGCCGAAGCGCCCTCGCGAACATTGAGCGCGCCACAGAGTTCCGCGTAACGCAGTGGTTTCGAGGTTTTTTCCCTCGCAAAACGAAAGTTTACCTCCGTGATGATCGACGACAAATCGCGCTTGAAGACACTGTCGCGGTACGAAAATCCACAGTCACTTTGCGTGTAGACTGCAACTTCACCGCTGCGTTTATGAAGCACGCGAACCGACGCGATGCTCGCGCCGACCTCTTGGCCGTACGCGCCAATATTTTGCATCGGCGCAGCTCCCACGGTGCCAGGAATTCCCGCGAGGCACTCGATACCGGCCCAACCTTCGTCGCACGCGGTCGCCACAAGTTCGGCCCAATCGCACCCGGCACCGACGGAAACGTTGACGTACTCGCCGTCACGAATCCCAGTGATTTTCCTGTGTGCGAGTCGGATCACAGTGCCCGAAAATCCCTCGTCCGCCACGATCACATTCGACCCGTGACCGAGGACCGCGATCGGCTCGCCCTGCTGCGCGCAGCGTGCCACGACCTCGCGCAATTCGTCGTCCGACCCGGGCTCATCGACCCTCGCGGCATTTCCCCCAAGCCCGAGGGTCGTCATGGGCGCGAGAGGCACGCGGCAAGCGCTCTTCATGGCGCGCACCTTTCGCAGAAATTGCCAACCCCGTCCACGGGCGGATGGTCGCGTCGCGGCGTCGTGCTACACGCGCGCGGGCCATGCGAATTTCCTCATCCCTCAGCCACACTGAACCCCTGCAAATCCTCTCGGTTCCTTCCGTGCCCCTGCGCCGCGGCGAACTGCGGGTGCGCGTGGCGGCGATTGGCGTCAATCCCGTGGATTGGAAAATGCGCGAGGGCGGCCCGCTCGGCCTGGCGCAGCGGGTCGTTGGTCCCCGCGGCCCTCGGGTTGTCGGCGTCGATTTCGCTGGCACAGTGTGCGAACTCGGCGAGGGCACGCGCGGCCTCGAACTCGGCGCGCGCGTCGTTGGCGGCACCGATTTTTCCCGTGGGCAGCGCGGCTCTTACGCCGACGAAGTGGTCGTGCGCCCCGACCAGTGCGCGCAGTTGCCCGCCAGCGTCGGCTTCGAAGACGCCGCGTGTTTGCCCGTCGCCGCGGTCACCCCGTGGATGGCGTTGACGGAGCACACGAAGATCCGCGCGGGAAATCGTGTGCTTGTGTTGGGCGCCAGCGGCGGCGTTGGCCTCTTTTGCCTCGCGTTAACGAAGTTGCTCGGCGCAACCGCGGTCGGCGTGTGTTCCACACGAAACACGCATCTTGTCCGGGACCACGGTGCCATCGCGATAGACTACACCGCGGCCGACGCGCTTGTGGCCGCGAAAGAGCACGGAACGTACGACCTCATCTTGAACGCGGTCGGCAGCGATGTGTACCCAACGTCCGCATGCGAGGCTCTCTTGGCACCCAACGGGCTCATTGATTTGGTCGTCGTTCGCCCCGCAGACTATTGGGCCGTGGCGTTTCACCGGCGCGTCACGACGGTTCTCGGGCGGCCAACCAAAGCGCGGCTCGAACCTCTGGTGGCAGCGCTGGCCGAGGGAAAACTGAAACCGCTCGTGGCGGCGCGCTTTTCCCTCGCCGACGCGGAGGCTGCCCACACGCTTTCACGGGCGGGCAAGGTCGTCGGAAAGCTGCTTCTGCTGCCGTAACTCCGATACATTTCGTACGCGGGCACAAAAAAATCGCCGCGGGTGATCGCGGCGATTTTCCATCAAGAAACGCTTTACGGTTTCTTGCAGCCGTCGAAGTTCTTGTCGCAGTTCTCTTGAGCCTTGCCGAGCATGTCTTGGTAATTCTTCATGTGCTCGTCCTTCTCCGGTGCCTGCCAGTCGTCGCCCTTCACCTTCGACTGGTCGACGGGCTTGGGGCCATAGAAAATGCCGTCTTTTCCTGGAATTGAGGAAATCTCGCCGGCCTCCGGAACGTACTCGCCGTCGATGTCGCGGAGGCGCACCGTTTTCGCTTGACTATCGACGATAAGTTTGCCGAACAGCTCCGCGCGCAGTTCCACCGGGCCCGCTTTTTCGACCTGCTGGCGCACGTTGATGTTCGCGAAGATCTTGTCGTCGGTGCCGCTGTCGACGCGAACATTGAGGCGATAAAAACCCGGCGCAGCGGCCTCGAACCCGAGGTAATACGCGAGGCTTCCGCCCTCGTAGGCCTCGCGAACGACGCCCGTCAAGCGGCCCGGCGACTGGGGCACGTAGTGCACGATAACGCGGGCATTTCCTCGCTCTTGAACGCCGTCTTCCCGGTCGACGGCCAGGTCGAAGTCGAGGTCGATGCTGCCGGCTTGGGCGCGAAACGGACTTTGCTTCGGAACAAATACGGCGACGACGCTGCCGTCTTTGGCTTGCTTGCAACCGAAGGAAAACGGCGGAATCGCGCCGGCCGCTTGGGGCCCGCCCGCGGTCATGGCGCGCGCGTCGGAGCAGCGGATCGGAAGCTCGCGATTCTTGTCGCCGAGGGCCTTCACCGAGACGGTGACCGCGTCGTCACCGACCAACTGAAAGCGATCTTGCTGGAGCAAAATCTGGGCTTTTCCCATCGTGTCCGGGTCCGGCGTGCCATCGGCGCGGCGCTTCACCAGAGGAATTCTCGTTGGTGAAGTGTAGTGAGGCAGAAGTCCTCCGCCCGGTGCCATCTCTTCGGCAGGCCGCGCCGACTCGGGCCAACGTGACGCTTGCTTGTAATTTTCCAGGTCGTTCTTGGCCATGTAGAGCTCGGCGACCGCGGTGCGAAACTTGTGCTCGTAGCTGTCGGGCTCGGGATCCTTGGCGGCATCG
>CAMCKZ010000166.1 GCA_945875545.1 Polyangium aurulentum | reverse complement strand
ACCTTGGGGTTTGGCACTCCGATGCCGAAGACCCCCTGACTCAAGACCGCCGCAAACTGAGGGTTTTCACACATTTTGTGGCCCGGCGTGAGCGGATTGCCGAAAGCGCGCCACTGAAAAAACATGAGCAAGAGCGCCTGCGTCGCAGCGCCCGCGCCGAAAGCGAGGAGGGGCCGGAGTCGCCGGTACCGAATGGCGGCGGCCGCGGCGAGGGCCGCAGAAACGGGAAGCGCATGGTACTCGAGAAGGGTCGCGAGGCCTGCGAACACACCGGCGGCAAACGGACGGCGAGCCTCCACGAGCGACGGTTTTCGGGGGCCATAGATGAGGGCGAAGCTGGCGAACGACGCCCACGCGAAGGGCGCGTGACTCGCGAAGAGCATCGCGTAGGCGAGGTAATTGGTGCCCAAGCCCGCGGCGACGACGGTCGACCACCGGAGCACATCGTCGCGGCTGATTCGCCGAAGCCACCGCTCAAAAAGCAGCAAAAACGCAAGGCATGGCAGCTGCACGGTGAAAAGGCGAAGCACCAACGTTGTGGCTCGAAGCCACGCGATGTGCGCCGAGGCCGCATCCATCGGGCCCGGTTTCGGGAGACCGCATCGCGGCGCGAGCAAACGAAAGCCGGCATATACAGGAACACCGAGGTAACTGATTCCGGGGGCTTTTACAGAATACAGGTGCGGAACCCCAGACGAGTCTGGAGCTTTTGCCATGTCGTTCGTCCAGCCGTAGCGGTCAATGAGCGCGTCGATGCGAAAGGTGCGCTCGTCGACGATGGCCATCGTCATGTACGTGCGAACGTTTTCGTTCGGGTTGTTGACCTGGTAGAGGAACGGGAAGACGCAGGTAAACAGCACGAGTAAAGTGAGGGAAAAACCTCGTACAAGTGCCAGCGATGGGCGAAGACGCCCGTCCCTTGCGCAAGCCGCTACAGCCCCTGTGGCCATCGATCAGTGCCGCACAGAAATGCGTGCAAGATGCAAGTACGTGCGGCGAGGAATCGTGAACCGAAGGTACCTGGCCTTCGTCGGCAGAAGAGCGATCGTCCAGTCGGAAAACTCATCGGTGCGGCGCGCGAGCTCGCGCCAGGCCTCGCCGTCTTCGCTGCCTTCGACCACAAGAGGCGCAAGGCGTTCGCGGCAACAATCGGTGCGGTTCCCGATCTCAATGGTGCGAAAGTTCTCCACCGCTCCGAGATCGAGTTTGAGCCACGGCGATTCTTCTTCGCGCGTGTGCACGAAGACGTCGTATTCCACGGGAATATTCACGATCCCGCTGGCCTTGAAGCCAGTAAACGCACTGCTCGCCGTAAATGTCTTGCCATCGGCCAGGTTTCGTGGAGCGAGCACTTTGCGCGCCGCCACGACCGCCATCGCGAGGGCGATCAGCAGGGTGACCACCGTCCACAAAGGGCGCGATCGCCGCTGCGCTTCGAGGCGACGAACCTCGGCCCTTGGCGCACCGACGTGCAAAGCGAAGGCTCGAACGAAGTGCCGGCAGTGGGCGACGCGCTCGTCGGCCTCGGGCACTGAGAGGCCATCCATTGCGCGGGCGCGCCCCTCCCCAAGCCACAAGAGTAGGCGGTCCACGGTTTCACTTTCTGGCACGAATCGCTGGAGAAGCGCGGCCTCGACCGCGGCCGCAACGCCCTCGAACGGGGCCTCGGATGGGAGAGCCGCATGCGTGACGCCGGTCACGCGAAAAGCCTCCGACAAGAGCAGCAAGAGTGCGTCGTTCGGATCGCCGGAAGAAAATTCTTCAGGCGGTTCAAGGCCGAGCTCCACGAGTTCCAAGAGGCCGTCCACCTTCGCCAGCGCCTTCGCTATTTCGGGCGAACCGGCGGCCTCACGGGCACGCTGCAAGGCGCCGTTGCGCGTGAACCACTCGAGGCCTGGGGAACCTGCTCTGTCGCGACCTTCAACCATGCGCCGCCGTTAGCAAGAAGCGCCGCGATCGTCGACGCGCGCCGTGCTTCGAATTGTGCTGCACCGTTTCGGCGCGTTTTGCGGTGGCGCGTGCTAGGTGCGCGCGATCATGGGTCGCCCCACGCTGAGCCTCGTCATCCCCGTGTTCAACGAAGAAGCTGTGCTGCCCATGCTCCACGAGCGGGTCCAAAGCTTTCTCGCCAGCCTCGGTCTGCCCGCGGAGGTCGTCTTCGTCAACGACGGCTCCAAAGACCGAACGTTCGAGATGTTGCAAGAGCTCGCGAAGAGCGATCGGCGTTACAAAGTCGTCTCGTTTGCCAGGAATTTCGGCCACCAAGTCGCCATCACCGCCGGGCTCGATTACGCGCGCGGCGAGGCCGTGGTCGTCATGGACGCGGACCTCCAAGACCCGCCCGAGGTCGTGCTGCAGATGGTCGCGAAGTGGCGCGAGGGCTTCGATGTTGTGTACGGGCGCCGCCACCATCGCGAGTCCGAGACCTGGTTCAAGCTCGTCACGGCCAAAATATTTTACCGTTGCTTTGCGGCCATGGTGCCCATCGAGGTGCCTCTCGACACGGGCGACTTTCGCCTCATGAGTCGACGTGTGGTGGTGGCCCTGCGGGCTCTCAAAGAGACCCATCGCTTCGTGCGCGGCATGGTCGCGTGGATTGGCTTTAAGCAGACGGCGGTGCTCTACGATCGCGCGGGTCGTGCCGCTGGCGAGACCAAATACCCGCTGAAGAAGATGCTCAAGTTCGCCGCCGACGGCATCACATCGTTCAGCATTTTGCCCCTCCGCGCGTCGAGCTACCTCGGTCTTTTCATCAGCTTCGTGAGCGTTGTCATGGCCATTTGGGCGATGGTGGCGCACTTCGTGTATCATGCAACCGTCCCCGGCTGGACGGCCTCCATCGTCACGACCTCCCTCTTGGCGGCGGTCCAACTCGTGATGATTGGCATTCTCGGCGAGTACGTCGGGCGCATTTACGAGCAGGTCAAAGGCCGCCCGCTTTACCTCGTCGGCGACGTGCTCAACATGCCGCGCCAGCCCGACAACGACGACCTCGACGACGACGGCGACGCACCAGCCGCTCCCTGAGCGTTCGACGGGCGAATCTGAGGGCCATGTCCAGAGCGCACGAACCATGGGCTTGGGTCGCTGTCACCGCCTCCACTGCGGTGTCGATCGCGTTGTTCGTCGGCTACCCCTTTCAGCCGATGCAAGACCTCGGTCACCACATGGCGATCGCGGCGATCGTTGCAGATTACACGCACATCGATTCGCTGTACCCGGCGATCTACGAGGCGATGAACCCGCTTCAGGCCAATTCGCTGCTGTATTCGGTGGCTTCCGGGTTCGCCCGTTTCATGACCGTGACGCATGCGGTCCTGCTTTCTCTGGCACTTTCCTTTGCGGCCCTGTCTCTCACGACGGCGTTCGCGCTGCGCCAAAGTCGCCTGTCCATCTGGGGCGCGGTCCTCACGCCGGCCCTTGTCCACTCGTTGATTTTCGTCGCTGGTTTCGCCAATCTCCTCTTCGCCCTGCCCCTCATGGTGCTCGCGCTTCCGCTCCACGACGCCCTCCTCCGGCGGCCAACCCTCGGGCGCGGTGCAGCTTTGTCACTCACGCTCGTCTTGCTTTTTCTCGCGCACGCCCATGCTTTTCTTTGGGTGGGCGCGGTCCTCGCGGTGCTGTCTCTCGGCGCCTTCACAAGGGCGGCGTGGCGGTTCTTGCGCGCCACACAAATTCCGACGACGCCGGGCATTTTCCTTCAAGGCTCGGCGGCCTTGGGCGCTGCCCTTCCGTCGCTGTTCTTGTTCGCCAGTTGGTACCATCGCACCTTCGGCGCGGGCCGAACCGAGGGCGGCGTTCTCGCCTCGACGGCGGGTTGGTCAAGTGGCTTTGGTGCGTCTTTTCGCACGCTTTCTGAATCGGTGCGTGACCTTCCCGCCTTTGTTTTCAACACCACGCAAGACGACAGCGACCTCAACTTCGTCGTCGCGGCGGCCGTCGTCGCGGGCGTTTCCGTCGTTGCGTGTCCCGGACGAAAACGCGCGCCGCGCTTTATGCAGGTCGCCTTCGCGCTCACGTTCGCATCGTATTTTTTTCTACCGGAAGGTCTGCAAGGTCACGACATCGTCGCGTCTCGTCAGCCCGCGCTCGCTCTCCTGTTCTTGCCTGCGCTTCTGAGCCCACCCGCATTCACCCGCGCGCCGCGTCGCCACATCTGCGTCGTCGCGATGCTGCTCGCCGCCGGCGTCTACCATTTCGCGACGTGGCAGAAACTGCTCCACGCCTTCGATCTCAAGGAAATCGCTGGACTTCCCGAGGTGCTCGCGGCCGCACCGCCACGCAAACGGCTTCACCACGTGAAGCTCGATCCCGGGAGTGCGTTCTTCGGGTGGCGCCCGATGTGGCACGTCGAAAAGTTTTACATGTCGTCGAAGCTCGGCCAAACCGCGGA
>CAMCKZ010000165.1 GCA_945875545.1 Polyangium aurulentum | reverse complement strand
GTCTTTGTAGAGTTGGTAATACGAGGCGGCCACGAACCCGCCGAGCTCGAGGCTGAAGCGACCGCCGTACCAGCGCCGGATAAGCCCAAGCTCGGCCTGGCTGGCAAGGCTGGAGCCACCCGCGCTAGTGAAGGTAGCGTTGTAGACTTTCTTGCCAACCGCGTCGATGGTCTCTTTTCCCACCACCACATACCCAACGTGTGCGGCCAGATGAAGCTCGCTAACCCCCGTGTGGCGCGCCAAGTCGTATTCGGCGACGAGGTCGATGCGGGGAACCAACTGATCGCCGGCGTCGGTGGTCATGCCGAATTGCGCGCCAATGTTGAGGCCGACCGAGGGCATTTCCCAGGCGGTCATGCCAGCCTTGATGTCGCCGCGGCCGATGATATTTTGCATCTTGGCAGGCTTCAGGACAACCTGCCGGCCTTCCGCCTCCCTCTCGGTGAGGCTGTCATTCATCACGCAGCCATCGTGCATTTCGCGTACTTTGCCCCAGCCGACTCGTGTCTTTGCGTCGCCCTCACCCATTTTGTACACGTAGAAGGGCTGGTCGAGCTCAAGAACGTCTTTGCCGAGGCACATGGAACTTGTGGAGGTGTTGGCGTCGGAGAGCGGCGACCTAAGCTGAAAGGCTGGAATTTGCCGAATGCCAAACTCCGCGAAGAGGGCCGCCCCGGAGGCCGCGCCGCGCTGCGCACTGGCAGCCGTTTTGGCCGTAGAGGCGCCACTGGCCCTTACCGTCTCGACGCCGTTCTTTCCGAAGCTCGGGTCGGCGCTCAGCTCGCGGTCGCCGGTCGCCTTGAACTTTGCAACCTTGATTTCCACGTCGACAGAGCACGCGGTCTCGTTATTTTTTGCGGGCCTGCACGCGTGCTTTGCCGTGAGCTCGTACTGGTAAACCTCGGAGCAGCGCGCGTTGAACGCGTCTTGGGTGGCCCGGCCCTGCCCCTTCGTGTCGACGTCGCCGCTGTTTTGAGCCGCGTTTTTCGCGCTCCGGTCGCACCAAGCTTTGACCTCGGGGCTGTTTGGCTCGGCCCCGAGGATGTCGAAGCGCTTCTGCTCGACGGCCGCCACCAGGGTCGCGAGCGCGTCTGCGTCCATGCCAGTCTCGTTTTTTGGGCTGCTGGCCGCGCGCAGCAGAAGAGCTTTTTCGCTCGCCGTCTGCATTTGATCGGCCGTCATCATCGCCTCTTTCGCCTGCGCGCGCGCGTTCGGGGCCGCGAGCAGGATGGAGCCAACGGCCGCTACGCAGAAACCGCATGGAATCAACTTGAGCATGTTTGTGTTTACCTTCTGTCTTGCGTGACTGGGCGAGGCGCGCGTGGGCGCTGAAGGCCCCCTTTTGCCGGCCGGGAATGCCTGAGGCTACACGAAACCCGCAACCAGTCTAAACGAAACCCCGTCGGGTAGGAAAGGCGCAAGGCCACCTGCGCCCTCGCTCGCCAAAACCCAGGAAAAAAGCCGCTAAGGCTCGCGCAAAATGTGAACTATGGCTTCGCGAATTTCGTGCGCCGCGAAGCTCATCCCCGTGAGAGGCATCGAGCGGCCGCGCCCCGTCCAGCCGTTTTCGCAGCCTTCCGCCACGGTGCCCGGCGGGCAGGCGATGCGCACGTGAAAATGGTCGTCGTGCGGACCGCTCGGCATGGGTTGCGCCAAGCGCTCGGAGGCTTCGTACAGCAGCCACGAGGCCTCACCGACCGCGCTCGCATGGCGAAGAAGGCGCGCCCGCAGCTGCCGGTGAACAAATATCCAGTGAATCGCCACCTCGGAATTATCCAAAAGAGCCTTGACGAGTTGCCAATTTCGTGCATCGTCGAAGGTCAGCCAGCGCCTTTCCGCGGGATCCCATGCGAGGCCGTCGGGGCCCACCGCAAGAAAATCGGTCGTCCGCACGGGCGCGCCGGACATGTCGCGGAAATAGAAAAGAACGTCCGCATCGCGCCCCGTGCGATGGGACCGATGACCCGAAATCTCAGCTCCATCCACGGACGCCACGTCGGCGATGACGAGGGGCGAATCGCGCAAACCCGTGCGATGCGCCGCGCGAAGAAGAATGCGCGCCAGGGCCGGATTCGCCCAGCGGCGGTCGTCGGTGCGAAGTCGCGCGAGGGGAAATGCGCTGTCGCCGAGGGGCACGGCGCCGCGCAGGGTTCCCTCGTGGGGCAGGCCGATGCTGCCGCGCAAACCAGGAAACAAGGGGTTCGGCGAACGGATGCAACCTGCAAGCATTGACGCGCTTGCGAGGGCCAGGGTGAACGCGGCGCGGGTCATTTTGGCCACGACCGTTTCCGAGCCAAAACGGCACAATATGCTGACAATATGCCCGCGCCTCAGCCTTCGCTCGGGGCGCTGGGGCCGAGCATCGAAGCCACGCGCAGCTCCACGGCCTTGACGGCATCGGCGCTCGCAAACGACTCCACGAGTACGAGCTTGCTGTCTTGGCGGAGGACGTAAGCTTGTTCGATAAAGCACCGAATCGCGCCCTCAAAAAGCGGTGTCATGATGGCCTCGGGTCGCTCGATTTCGCCCGCCAAAAACATGCTGCGCCCGAGAGGAATGCATTTTTTGACCAAGTCTTTGGACGCCATTGGCCCCTTGAGAAGCAGCGCCAAACCCCTCGCGGCGACGCGGTAACCCTCAAGAAACGGCCTCATAAGGGCGGCGTAAAGTTCAAGCTCCGAGCGCCGTCCGTCGCGAACCGGCCGAAGTGTTTCGCCCTCGCGAACCAGAAGTCCGTCGCCGAGAAGCGAGGCCAGTTCCTCGTCGAAAATCGTTTCAAAAGGGGCGTCGGCGCGGAACTGAAATTCGTTTTTGAAGAGCCGCGAAAGTGCCCGAACGCGCTCGCGCACCGCATCGATCGAAGCTGGAAATGTGGGACTGGCGAAGACCGCAACCGCCAAAAGCGATCGTGCAACGAAGAAGTGAATGATGTGGTTCTTGGCGATTTCAAGCGCCAAACGTGACTCGGGCGGCAGCACGTAAATAGCCCCTTCGCCTGCCCGCGCACGTCGCTTTTTTTCACCGATCGGCGCATCTGGCCTGTGAATTTCCAGCAACCGACTCTTTGAGTAGAGGACCAGCGCCTCAATGATTGCGGCCTCGGAGAGCTCGGTCGCGTCGGGGGAGCGCAAAAGGGTTGCGCCAAATCGAGCACCCCGACTTGCAAGCCACGTTGCGAGGCGCTGCGCGGTCGCCACGAGCTCTTGGTGGTTCATGCCGCGGCGAGGATGGGAGAGGAGCACCGCGGCCACCAGCGCCCCCGGGAGCACGGCTGTCACCTCGTTGATTCGGTGCATCACGCGGTGAGCGAGACGGGTCACCATGGCGCGGCGCTTGGCCGGAGAGACGCGCGACAGATCGGAGTCGGTGGTGCCAACCTCTTGGGCGATTTGCGCGAGGGTGATGGGCTCGCCAAACTGGACGTCCATGCGGCCGTAACGACCCCGAACTTTATCAGCATTTTCAAGCATATGGCCCATGTGCTCCTCGGTCTTCTCGCCTCCCACAAGTTCGCGCACGAAGGCGTCGGTCTCGACGATGCGTTCGTATCCGATCGATATGGGGCAAAAATAAACGGGACGACCCGCGTTCGCGATGGCGCCATCGACGACGATGGATAGAAGCCCAACTTTCGGCGGCAGCAGTTTGCCCGTGCGCGAACGCCCGCCCTCGAGAAAAAATTCGACCGTGCTTCCGTCTTTGATGATGCGACGAATGTACGCATCGACGACGGCCCCGTAGAGCCGGTCGCCCTTGAAGGTTCGCCGGATGAAGAACGCTCCGCATCGACGAAAAATAACGCCCATCGGAAAAAACGACAGGTTATCGCCTGCTGCAATGAGCGGCACCGGCAGATGGTGCACGTAACAAATGTAGCTCATCACGATGTAATCAACGTGACTCTTGTGGCTCGGTAGAAAAACAAGAACCCCGTCTTTCGCGCACTCGCGAAGACGTTCGATTCCTGCCACATCAATATCGACTGCAGAATACATGCGTTTGGAGGCCTGCTCAAAACCGATTCCGAAGGCCGCAACGCCGCTCATATCGAGGGTCGCCTCCATCTTCGCGAGCATGTTGCGCGCCTGCGCCGTGATGGCCTGTTGCGCCGCTTCGCCCTCGCCGGCCATTTCGGAAATAACGCGACGCAAACGAGGGCTCCGAAGCACGTCTTCGCGCATGCGTTCGGCGGGTTTTCGCGTGGGGCCCACCACGGATCGACGCTCGCGCTCCAGGCGTCGAAGGGCCATGTACGTGAGGCGCCGAACGAGCGTGCCGTCGTTGGCCGACGACTCGAGGCCGCCCTGTTCGTCGAGAAATTCTCGCAGGTCGACGGGCTCTCCGGCACGCAGCGTGACGTTGCGGTAGTTGGTCAAAAACTGCGCGATCGACCGCAATCGACCGGGCCATTCCGTCGGCCCGAAGACGGCGTCGAGGGCCG
>CAMCKZ010000164.1 GCA_945875545.1 Polyangium aurulentum | reverse complement strand
TTGACGACCGGTGCGAGGCTCTCGAAAGAAGCGGCGCGGGCGACGGCGGAACGCTGCCTCGAAGAGCTCGGCGTGCGCAGTCTTGCGGAGCGCCACCCCGATTTTTTGTCGCACGGTCAGAGGCAACGCGTGGCGATCGCGCGGGCCCTTGTGTTGAGCCCGAAGGTGCTGCTGCTTGACGAACCATCCGCGAGCCTGGACCCCCTCGCGCGCCGCGAGTTGCTCGGCGTCATCGCGTCGCTAAAGCGTCGCGGGCTCGCGGTCTTGGTCGTGTCGCACGATCTCCAGCTCCTCGAAGTAGCTGAATACATGGGTGTTTTTGCGGAACAGCGCCTGGTAGAAATCGGCCCAACGCGCGAAATCATCGCCGCTCCGCAACACCCAACCACCGCCGCACTTCTCGCCGCAGCCCGCGGGCCGATGGGATAAGATAGCTGCATGATGCATGCATGCGTCGCGAGGTGACCAACCGAGAGTGCGCGGCCGCCTGCGCCCGTGAGCCTCAGCTCAACTTGGTGTTTTCAATGACGGCACGTACGATGTCAATATCGCGTATTCCCTCCGATTCGGCGCGAAAATTCAGCACCACGCGATGCCTCAAAACCATGGGTGCCATCGCGAGAATGTCGTCGACGTCGGCGGCGGCGTGCCCACCCAATGCGGCGCGCGCTTTTGCAGTGCGAACGAGGGACTGCGAGGCCCGGGGCCCCGCTCCAAACCGCACGAAATCCCGTGTCGCGGCCGAGGCCCGCGGGTCGTCGGGGCGCGTGGCGCGCACAATGGCGACCGCGCGATTGACGGCGTCGTCGGTGATGGGAATGCGCGGAATCAGCGACTGAATCGCGACCACATCGGTGCGCGAAAGCACGGGCCGCCCGCGTTCATGGGCCGCGTGCGTGGCCTTGCGAGCGATGGCGCGCTCGTTGGCCTCACTTGGGTATCCCATGTGAATTTCCAAGAGAAAACGATCAAGCTGGGCCTCTGGAAGGGTGTACGTGCCCTCTTGCTCGATGGGATTGCGCGTCGCAAAAACCGCAAACGGCTCGGGCAATTGGTGCGTGGTATTTCCGACCGTGACCTCGCGCTCCTGCATGGCCTGGAGGAGGGCTGCCTGGGTTTTTGGCGGCGTTCGATTCACCTCGTCGGCGAGGACGAGGGAGTGAAAAACGGGCCCCGGCTGAAACCGAATGGCGCGCCTTAGATCATGCGTGCCTGGAACGATTTCATCGACGAGAACATCGGCCCCGGTGACGTCTGAGGGAAGGAGGTCGGGGGTGAATTGAATGCGGCCAAACGTCAAATCAAGGGCCGACCCGAGAGTCGAAACGAGCAGCGTTTTTGCTAGGCCAGGCACACCGACGAGAATGGCGTGGCCTCGGGCAAACAGGGCGATGAGGAGTGCATCGAGGGCCTCTTCTTGGCCCACCACGGTCGTCGCAACGGCCGCGTGAATGCGGCTGCGCGCGTCGCAGGCGAGGGCCAAAAGTGTGGCATCGCTCCGGCCCTCCGCATCGGCCACAGGGCGAATCGGCTCGGAGTTCACAAGGGAAGATGGGGCGTCGGTCACGGCGGCACTATGGCGAAGGTCGACGCTCGTCGAAAGGGTAAAGTCAACGTGACGTGCTGCCCAACATACGCAGAAATACGATATATGCCTACGGTATGAGTAACGTGCGAGCCGGGTTCAACCGTCGGTTAGGTGGTGAGCGTGCCCTTGGTGGACGGCACGCCGGTGACCCGCGGATCGATGCGCGTGGCCAGCATGAGAGCCTTCGCGAAGGCCTTGAAGGCGATCTCGATCATGTGGTGCGCGATGTGGCCGGCCTCGTGTTTGACGTGAAGATTCGCTTGAGCGCCCCGGGCGAACGCCTCGAAAAACACCTCTTCAAGCTCCAGATCGAAGGTTCCGAGTTTGCCGCGAGGCAGGGGGTTTTCCATCACGAAAAATGGCCGACCACCGAGGTCTATCGTGACCGCCGTTCGCGCTTCGTCCATCGGTAGAACGGCCCAACCATAACGGCTTATTCCCCGGCGATCTCCAAGGGCTTCCGCCACGGCCTGCCCGAGCACGATGCCCAAATCTTCCGTCGTGTGGTGGCCGTCGATTTCGACGTCGCCTGCGGCTTCGACCGTCAAATCGAAGAGGCCGTGACGACCTATTTGGTCGACCATGTGCGAGAGAAAGGGGAGGGGCGTCGCGATAGACGTGCGGCCGGTGCCATCGAGATCGATGGTGACGCGAATGTCTGTTTCACGAGTCTTGCGGTGCACCGTGGCCGTTCGCATGGCCCCTATCCAAGCATTCGCGACCCCCCGTCGGCAAGATTCCTGCCTCAAGGCACAATTTGATCGTGACGTCAATAGCAAAAAAATGGCCCGACGATTTGAATTGACGCCTTGGCGAACCATCCGTTAGCTCTGATGGGTGCCCTTCGTTGCCGGGCGCTGCCTGTGCCCATTCTCCCATGCGCTATCTTCGCCACGTTTCTGCCCTTGTGTTAGCCTTCGCTGGTTTTTCACTGGGTTGCGACCAAAAAGCGAAGAACGCAGAGGGTCAAGCAGAGGCCCACGCCGACCTGGCCCGCGAGGCTTTTCAACACAGCGATTGGCGTCTCGCCCTCGATGAGGCGCAACAGGCCACGTATTTTGACGAGGCCAATTCGCGGGCCCACAACATCGCCACCGCGTCGCTTTTGGCCCTTTGCGCCGGCGACGAGGGGCAAACGTCCGCCGATTGCCGCCTCGACCTCGCCGAGACCCATGCGCGCCGCGCCCTTTCCCTCGAGCCCACCGATCGCAACGCGCGAAATACTTTGGGCAGCGTGCTGCTTCTAGCGGGCGGCAAAGGTCTTGAGGCCCTTGAGGTGCTGCGGCCTCTCACGCAAGATCCGGCGTATGCGTCGGGTCATTTGGCGTGGGCCAATTTCGGGTGGGCGCAGCTGCAATTGGGAGACGCCGAGGGAAGTGTCGCGTCGCTCCGGCGGGCCGTGCGCGAGCCGCGTTTTTGCGTGGGTTGGTACCGTTTGGGCGTCGCCTACGACCGTTGGGGCAAGTCCCCCGAGGCCGAAGAATCGGTCACGCGCGCCCTCAGCGACAGAGCGCCCGAGTGCCAAAACTTGCAAGATGCATGGAAGTTTCGCGGGGAGCTTCGCGCGAAAATCGGAAAGAGTGCGGAAGCTCGATCCGACTTCGATCGGTGCGAAAAGCTCTCCCCCATGACGGCCTCCGGCCACAGCTGCGCCGCCTCACGGTTGCAGCTCGCGGGCCCCCCAGGCGAGCATCCATGACTGCGTCGGGCCCAAAAGCAGGGCTGGCCGGCGCACCCGATTTGCCCGCCAACCGCGAGATGGAGGTCAACCCCATCGGCTACGCGCTGCGTTTGGAGCGCGAGGGTAAAGGCTTGAGTTTATTGGAAGTATCGCGCATTAGTCGGGTGCCAACGCGGTCGTTGGAGGCCCTCGAACAAGGCCGCTTCGACGACCTGCCCGGCGACGTTTTTGCCCGCGGATTTCTAAGGTCGTACGCACGCGTGTTGCAGGTCGATCCCACGCCCCTCGTCGAGGCTTTCGATCACCTTCGAGGCGAGCGCCCTGACTTGCCGCTGCCCGTGGTTTCGCCTCTTGACTTGGGCGAACGCCCGCCTTCGCGGCGCTTCGGGGTGGCCATCGCGTTCATCGTCTTGCTCCTGCTCATCACCATCGCGTTGTCAATCGTTCTCAAGCCAAGGGGCGGCGATATGCCTCCGGAGCTCTCGTCGCGGGGTGCGTCCCAACGCCTGAATCTTTCCGCGTGAGGGGCGAATTTACCGAGACCGCGGGTCTCGTGGTGCGCCTCGTCGACACGGGCGAATCGAGCCGTTTGGTCACGCTTTTAACCGAGAAAAAGGGCCTGATCGCCGTTTCCGCGCGGGGGGTTCGCAAGGGGTCCAAGAGCTTCGGCGGCATTCTGGAGCCAATGCACCGCCTCGTTTTGACCCTCGAACATGCGGAACGCGACATCGCGCGGTTGCACGAGGCCCGCGTCGATGCGCTGCGCCTCGCCATCACCGGCGACCTCGATGCGTCGCTGTGCGCCGGCTACTGGCTTCGCTTCGCCCGTTCGATTGCCCATCCCCACGGTGACGACGCAGCTCTCTTTCGCGTCGTCGATGGGGCCCTCGATCTCCTCAATGAGAGTCCGCCGGACCACAGGCGACTTGAGCATTTGGTCCCATTCGCGATGCTTGCGGCCGTGGGTTACTCGTTGGAGCTTGACCAGTGTATTTCCTGCGGAAAAGCGTGTCCACCGGAACGTTCGAGCGCGGTCGATGGCCGCCGCGGTGGCCTCTTGTGCCGCACCTGCGGACACGCGCCCATGGTCATTTCCGGCGACCTCCGCCACGCCCTTCGGGAGGCCCAAGGCGGCGTTTTCGTACCCCTCCCCAACGCACAACACCGCGCCTCCGCAGCAAGCCTCGCGCAGGAGGTAGTGCTGCAGCACGTGGGGCGAAGTATACGCTAGACCATCCATACGATGG
>CAMCKZ010000163.1 GCA_945875545.1 Polyangium aurulentum | reverse complement strand
TTTAGCTCAATATTGGTGCGCTCTTGGCCCTCGAGGGCGCGCTGGGTGGCGACGCGGGCAAGATTCGCGTTGGCCGCCGCCAATTCCGCGTTGGCCGCGGCCAGATTCGCTTGGGTCGCGACTTCGGCTTGGAGCGTTTTGATGCGGTCGGCGAGGGCGAAAGAGAGAAGAACAAATTCAATCGCGGAACCGATTTGATTCGCATTCACCGTGAATGCGTTTGTGGGCAGCACGCCAAAACCGCGCAGCATGTTGATGAGCGTTCCCAGGATAAACACAGTCCACGCCACGAGGTAGAGCTTGGCCACGCGCACGCCGCGCCAAGACAGAACGACGCCGGAACCGAGAAGAACAAAGGCCCAAAAGGGCGCAATGGCGAAAATGGCGCGAAGGGCCACGGAATAGGAAAGAAAGCCCATGACGCAGACGTGAGTCATGAAGAGCCCCACGGTGACGCGGGCGAGCAGCCAAAAACGCGGCGACGTGCGCGGCAAGTCCAAGAGAATCGCGGCGAACGGTATGGATGTCAGGCCGCACAGCGCTATGAACAGCGGCATGGCCCGGTCCGCCCAGCCTACCGCGTCGGGCCATAGAAGCGCGTAACCAAAGCCGCCGAGAGCGCATTGTATGAGTCCATAACTGGCGAGGAAAAGCGTGTAAAATCCGTAGGCAAGCGAGCGCGACGACCCCGCCACCAGGCCATTGTACGCAATCATCACGAGAAGCGCGCCGAAGTACAAACATTGGACCGTATTGTCTTGCAGCCGATGCGACGCGAACGTACCGCGCGTGCGCAGCGTGAAGGGAAGTTGCAATGGATTGCCGCTTTCCACCCGCACAACACAGCTACGCGCCGCGGCCGGAATCGCGAAACTTGGCTCGCGGTACGTGCTCGGCCACTCGGCGAGCGGTACATGGTCACCGGCGCGCGCATGGACGATTTGTGCGCCAGCGGCGTCCACGCACCAAAGCTCCGCAAAGTCCGTTTGCGCGTAGGCCAGCGTCAGTTCCAGCGGGTCGCTGGACTCACGTTTTGCGTTGTCGCGCCGGTCGTCCAGCGAAAAGCGGGCCCAGTACGCACTCTTTGTGTAACCAAAGCTGGGACTCGCCTTCGTCGAAGGCAAAAAGCGCGCCGCGTGCTCCGGCGAACGTACGTCGGCAAACGTCAGCGCGCCGGATTTGTCTTCCAAAAGGTCGAGGTCGAGGCCAATCGCGCGATCGCGAAACCCATCGTCGATGACAATGGGCGGCGTTTCGCTGCGGCCCACCCTAGCCGCCGAGGGCACCGCCTTTTCCTCGTGGTGGCAGCCGCTCAACGCGGCGAGCGCGAACAGGGCCGCGAGCGCGGACAATACGGCACACATCCTTCGTAGTCCCATGGACATCCCTCGTGTAGTCATTGTGTAGTCATCGCGTAGTCATCGTGTTCATCGCGTGTTTTTTGGCACTCATCGCTGTTCCCCGGAACGGTGCCCCGTGTTCGCTGCCACGCGCGCGATCTCATGGGAATCATCGATGGAAACACGCGGCGAGTCTACACAATCCGCCGCGCGCGCGGAGGGCCCATGCGTGCTGCGCCTTGCGCTCGCGTGCACCTGTGGAAAGGTGCCCGTCCATGGCCACTGAAAGCGCAACTGCCCGTCGTCATCCCCTTCGCATCGTGACGGCGGCCTCGCTTTTTGACGGGCACGACGCCTCCATCAACATCATGCGCCGCCTCCTCCAAGCGCAAGGCACCGAGGTCATTCACCTCGGCCACGACCGCGCGGTGTCGACCATTGTGAACTGCGCGATTCAAGAAGATGCCCAGGCCGTGGCCATCACTTCGTACCAGGGCGGGCACGTCGAATATTTCAAATACATGCACGACCTCTTCGCCGAAAGAGGCGCTTCCACGCGCATTTTTGGCGGCGGCGGCGGCACGATTTTGCCCACCGAAGTGGCCGAACTTCATCGCCACGGCATCGCGCGCCTCTACTCCCCCGACGACGGCCGCGCCCTCGGCCTCGAGGGAATGATCGCGGATCTCCTTCAGCGGGCGGACCACGTCACCGTCGATTCCCTCGCCGACATCGATCTGCGCGGCCTCGAAAAACGCGACGCGCGCACCCTCGCACGCCTCATCACCCTCGCGGAAACGCGCAGCGAATCCCGCGCCGAGCTCCACGCGGCCTTGCGCCCGTACATGCCCGCGAAAGCGACGCCAGTATTGGGAATCACCGGCACGGGCGGAGCGGGAAAGTCGTCGTTGATTGACGAACTCGTTCGGCGTTTTCTTAGGGATTTTCCTGAGAAACACATCGCCATTCTTTCCGTCGATCCGTCCAAGCGCAAAAGCGGCGGCGCTCTTTTGGGCGACCGCATTCGCATGAACGCCATCGACTGTCCGCGCGTGTACATGCGCTCCATGGCGACGCGCCAAGCGAACCTCGCGCTCTCCAAACACGTGGGCGACGCGCTAATGATTTGCAAGGCCGCGGCCTTCGATTTGGTGATCATCGAGACCAGCGGCATCGGCCAATCCGACACCGAAATCACCGAATTTGCCGACGCGAGTTTGTACGTGATGACGTCCGAATACGGCGCGCCAACGCAGCTCGAAAAGATCGACATGCTCGATTTCGCCGACGTCGTCGCCATCAATAAATTCGACAAACCGGGCAGCCTCGACGCCCTTCGCGACGTGCGAAAACAGTGGCGCAGAAACCACAAATTGTTCGATTCTCCTGCAGAATCGCTGCCCATCTACGGCACCATCGCCTCGCAGTTCGCCGACGAAGGCATGACCGCGCTCTACGCCGCGGTGATGCGTGCAGTCTGCACGAAGACCGGGGCACCGCTCGCACCAAAAACCACCAGCACCATCATGGCGAGCGAAAGCCGGGCGCTCTTGCCCGAGGGCCGCGTTCGCTATTTGGCCGACATCGCCGACGGCATCGCCTTCGAGGAAACGGCCATCGTGCGCGAGGCCCAGTGCGCGCGGGATACGCAACATTTGCGCGAGGCGGCGCGCCTCGTCGGGTCTGCCGCGGTGCAGAGCGAACTGCTCGAAACTGCGGAAAAATGCTCGCAAAACCTATCGCGGGAGAGTGCCGAACTCCTCGCGAATTGGCCCGCCACCCAAGAGCGCTACGCCGCCGACGTGTACCGCTACGAGGTGCGCGGAAAGGTCGTGGAACAGCCGCTCACAATCGGCACGCTCTCGGGCTCCATCGTGCGCAAGGTGTACCTTCCACGCTTCCACGACGACGGCGACGTCTTGACTTGGCTCCAGCGCGAGAACGTACCGGGCGCATACCCGTACACATCTGGCGTATTCCCGCTCAAACGGGGCAACGAAGACCCCACGCGCATGTTCGCCGGCGAGGGTGGGCCCGAGCGCACAAACCACCGCTTTCACTATGTGTCGCGCGGAATGCCTGCAAAACGCCTGTCAACAGCGTTCGACTCGGTGACGCTCTACGGCCAAAATCCCGACAACCGCCCGGATGTTTACGGAAAAATCGGCAACAGCGGGGTTTCGGTTGCGTCCCTCGACGACGCCAAGCGCCTCTACAGCGGCTTCGATCTTTGCGACCCGATGACCAGCGTCTCGATGACGATCAACGGGCCGGCGCCGATGATTCTCGCATTTTTCATGAACGCCGCGACGGACCAGCAGTGCGAGCGTTACCTCGCGAACGACGGAAAACTCGACGCGGCGAAGAAGGTTCTTCAAGACAAATGGGCCGCGCGCGGTCTGCCATGCCCAAGCTACGAAGGCGCTCTTCCCGAGGGAAACGACGGACTTGGGCTCGCGCTGCTCGGCGGCACCGGCGACGAAGTCTTGCCCCGCGAGGTGTATGAAAACCTTCGCAAGGCGACCCTCGCAAAAGTGCGAGGAACGGTGCAAGCCGACATCTTGAAAGAAGATCAGGCGCAGAATACATGCATCTTCAGCACCGAATTCGCGCTGCGCATGATGGGCGACATGCAGGCCTCGTTCATCGCCCGCAGCGTGCGCAACTTCTACTCGGTGTCGATCAGCGGGTACCATATCGCCGAAGCCGGGGCGAATCCGATATCCCAGCTCGCCTTCACCCTCTCGAACGGCTTCACATTCGTCGAGTATTACCTGGCCCGCGGCCTCGCGATCGACGACTTCGCGCCGAACCTTTCGTTCTTCTTTTCGAACGGCCTCGACCCGGAATACGCCGTCATTGGCCGGGTCGCCCGGCGCATTTGGGCGCGGGCCATGCGCACGCGGTACGGGGCGAGCCCGAGGTCGCAGATGCTGAAATACCATATCCAGACGTCGGGTAGATCGCTCCACGCGCAAGAAATCGCCTTCAACGATGTGCGCACAACCCTCCAAGCGCTGCTGGCTTTGTACGACAACTGCAACTCGCTCCACACCAATGCGTACGACGAGGCTATCACCACGCCCACACAAGAGTCCGTGCGGCGCGCGATGGCCATTCAGCTCATCATCAACCGCGAGCTCGGCCTCGCGAAGTGCGAAAATCCCCTTCAAGGTGCCTTCGTGGTGGAGGCCTTGACCGACCTGGTTGAAGA
>CAMCKZ010000162.1 GCA_945875545.1 Polyangium aurulentum | reverse complement strand
AGGGGAACAGCGATCGCCATCCACAAGGCGGCGGGCTCTCTCATGAGCTGCCGATGGCGGTCGTCGTCGGCGCCGGCGCAGGGCATGGCGGGGTTCGTGGGCACGCGCATGAGGGTTTCGCCAGGGCGGCACGACATGCGGGGCAGGGGGCGCATCGAAGGGGCAAGTGCAGGAGCGGCGGTAAAGCAATCAGCGTTCATAGGGTGACCTCGGTGGATGCCCACGCAAGGCTCGTGCCAGGCCCGGGTGGCAGGCTAAGTCGCCGCGCCCGTCGAGGCTGCGGCCTCTACTTCGGTCCACAGCGAATGCAGAGAATCTGCGGGATTACGTGCAGACCACACGGACCTGATAACCGCGATTCCATGCGCTCCGGCGCGCAGGCTCGGCTCGCCGCTGCCGGGGCCCATTCCGCCGAGGGCAAACGCGCGCAGAGGGCCCGCAGAAGCTCCCGCGAGCATCGCTGAAAGTCCTGTAAAACCAATGGGTTGACCCTTGCCCGGCGCGCGTTGAACGGGGCTTACCAGGGCTGCGTACGCGCCTTCGCGTTCCGCGTCAGCGATGTCGTCCGCGGTGTGGCCGGGCACGCTCACCCACGTGCCTGTCGGAAAATAGCGGCGCGCTTCGGCCACCGTGGCGACGCGGCGCCCGAGGTGCACGCCGTCCGCGGACGCCTCAAATGCACCCGCCGGATGCCCCGCGAAGATGACCGGAATCTCCATCGGCAACGCCCGACGAAGCTCGCGTACAAACGTGTATTGTGCACCGATGGGTGCGTCGTAGGCGCGGACGATCAACGCGAATGTGGCACCGCGCGCGTGAGCGTCGAGCAGCGGCGCCACGGTTTTCGAGAGCTTTTGCAGGCCGCCCGTGATGACGAGCACGCGAATGGAATCGAGATTGCGCATGGCCCGTGGCAGCGTGCGGCGTGGGCGCTACTCGATGAGCCCCGCGGCCGGCGACGACGCGTTGGCGTAGCGGCGGCGAGGCATGCGGCCCGCCAGAAACGCTTTGCGCCCTGCAGAAATGCCCTCACGCATCGCTTCGGCCATCAGAACGGGATTGCCCGCCTCGGCGATGGCGGTGTTCATCAGCACGCCATGGCACCCAAGTTCCATGGCCATCGCGGCGTCGCTCGCGGTGCCGACGCCCGCATCGACGATGACCGGAATCTTCGCGTACTCGAGAATTATCGAGAGATTATGCGGGTTGCGAATGCCGAGGCCCGACCCGATGGGGGCTGCGAGGGGCATCACCGCGGCGCAGCCCAGGTCTTCGAGCTTGCGGCAAACGATGGGGTCGTCGATGCAATAGGGAAGCACCGTGAAGCCCTCTTTGACCAGAATTCGCGCGGCTTCGAGGGTCTGTTCGTTGTCGGGGTAGAGGGTCTTTGGGTCTCCGATGACCTCGAGTTTGACGATGCTCGCAACGCCAAGTTCGCGCGCCAGGCGAAGGGTACGTACCGCGTCGTCCGCTGTGTAGCAGCCGGCTGTGTTCGGTAATATAGTCCACCGGCGGCCTGCATTTTCACTGGATAAACTGGAGCGGCGTAGAAGCAGTCCCATGAGCGATGAGGGCGAGCGGTCGTTCAAGTCGACGCGGCGAAGGGCGACAGTGACAACCTCGGCGCCGGAGGCATCGATGGCGGCCTCGGTGAGTTCGACGGATTTGTACTTGCCCGTTCCGACGAACAGCCGACTCGAAAAAGTGTGGGAACCGATGGTCAACGCGTCGATGCTCATGGCTCCCGTCTAGCCCGATCTCTGGGGTCTGCGGAAGCCGCGTTACGTGGAAGCGCGCAGGTCGCTCGCGAGGCTTGCCACGAGGGCCGGCGGGAGGGCCACTTCCGCGTGATAGGCGGCGTGGGCAATGCGAAAGCTCGCACTGCACGTGCCGGATTTCAGGGCATCGGCGGCGGCCGGGGCGATAGGAAACTTGATGTATTGTACAGCATGCGCGAACTCCGTTCCGTCGCGCACGACCTCGGTACCGACCTCGACGGTGGCACCATAAGCTTCGCCGTTGATGACCACGCTGACCGCACTTTCAAAGCCCAGGGCGCTCGCCAAGAAAGCGACGCGCTCGTCGTGGTCGTCGATAGAAATCATGAGCGTGCACGAGAGCTCGTTCTCGCCGGGCACGAGCGCGTTGTAGGTCTCGAGCTCGTGGGCAATGGACTCTTCGTTGGTAATTCGCTCGGTGCGCAGCATTTCTTGCACCTGAAAAAGGACCGTGTCGTGGTTCTCGAAGACCACCACCACGCGGTCGCCCACGCTCAAACGCCTCGTGCGTTTTTCGTCGATGATGCGGGCGCGAAAGCGTTCGCGAACGAGTTCGTATTCGCTGATGGCCAGGAGTTCGGTGCGGAGTACACGTTTCATGTGGGGCTCTTATTACGGATGTGATTAGGCTGCTGTACGTATGTGCTTGGGATTGTTTATGGAGCTTTTGTGGCTGCGCGCGATGTTTCGTCGACGAGACCGTAAGCGTGCGCCAAGACTTCCACCGGGTGGAGAACCCCGACGGCATTTTCCTGAGAAATACGCCGCGCCGAAAGCTGGCAGTCGGTCACGACCCAGCCCGCGTCGGCCCCGCTCACCCCGTTTACGAGGCGCTGGGCGTAGCGCCTGCCCAGTTCGTAAAACTGAGACTTCATTCCCCACGTGCCATCGACCGCCGAACACTCTTCGATGATCCGCACTTCGGTGTCCGGAATGAGCCCGAGAACCCTTGCGCCCGGCGCGCCGATCTTCTGAGCGCGGAGGTGGCACGCGGCGTGGTACGCGATGCGCCCGAGCGGGCTTGTGAAGTCGGTGGCGAGCGTTTTCTTGCGCCGGCGTTGGTCCAAAAGCTGCATAAGATCAACCACATGCGAGGCCACGAGCCGCGCCTCGGGGGTGCCGAGCAACTCGGGAACTTCTTTCTTCAACATGTAGCTGCACGACGGCCCGCTCACGACGATGGGCTCGCCGCGTTCGGCGTAGGGCAGAAGAGCGGCTACGTTGAGGCGCGCCTTCGCCTTTGCGCCTTCGAGGTCGCCGCCGTCGAGGTTCGGAAGCCCGCAGCAGGTCTGGGCGGGGCGCTCGATGCGGTAGCCATTTTTTTCCAGAACCATGACCGCGGCCCGGCCCACGGACGGAAAGTGGTGGTCGACGAGGCAGGTATCGAAAATCGCTACGGTGCCTTCTTTTCCTGCATTTTCGAGGGGAACATGCTTCTCGAACCACGCCTCAAAGGGCTCGCTGGTGAACGGCGGAAGGGGAAACTCGGCGGAGATGCCGATGGTCTTTTCCATCAGCTTGCGCACGAGTTTGGAAGCGTGCACCAAGTTCGAAAGCGGCGCGTGGCGGCCCGCGCCGAGAGCGCCAAGAAGTTGTGGCTCGCCGAGGACCTGGTCCTGAAACGTCACGCCGTTTCGCCGCGCGCGCTGGGCCTTCTCGCGCATCAGAAGGCGCGGAAAATCGAGGGCCCACTCGTGCTCTTCGTCCGGGGTGTACGGGCACTTGATGTAGCAAAGTTTGCACTGCCAACAAAGCTCCGTAACCGAGGAAAAATCCTGGGCATCGAGAAGCTCCGCACCCTCGGCGCCGCGGGTTTCGATGTCGCGATCGACGCGCTGAAAGAGGTTTGGAAACGCGCCACAGTAGGTCACGCACATGCGGCAAGAATGGCAAACCTCGAAGACGCGACGAGCCTCGGTCTCCAAGTCGCGGGCGTCCCAATAGCGGGCGTCGTTGGAGTCGTTGGCGGGGGGCTCGTTAGGCTTTAGTTCAATGCGCATGCGTCGTGGCGGCTCTCGTTACGGGTGTATACTATACGCTGGAATACAACGCGCATACGATGTATGCGTGTAACAAAAAGCGGTCCGAGATTGCACCTCGAACCGCTCATTTCTGGCCGCTCTTGGCCGGAGGTTCTTACAGGAGACCGAGCATCTTTTGAAAACGACCCGCGTGGCTTTTTTCAGCCTTTGCGAGGGTCTCAAACCACTCGGCGATGTCGTCGAAGCCCTCTTCGCGAGCAGCCTTCGCCATCGATGGGTACATGTGCTCGTACTCGTGGGTTTCGCCAGCAACGGCCGCCTTGAGATTCGCCTCGGTGTTGCCGATGGGAAGGCCCGTGGCGGGGTCGCCGACGCGCTTCAAGAAGTCGAGGTGTCCGTGCGCATGGCCCGTTTCGCCGTCGGCGGTCTCTTTGAAGTTGCCCGCGATCTCGGGGTAACCCTCGACGTCTGCAACCTTTGCAAAGTACAAGTAACGACGATTGGCCTGCGATTCGCCTGCAAATGCCGCCTTCAGATTGTCGTGAGTCTTGGTGCCTTCGAGGGTCTTTGACATCGTGAAATTCTCCATCCCGCCGTATTCCGAAACACGTTGGGAAAAGTTTTGGGGGTCACGCTGCGACGGGCAGCGATGCAGAAAGGCTAGGAGTCCGGGCGGGGTTTCGCAAGGCCCGCGAAAGACGCTTTCGATAGTGACGCAAACGGTCGGGGGCGCGGTACACTTGCGCGCCATGCCTCATTCGAACATCCGTGTGATTGTGAACCCCAAAGCTGGTCGCGGGCTGCGAGACGAAGATTTGCAGTCTTTGCGCTCGCGGTTCACCGCCCACG
>CAMCKZ010000161.1 GCA_945875545.1 Polyangium aurulentum | reverse complement strand
CACCTCACGTTTGACGTCGAGCTGGGCAACCAGACGCCAGCGGCCCCCTTCTTGAGCGTTCAGAGCTGCAACCTGAACTTTACCTCGGGCCCTGCAAATGGCCGCTCATTTCGCTACGATGTTCTGCGCCGACGGGCCGTCGATGCGGCCGTCATCGTGGCTTACGCTCGCGACGATCAGGGCCGTGCGCACATTTTTCTGAGGTCCGCTATTCGCCCGCCGCTGGCCCTGCGCGATGACGGCGTGGCGCTCGATTCGGGCCTTTGGGAGCTGCCCGCGGGCCTCGTCGAACCCGGTGAAGAACCTGCGGAGGCGGCCGCGCGAGAACTCGAAGAAGAAGTCGGATTCGCTGTTTCTCCTGCGAGTCTCGTCGCATTGGGCCCCCCAGTCGTGCCCGCGCCGGCCATCATTGGCGAGCGTCAATTTGGTTTTGCCGTGGACGTGACGGGCCTGCCTCAGCGCGAGCCGTCCCTCGATGGAAGTTTGCTCGAACTCGGCGGCTGCATTGTGTGCATCGACGCGAAACTGCTTGTAGAATACCTGTATCGCGAGTCTGTTGTTGACGCGAAAACCGAGCTATTTTTGCTGCGATTTCTCAGGAGTTTGCCATGATCACACGGGTGACGCTGGTCGTGAAAAAGACCTCGTGGGAAACATTTGTCGAAGAGCGTCACGACGAGCGCGTGACCGAGCTCATCGCCGCGGGTGACCCGTCGGTGGCCCGCATTCGCAGCACCCACGAAGCCCACGAACACACCGTCGACACGGTGCGAAGGGCCCTCGATGCCCTCGGCGTGACCGTCGACCTTCGCCACGCGATCGACTGCACGCGTCCGCTCGAATCGGAACTTGTCGTCACGGTCGGCGGCGACGGCACGCTCTTGTCGGCGTCGCACATGGCGAGTCCGCAAGTGCCCATCTTGGCCATCAACAGCGCCCCGCGCAGCTCCGTCGGATTTTATTGCAGCGCCACCGCGAACGACGCCGGAGAATTTTTGCGGCAGGCCGTCGAGGGCTCGCTGCCGCGCGTGGAACTCGCCCGCATGGCCGTCCGAAAAAACGGCGAGCTCGTTCATAACCGCGTGTTGAACGACATGCTCTTTTGCCACCGCTCGCCCGCCGCGACCTCGCGTTACATTCTGACCGCGTCGCCGGATGGTCGCCGAATTCACGAAGAAGATCAGGTATCTAGCGGACTATGGGTCGGCCCTCCGGCGGGTTCCACGGCGGCCCAAAAGAGCGCCGGCGGCGACGTCATGCCGCTCCTCGCAAGACAGCTTCAATACGTCATACGTGAACCGTATGCGCCAGATGGTCACAGCCTCTTGTTCGTCAAGGGCCGCATTGGCGTCGGCGGTTACTTGCGGGTCAAAAGTCGTATGACCCGGGCACAGGTTTTTATGGACGGCCCCCACGACGCCTTCGACGTGAACATCGGAGACGTCGTCGAGGTATCGCTTTCGGGTGAACCCCTCGTCGTGCTGGGCCTGTCGGTGGCGGAAGATCCGCTCCGCGCCTTCACGATGCCTGCCCCGCCGCGCCCCTTGACCCGGCGATGAAAAAAATGGCGCGCGCGCACGCCGCGGCAGGGGCCATTTTCTTCGCGGTCCTATGCTGCGCGGCAGCGTCGTCCGCGTACTGCCGATCGCGAACGGTGCGCGACGCGGCCTGCGATCAGTTCGACGACGCGGGATGCCGAAGCTGCGGTCTCCCGCTCTTTTGGCGTTCACGATGCGTTGGTTTTTCGCTGCAACAAGATGCCTCGAAGCAGATCTCTTACGACCACGCGTCCCTCGCCGTTGCCCGCGCGTTTGCGCGATGGTCGACCGCATCCTGCGCGGGCGGGTTCGCCTCCATCGACGGCCGCAACCTCGGGCCCGTGCCTTGCGGTGACGTGCACTTCAATCGCACCGGGCCGAACCAAAATACAATCACGTTTCGCGACGGCGTATGGCGCCCCGACGACACCACCGCATCGACCGCGGGCGGCGGGCTTCGCGGCGAGACCATCGCCCTCACCACGACGAGCTACAGCACGCGCACGGGCGAACTTGTCGGTGCCGATATGGAGATCAATTCGGGGCAGTTTAAGTTCACGGCGACCGGAAATCCTCCCCCGGACACCTTCGATTTGGAGTCGGTACTCACCCACGAGGTCGGCCACTTTTTGGGCCTTGCGCATACAGCGGAGCGCGCCGCGGTCATGTACGCGGGCGGCGAAACGGGCCGAACCCTTCAACGCGAACTGAAAAGCGACGACCTCGCGGCGATTTGCGAAGCCTTTCCGGCCGATGGAAATCGCCCCGTGGATGGCGCCGCCGACCCCTCCGGGTGGCTCGTGTCAACCGCCTGCGACCCTGCCCCTGCGCGGGGCCTGGCGACCCAGTGCGCGGCCCCGAGCGCCGCATCCGGCTGCCAAGTTGCGCATCGATCCGCGAGCCCGTGGTCGCCCCTTCTCGCGGCGTTAATGGCCCTCGGTACCGTCGCGGCCACGCTTCGTCGCCTTGGTCGCATGCCTCGCTTTGGTCGCCTTCGTCGCCTTCGTCGCCTTCGTCGTCGTGGTCGCCTTGGTCGCATGCCTCGCCTTCGTCGCCTTGGTCGCCCGGCTCGTCTGGCGGGCCCGTCGACAGGACCGCGCATCAACGATTATGCGGCCAAAAAAACGCGCTAAGGTTGCCCGCATGAAGAGGCGATCTTTTCGACGTGCGTCCGTAGTCTTGGCCGCCCTCGCTTTTATGACGGTTCGAGCCATGGCCCCGGGCGATGGAGGCCCGCTGGCATTGCCCGTCGCCGCCGCCTCGGTGGTTCGGCCCCAGTCGTTTGAGAACCTCATCGACCGCTCTCAGCTCGTCGTCATTGGCCAGGCGGCGGAACGTACGTGTGTATGGGAAGATGGTAGAATTATTACGTATTCCCGGGTTGCCATCGAACAGACGGTCGTCGGAACGGCGCCGCAGGTGCTGTGGATTCGCACCCTCGGCGGCGAGGTTGGTGAGCTCGGGCAAAGTGTCGATGGCGAGGCGTCGCTTGAACTCGGACGGGCCACCCTGCTGTTCCTCGAACCAGCCCCGGGCGGAACGTTTGCCGTGGCCGCGCGCGCGCAGGGGCAGTTCTTCATCGATGCGAGGCCGAGTGGCCGCATTCTGAGGCCTCACCCCGCGATGGGTGCCTTCATGGTGCGCGGCCCTCGTGACCTCGTGGTGCCCGCCGCCGATCGCCTCAAGACCCGTTTCGTTGACGACGCCGCCCGCGATATTCGCGCCCGGTGGGAGGCCAATCATGCGCGGAAGTAAGGCTTTTTTGCTGGCCTTTCTTGCCCTTCCCGCTCTTGCCAACGCCTTTTGCCGCTCCATCACGGCCGCTGTGCCAGCCAGCTCGCAACCTTCCGGGAGCGAGTGCTACCCCGCCGGAACCACCGGTTCCATGCAGTATTGGCCTAACCGCTGCGTCGGGTGGTCCTTGCAGAGTGCACCTTCTTCCAAGATCGACCTTACCGCCGCCGCGCGCATCATCGCGGAGGCCTTCGGGGCATGGTCCGACGCGTCCTGCGGAGGCACGCAGAAGCCCAGCATCGCCTTCGTTAACAACGGTGCCTCCGCGTGCAGCACCGTTGGTTTTTCACAGGGAGCAGCAAATCAGCACGTCATTGCGTTTCGCGATGCGACTTGGCCGTATCCCGGGCAAGCAAACTCGACCCTCGCGCTCACGACGGTCACCTTCCGCAACCGAACCGGCGAGATCGTTGACGCCGATATGGAGATCAACACCGCCGAGGTGAAAATCAGCACCACCGACAAGCCCGCCGCCAACGATTACGACTTTCAGTCGATCATCACTCACGAGGCGGGTCACTTCTTGGGCCTGGCCCACGCGGTCTCGAATGCCTCGACGATGTATGCCTTGTATTCTGCAGGCAGTACGTCGATTCGCGTGCTTGCCGCCGACGACATGGCGGCCGTATGTGAAATCTACCGCCCCGATGGTCAACGTGCGGTTTCCCCCGCGGCGGCCACCTCGCAGCTCGTTGCGGGTGGGGTGTGCGACGGCGAACCCTCCGGCGGTTTTTCGTCCGCGTGCACGATCAGCGGCGGGAGCACCGAAGACGCCGCGACGGCCAGCGCTCCGAACACGCGCCGTTGTTCTTACGCCCCAGCACGAAGTTCAAACAGCAGTTCTACCTGGTATTTTGCTGCCATTGCGGTGACGTGTGTGCTGGCCCGGCGACGACGAAATCTTCCATGAGTGAGCCCGTGCTGGTCGATACCCCCGATGCTCTCGAGCAACTTTGCACCGACCTCGCCCGCGTGCCGATCGCCTGCATCGACGCCGAAGGCCCGGGGCAAGGGGCGTTCCCCGATCGCCTGTGCCTCCTCGTGATTAGCGCCGGCGGGGCCGTCTCCGTGGTCGATCCTTTTCGCGTCGACGTCCGGCGGCTTGCCCCGGAATTTTCGCGCCACGACCGACCCCTCGTGGTGCACGATGTCGCCTACGACGCACGCCTTTTTGGCCTCTCGCGTCTTCCGATCGGACTTGTACACGACACCGCGGTGGCGGCTTCCATGCTCGGAAAACCGAAAACGGGACTGGCCAGTTTGGCGCTGGAACTGCTGGGCGTCACCGTCGACAAATCGCTTCAATCAAGCGCCTGGGCGCGGCGTCCGCTCGATGCGCGCGCCATGGCCTACTTGGCCGGCGACGCCGAACTGCCTCTCGCTGTCCACGCCGTCCTTTGGCCCGCGCTGCAAGAAGCCGACCTCCTCGACGAGGTCTTGACCGAGACCGCATACCGTATCAACAAAGCGTATGCTGACGCGGAGACCAGCAAAATACC
>CAMCKZ010000160.1 GCA_945875545.1 Polyangium aurulentum | reverse complement strand
CTTTTCCAAGACCATCGTACCGGTGAAGCTGGCGCAGCATGAAGGCGAGAAGCTGGTTTCGCGCTCGCAGGCCAAGCGCCTGACCATGCGCTTCGAGCGATTCCAGACGGTGGTGCTGGATTTCGCCGGGGTGGAAGAAATCGGGCAGGGGTTTGCCGACGAGGTGTTTCGCGTATTTCAACAAGCTCATCCGGGTACGCATCTGTTGCCGATCAACCAGTCCACGGAGGTTGCAAATATGGTGAGACGGGCGCTCGGTTATCTTAAGTAACTGCAATTCACAGCGGGCGGGATGAGTGCAATCGGACATACGGAACGTGCGACACAGAACCGCGTAATTGCAGTCTGCATGGATGCGGCGGCACAAGATGTGAGCCTCTTCGGCGAGCGAGCCGGACCCTCGCCGAAAAGGGTCTAACGTCTCCGGCTCTCGCAAATTTCCAACGCGAGGGACCCTCGCCCATCACCTTCCGTCGCGAGCGACGAATCCCTAGGAAGTGGCGAGCGATAGGCACTTTCTGTGCCTTGAGCGAACCCGACCGACGGGATTTGGCGCGCAGCAGCTTTTCGGCGAGGGTCGAGCCAGTGAGCGAACGAAGAAGCTCGCGCAAGCGGTGCGGGCAGCGGAAGGGCGCTTGGCGTCGCCGTTCGTGGCGGAGGTTTAGGGGGGTGAACACCCGCGCGGGAGTGCCACGATCTCGATCGCCAGGCTTTGGAGCGCGCCTATGCAGCTATGTGACGCGTCCACCGATTGCCCTCGATAGGCTCACGGAGCGAGACGATGGATGTGCGGAGTATGCGTTTCGTAAGCGGTGGCGAGACGGGACGCGGGCGGTGGTGCTGACGGCGTAAGATCGGCTCGCGCGTTTGTGCGCGCCATGAGACAAAGTGGGCCGTTTTGCGAGGAAAAAGAGGCAGAAAAGAAGCCCTTGCGGTCGCCCGAAGAGCCCAGCGATCGCTGAGCGGTCGCGAACCGTTGCAAACTTTTAAAGCGGCGGGGCTGCGGGCGGCACGGTGTTCGAGGGTCGCGCGCTGAGGCACTGTTCAATGCCCGCTTGGAGCTCGATAGAGGCCTTTTCGACCGCCGGGTGACCTGTGACGACGGTGCCGATGCGCGACGCGTCTACGCCGCGACTGGAGGCGCTGAACCAAACGAAGAGCGCGTGGCCTTTCAACAGATCGAAGGGCACGCCGCCGCCTTGGCCGCCCCGCCAGAGGCGCGAGTCGTGGCTGTTGTTGCGGTTGTCGCCCATGACGAAAAATTCGCCCGCCTTGACGCGAAACGGGCCCTGATGCTCCGACGACCCAAGTGCGCTCCGATCGAGGAGGACGAGGTAGGCATTTTCCCCGAGAAATTCCACGAAAAGCTCCCCTTCGTGATGGCCCCACACCTCGTCGCTTTCCGCGTAGGAAAACGTTCCCGCGTGGCAGTTCGGCACCTCCCAGCCGTTGATGCGCGGGTGGCTGTTGAAGGCCTCGATCACATCTCCCGGATGCCCAATCACACGCTTGATAAAGTCTTCTTCCGGGCGCTCGGGAAACCCGAAAACCACGACGTCTCCCCGGGCCGGCGGCACGCGCGCGAAAAGGCGACCTTGACCAAAAGGGAGCAGCGGCCCGTAGCGCAGCTTGTCAACGAAAATGTGATCGCCCACGCGCAATGTCGGAATCATCGATCCACTCGGGATCTTAAAGGCCTCGATGACAAAGCTGCGAAGCGCGAGCGCCAGGCCCAGCGCGATGACAATCTGTTCGACGTATTCCCTCGTCTCACCTTTTCTATACGGCGTAAAGGCTTGCTCCACGGAGCGGACGAGGGCGTCACGCGAAGAGACGAAAACGTCGTCGGAAAAAGGTTCCGCCGCGAGGGCCTGCGCGAGGGCTTCACTCTCCTGCTGAAGGCTTTCGCGCTCGGCGCTGGCAACCCGTTTGCCGTAGCGGCCATCGAGGCGTTCGCATTCTTCGAGGAGCGCCATCGCGGCCTCAAGGCCCGGGCGAAGTTCGTTCGGAATATCGGTGCGGGCCGCGGGATAGACGCTCGCCGCGAAGGGCAACCGGTACCGAATGCGCCACAGCAGCGTTTCGACGAGGGTGAAAAAAACGATCGCGAGGGGCACGGGTTGGTCGCGCATGAACGCGAGAAGCCCCGTGGGCGGATCGAGGGGATCGGGCACCGCGCCCTGCCCGACCAGTGCCACGAGGGCGACGGCCGCAACGAGCGGCATCAGAAAAAACCAAACGCCGGTGAAGGCGGAGCGGGTGAGGCGCGAGGCTCTTGTCACAAAGATTTCCGTTGGCCTCCACCCTAAACGAAGCCCGCGCGAATGTCTTTGAGAGACCGCGGCAGCGGACCGGCCGCGTCGAAAAAATAGGGCTCTGCGACGAACTTGCCCGCCGCGCAAAGGTTCGGGCAAAGGTGACGGAGTGGCGTCCATTTGGGCGCTGAATCGGAGTCAACATGCGAACTTGTACGGTTCTCGGTGCCGGTGCCTGGGGAACCTCCCTCGCAAAACTCGTGGCAGAAAATGGTCTCGACGTGACCGCGTGGACGAACGAACCCGCGGTGCTCGACGACATCAACCAGCATCACCGCAACGAACGCTATTTGCCTGGATTTGTGCTGCCTCCGAACCTGCGAGCCAGCATGGAAATCGGCGAGTCGATTGCCAGCGCCGACCTCCTGCTCTTCGTCGTGCCGAGCCACGCGACCCGCGAAGTGGCCAAGCTCGCCGCCCCCCATTTGCGTCGCGGCGTGCCCATCGTGAGTTGCACGAAGGGCATCGAAAACGACTCGCTCATGTTCATGGACGAGGTGTTGAAAGAAGAACTGCCGGCGCATGTTCACGACGAACTCGCCTTTCTCAGCGGGCCTTCGTTCGCCAAAGAACTCGCGCAACGGCAGCCCACGGTGGTGGTCGTAGCGGCCCGAAACATTGCCCTCATCGACAAGGTTTCTCTGGGAATTCGCAGTCCATATCTACGTCTCTTCGCGAGCGACGATATCGCCGGCGTCGAGTGCGGCGGCGCGTTGAAAAACGTCATCGCTATCGCCGCGGGCGCCGCCGATGGCATGGGTTTTGGCTACAACAGCCGCGCCGCCCTCATCACGCGTGGGCTTGCGGAAATCGCAAAAATTGCCATGGCCCGCGGTGGCTCGGCCCTCACGGTGGCGGGGCTTTCGGGCATGGGCGACCTTGTGTTGACGTGCACCGGCGAGCTCTCACGTAACCGCACGGTCGGCGTCGAACTCGGGAAGGGGCGATCCCTCACAGAGATTCTTTCGGGCCTCGGACACGTGGCCGAAGGCGTAAAAACCGCCAAGAGCGCCTACGGTCTCGCGGAAAAACTCGGCGTGGATTGCTCGATCATTCGCGAAGTGTACCGCGTTCTTTACGAGGATAAACCCGCACAAGATGCCCTCGGCGCGCTCATGTCCGGAGAGCTCGGTTTCGAATTTGATAGGGCGGCCATCGCGCGCGCCACGCTGAAAAAGGAAGACACATGACCGCTGCCTACCGTCCGATCTTTGCCGCGTTCCTCATCGCCGCCAACGCGCTCGCCGCCGACCCGGAGACCCCCGCGTCGGAGGCTGTACAGCCCGCGTCAGACGCTGTTAAGCCTGCGTCGGACGCTGTTAAGCCTGCGTCAGACGCTGTTAAGCCTACGTCAGACGCTGTTAAGCCCGCATCAGACGCTGTTAAGCCTGCGACAGACGCTGTTAAGCCCGCGTCAGACGCTGTTAAGCCCGCGTCAGACGCCGGCGCGGAGTCCGTCGCTTTGAAACCGACACGCGGCGAAAAGCTTGCATTTTATGCGGCGGGCGGCATCTACGGTCTCACCGCGGGCATCTGGATCGACAGTCTCTTTGGCCTAACCGATCCGGGCGTCGCGCCCATTTTTCCCGTGGTCCTCGGCGCGGGCGGAGCTGTCGGCGCTTACCTGCTTGACCAAGGGCTTTCGCCGCGCCGCGGTGTGCTTGCGGCCGCAACCCTGGGCATGGGCCTCGGCGCCGCCAATGGCGTTGGCATCGCGGCGACCCAGGCGCAGTACAGCCAAGACGGCAAGGGCTGGAATTTCGCTACGCAAGGCACCTTTGGTTTCGTGCTGATGACCGCCGGCGCCGCGGGCGGGTACGCCTACGGCGAGTACGTTCACCCGGATGCGAAAACCGTCGCATTTGTAGGAAATGGCGCGGCCTGGGGCGCGATCACCGGCTCTCTTTTCGGAGCGGGCGTCACCGGCGGCGAATGGCCCGCGGGCGCTGGGCTCTGGGGCACCATCGGCCTCAACGCGGGCACCGTGGTCACGGCCATGGTTGCGGCCTCGAACGGCGCACCGACCTTTAGGACCCAACGGTATATGTGGTATGGGTATGGTGCAGGTACTGCCATCTCATCACTTATCTATGTCGCATACGCGTTCTCCGATGGAAATCCGCGCCGGGGTCTCGTGACCAACGCCCTCGGCGGAGTCGCGGGCCTTGTCGGCGGCGCGCTGTGGGGCGCGGGACTCGAAGACGCGCCGGACGAAGCCTCGAACGAGACGACCTCGCACTTCGCGTTTTCCCCGGTTCCCGGCGGCGCAATGGCCATGGCCTCCGGCGCATTCTAGTACCCCTTCGGGTTTGAATGGACGGGTAAAGCCTGCGGAGCGTGATTCGCGCGTCCTTCGTCGTGAAGCGCCAGCGAATGGGCGCGCGTTTTCGTCCATTCCGCCAGGCCGTTGCGTCCGCGTGCGTGCGGCGTCGGCGTAGACAATCTCCGTCACGCGGCCTTGTTCGTCGCGGCTTACACGGGTCACGAGCTCGCCGTAACTCGACGTCACCGCGCTCACCGCTCCGCGCCTGTCCCAAATGCTCGTCACCGTGCTCGCGCCGCCGGCGCCCTGGAGGCCCGT
>CAMCKZ010000159.1 GCA_945875545.1 Polyangium aurulentum | reverse complement strand
CTTTTCTGAATGCCAACGTGATGCCGTACGACGCCGTGAAGCTGCGCTCGGTTCGCCTGGATTTTCGCGCGCGCCTCATCGACCAAGTCGACGGCACAACGGACCGTTTGTGTTATGCTCTGCATACGCCCGCGGGCTGGAAGTGGAATCTCCGGCCCAATGTACCGTTTGTGGTCGACGCCATCGGCAGCGGGCGGCTTGGGGGCGGCCAGGCGCATGTGGTCTTCCCCATCGATGAGCCGGTCGTTGACCAGATCGTCTTCGCCGGTGACGAGCCGTATAGGGGCATCTCCGAGTTTACCTACGTGGCCAGCCCGGTGGTGCCGTAGGTCTCCAAGTTCCACGCGGGGTGGGCTCGCGGCGTGGAAAGATGAAGTCCTCTTGCCAAATATTCCTCAAGCCGTCCTGCGTGGAGCTTCGCCGATGAAATTTCCTATCAATGGAGCCCTCGCGCTCGCAGCCCTTCCCCTCCTCGTGTCGTGCGGGGCCGTTGTGCCCGATCCGGTCGCCGCGGGGGCGAAGGATACCTACGTGATTCACATGGTGGTCGGATCACGCGGCCCAGTCTCGTCACGGCGCACTCCTCGCGGGACGGACGCGTCGTGCGGCGCGCTCTCCAGCCGTACAAAAGCGAAAGGCACCCATCCTCTCCCATTTTGCTTCGCAGCATGGGAGAGGATGGGGTTAGCTGCGTAGCGCGTATCAGGGCTTGGTTTTGGCCGCGGGCTCTGGCGTCTTAAAACGAAAAGCCCTAGGCAATTCGCTGCGTGCGAGCGCGACGAGGCGGCCCTCTCCCTCGTCTTCCGCCGGCTGCCGCGTGACCTTTGCCGCGGCGCCCACACCGCGATCCGCCAAGAGACCATCGGTGCAACCGAGGGCCTTGAGCACCTTGGCGATGGCCCCCACGTCGCCCTGCGGATCGCGGATCGCGTACACGTGCTGGTCCTTGGAAATGCCCACGACGAGCTTGGCACCGGAGCGAAACCGTGCGCCGTCGACGGGCACTCCGTCGCGCACGACGCGCAAAAGTTCGACCGCGTCCGCGTCGCGCAATTGCGCGGGATCATCGATGATTCGCAGCGGCTCACCGGCTTCGGCGAAGAGCCACGCGCTCTCACCGATTTCGCGCGACCGAGGGCGCGTGATGTGGCCCGCGGTGATGAGCCCAAACGGCCGGTCTTCCGCGAGAACGCCGATGCGAATGCTCGCCACCGCGCGGGCGTGGGCGGAGTCGTCGAGGTCGCGGGAAGGCTCAACGCCGGTGCCGCTGGGCAATTCTTTCGCGCCCGCCCGCACGCGCCACTCGATGCGGTCTCCGTCGAAGGACAGCACCTCCATGCGCGAAAGCGTGCCGTCGCCGAGCACCGAGCCGTCAATCGTGGCCTGCCATATCGACGCAATGAACGACGGCGACGGTTGACGACCAGGCGCGCGAAGCCAGGAAAAACCCTCAGGACTAAACGGTGAACCGTTTCGTACCATTAAGTAAAAAAAGTCTTTCGGTGACCCGTTCACATAGCGATCGGGCTGAATCGTCATGGTCGGCGCGAGGAGTTCCGTCTTGAGCTTGCGCGGCTTCAGCGACTCCACCTTCGTAAACGCGAAACCCGTGTGATGCGGGTTCATGTCCAAATGCATGGCGTGCCGGCAGCCCGCGGCGCGCAGAGCCTTCGCCAAGGTGGTGCCGTTGAGGTCCTCGCCCCACGCGTAAAGCACATGCCCCGAACCATCGACGCAGACCGCGGATCGCTCCGTTTGAACGCTCGTGCCCGGCAGCGTGTAACCCCATTGAAAACGCTTCGTCGGGTTCAGTTGGTCGCCGTCAACAAGGGGATCAAGGTTCTGCCGAAACGACGCGACGGGCAGCGGCGTGTCGCACAAATGGCCCATTTGAGGCTCGCATCCGATGACGGGAAGAAGCTCGACATCCTTCGCGGTTGGCCAGAAACCCATCGCCACGCGGCCGTCGTTCAACACGGCCAAACTCGCGGCCCGGGGCTGCGGCGGAAGCAAAACCCGGTGGTCCACCATCATGCCGTAAAAGCCGTGTTCGGTTTTGAACGCGCCGTTGAAGGTCGCACGCACACGCGGAAATACGCTCGCACTACGAGGTATGCGTCCGCTCCCGTGGGCGCCCACGAGCGGTTTCGGATCCTCCGCGCCCGCCTCCATGGCCATGTCGAGTTGGCGCATGTCCATCGCGACGAGGAAAACTTTCACATCGGGCCGCTCCGCATCCGGGCGCACGAACGACTTAGCGAAGGCCGACGGTGCTCCTTCGGTCGCGCGCGGAAGCCAACTCGGCGCGGCGTCTACCCACTGGCCCTCACCGGCCTCCGCGTCGTTCAACAGCGGCCGAAAGCCCGCCGGAGGAAATGCCGCGTCGTCCACTTTGTCAACGAGTTCGCTGGGCGGAACCACGCGCGGCGCGCGCACGGCGGGCCGATCCGCGTCGTCAAGTTCCGTCGCCTTTTTGATCCCGCGAACGATGTAACCGGCTTGGCGCATCGTATCGCGCGCGGAAAATACTTTCTCTTCGAGCCACGCGATCGGCGCCGCTCCGATCCACGGAACCGACCTCACGGTGTCGACGGCCCAGTGCACAAAACGCTTCGGCAGATGGCGTCCGGGTTGCCGCGTAATACCAGGTAATACGTCGGTTACGTCACCCATAGATAGCGAAATACGGTACACATCGATACCTGTATCTTGCACCGATTGCACGACGAGACTCCGCGCCAAATCGCCGTCGCCCTCAAGCTCCAAGCCCACCGCGGACGCGGCCCGATCGAGGGTTACGTCGACGCGGGCAACCCCCGCACGCGTGGCGGTTTCCTGCAAATTCGTGACGGCGGCTTGGGCGCAGTCGAGGCTTGTCTCGCACTCGTTTTGCATTCCCTCGCTCTCGAGATCGAGCAGGGTGACGGCCTGTTCTTGGTCGTAGGCCCGCGTTGCGAACGCCGCGAAGTGACCGCGCAAGACGAGGGAGTGATCGTCGCCGAGGGGGGTGTCGGTGAGATCGACGGCCTGGGCAATCGTCATGAGGCCGAAGGGGCCCAAACGCACGCGGGCCCGCCACACATCGCGCGGTTCCGTGGGAGCGGCGCGCGCGAGGTAAAGAAGCGGCCTGCCCGTGAGAAAGTCGTCGAGGAGACCCGCCGAGGGTTCCCATCGAAGGGACGCGGCGTCCACGACGGCCCCGGTTTCATCTTCGAGGCCCACGGCCAACCGCTTTACATCGTGTACGCGGCGCAAGGTGACGAGGAGAGACAATCCGCATAGTGCCGCGAAACCCCCAGCGATTCGCCTCCACGGCACGCGCGCAAGAGCGTTCCGAAGGCGTTGCGGATTGGGTGCGCGATCGCTGGACGTCACGTTTTCCGGGCTACGAGAATCGCCGTGCACGGTCAATGTTTTGAGTCGCGGCGGTGCCTCGGGCGATGAGCGACACTTTCTCGCGTTCCGGCCGCACGCGCGCTACATCTTAGCACGATCCGATGAGTGCCGATTCCGTTCCGCCGCCCCACAACGCGGCCCAAGACCTCGTTCTACTGCATTCGCGCACGCCCGATGGCGAGGGCATTCGCGTTCTTCGCGCCCGCGATGGGCGTGTCGAAACGGGCGAAGTGCGGCCGATCCAAGAGGGTCAGTCCATCGTCGGCGGTGAGATTGTGCAGTTGAAGCCGCGCCCTGAAAATCCAAGCCTTTGCGACGTGGTCGTTCAGTACGTAGCACCGGGGGCCCAAGCGAAAAGCGTGCAGCCCCACAAGGGGCCAGCCCTCTTGAATTCGCCGAGTTACCGCGAGCACTGGGAAACCATTTTCGAAAAGCCGCACACGCGGACCTTGAACTAATAGCGAAATACGTCGTACAGATCGCGTACGACAGCACCAAGCCGCTAAACTTTTTCTTCGTTTGGCGCGGGCAACCGCGGGCCGTGAAGGCACTCGCCCGTTGACACGCGGGTGCAACGCGCTAGGAGTTTGGCGCTCGAATTGACGCTTTGGTGAGGTAGCCAAGTGGTTAGGCAACGGTTTGCAAAACCGTCATACGGGGGTTCAAATCCCCTCCTCACCTCCAAGAAAACACGAACCGATGGGGCCAAGCGCCTCGTCGGTTTTTCTCTGCCGGGGCCTCGCCTTTTCGCACGGCGCACACGCTAGGAATTAGGCGTTCGGCGCGCGTGCGGCTATCTTTCGCCGTCCATGGGTACGCTTGTCTGCACGATCGAGTTGAGCAAAACAAAAGGCACGACGATCACTGTCGTGAACGAAGAGGGGAAAATTACCCAGACGATCGTGATCGACCCGACGAGTACGACGGTAAAAGTACTCAAAACAGAAGACAGCACGTTTTCGTCTATTTTGATGGATAGTACGCAGATCGTCGCGACGGTTAAGGGCAAAGAAACCAGCACGATCACGCAGGTTCACGACACCATCACGACGAAGGTCAAGAACTTCATCGTTGACGCGGAAACCGTGAAAGTTACCTCGACAAAAACATCGACCTACAGCGCCACCGAGACCATGACGATCACCGCCACAAAGGCGATGACGGTCACCGCGTCCGACACGCTCACCGTGACCTCGACGAAAGATACGTCGGTGACGAGCAGCGCGAACATGGCGTTGAAGGCGACCAAAGACTTCACCGTCGAGGCGAAAAATTCGACCATGAAGGCGAGCGCCACTGCGACGATCGAAGGCACGCAAAAGGTCGTGGTGAAGGGCTCTCAGATCTCCATCAAGGGCGATGCGAAAGCCGAGCTGGCTGCACCCGCCACGAATGTTGGCGACACCACGACGACCATCAAGGGTGCGATGATTAAGCTTGAGGGCTCCATGGTGAAGATCGGCTGATGGCGATGGACGACAAAGACCTCGAAGCCGTTTACCTCGACGAAATGCAGGCCCTTGAGCGCTTTCGCATTGCGTACGCTGGCGCGCATCCGAACGTGCCGCTGCACCGCGACGACCCCGATGTCGCCCGCATGGTCGAAGCG
>CAMCKZ010000158.1 GCA_945875545.1 Polyangium aurulentum | reverse complement strand
CGGCCGCCGGCAAGCTGCTGCATCCGGCAATTGCCCGGCTCAAACGGGCCGCCACAACCCCCGGCGAGGAGGCCATACTCGACGCCGCGGGCGAGCTTTTTTCCGACGATGCCCAAGCGCCGGAAGAAGCCGCGTCCCTGCGAATTGTCCGCGGAAATTGATGTCCGGAGCTCGCCCCGGCGGCCGCGTTGCAGTCTGTGCTATTCTCGCAGCGGCCGTGGTGCATGCGCGCAGTCCCGATGCCGCGCCTCTGCTCGACGGCGCTCACGCAAACTTCTTGCAGACCCTCGGCGGCGTCGGTGCCCACGCGGTGCCCATCATTCCTGCGCGTTACGGCGTGCAAGTCCCGTTCGGCGACGCGCTTCACTGGCGTCTAAGCGACTTGCGGGCCCTTCGCGATCGCTATCCGGGCACCACGTTTGAGGTCGCGGGGCCACTCCACACCCTGCTCGACACCGCGGCGAGGGCGGTTGCCCACCCCCGCGCAAAAGGCGTTTCAGGGCCATTGGGCCGGGGCGTAATCGTCGCTGTGGCCGACACCGGTTTCGACCTCGCGCACGCGGATTTGCGCAGTGAAAACGGTGCCACGAGGGTTCTGTGGGCTCTCGATTTCACCGTGCCGCCGCGGGGAAACTTTCCCGAATTGGAGACGCAGTTTGGTCTTCGAAACGGAGACGGGCGGCTTGTGCGCGGGGCGGTCTTTGATCGCGCCGCCATCGACGAAGCGCTCACAAGTGGCCGTTCACCGATCGGCGACGAGGAGGGCCACGGCACGCACGTTACGAGCCTTGCGGCAGGCAATCCACCGCGCGGCCCTTACGTCGGAATGGCACCGCAGGCCGACCTCGTGGTGGTGCGTCTCGCGGGCGGCGCCTTCCCGGACATCCTCGCCGAGGCCATCGAGCGGGCCGTCGCGTTTGCGTTTGATCGGGCTGCGGCGGAAAGAAAACCTTGCGTCGTGAACCTCTCGGTGGGCACCGATTTTGGTCCGCACGATGGCTCCCTCGCGTGGGAAAATGCGATTGCTGAGCACATTGGCGTCGGCCGGCCGGGGAGGGCCATTGTGGTGGCCGCGGGAAACGGAGGCCGCGTGTCCGATGGGGTCCATCAGTCCGTGGCGCTGACGTCGCGGACGACCGCCGTCCCGTTCCGTTTGGGCGCCGCGCAAGAGGGTACGCTCCGCGTATGGGTAACGGCTGCGCCAGGTAGTACCATGCGCCTTGGCGTGCGCGCGGGGCCGAACGCGACGACCATTGCGCCCGTCGGCGACGGTCTCACGCGAAGCGAAAAAGCCGACGGCCTGGAGCTCGGTGTGCTTCGCGGCGCGAACGCCGTGGAAGACATTCCGAGGGGGTCGAGCAGCGCGATCGTGCTGGTGAGTGGGCGCTGGGGCGCAGAACCTCCGGAGCTGCTTTTGGAGGGGGCAGGCCGCGCCGAGATGTGGTTCGACGCCGCGGCGTTTCGAGCCCAAGGCCCAGCGGGTTTCCGCCATTCGGTGCGCGACGGTTCCGTGGCCGAGCCCGCGGCGCATCCCGCTTTTATCGGTGTAGGATGCACGGTTTCGCGCCCTTCTTGGACCTCGGTGACGGGAAATGGCCCCTTCTTTTTTCCCCGATTGGCCCTCGATGCGCAGGGCGGCGTCGCCCTCGCGCCGGCGCGTTACGTGCACGTGATCGATGGTGACGTCTGTGATTTCTCCGCCGCCGGTCCGTCTGCAACGGGCGTTCCCAAGCCCGACCTCGTGGCGCCGGGGCTGGCGATCATCGGCGCGATGAGCTCCATGGCACCGCCGGGAACGCTAGGCTCCATCTTCACCGCAACCTGCGCCACCGCTGCGGGAATTCTCGACAGCCGATGCCTTCAAACCGGCCCTACACACGCCCTCGCATTTGGGTCGTCGATGTCGGCCCCCATTGTGGCGGGTGCCGTGGCGATGCTCTTCGAAAAGAATGCACTCCTCACGCAATTTGACGTGCGCGACCTCCTCCGCGCCTCGACGCACAAGCCGCGTGGAGCCTGGTGGGACGGCCCGACCGCGGGCCCTGGCGAGCTGGATATTTCCTCGGCGCTCGCTCTTGAGAGCACGGGACCAAGCGTCTGCGTCATCGACCCCAACGCCAGTTGGCTCACGGCGAGCCGCTCCTACGCGCCCGCCCTCGGCGACGGCGTCACCGTGGGTCTGCAAGCGCGTTGCCCGAGCGGTCTTGTGGCTTCCACCGATGGCCGCCCGATTCGCCTCGAGGTCGCCGCAGAAGACGGAACTTCCATACAGGCAACCCGCCTCGACGCGCGGTCTTTCGCGGTCCCAGCCATGACCGGTCGCGCGGGACAAACGGTGGTCTTGCGGGCTTACCTCGACGCCGATCCCGTCGCGCCGCCGCTCGTCTTGCGCGTGGGCGCGGGTGCCTGGGACGCCCGCTACGGCCTCACGCTGCCCCGAGGTTGCACGATGGCGGCCCGCGGCGACTGCGAGGACCTGCGACGCGGTGGCAGCACGCCAACAGCCCTCTTCGCCGGCCTAGGGGCCTTCCTGATGGCACGACGCCGGCGCGCGAAGACGTAACTTTGGGTCGCTACGCCGCACGACCCAATTGCCGAGGCCGCCGTGGCCGCCGCTCCATCGGTTGACGGTTGATGGACCTCGCGACCTGCCCATACACCGTATGTGATGGGTACGCGCGATGAGTTGGAGTTGCCCTCAAACCTCGAACGTCAGACCCTCGTAGGCCGCGGTGCATGCGGGGAAGAGAGCCTGAGCGCGGGACTCTTTTTTGCGCACGTCGTCGTCGGTTTGATGCGGATCGTGGTGAAACAAATACAGGTGGCTCACGTTGGCCGCATGCGCCAACTTCGCGCCTTCGTCGAAGGTGCTGTGGCCCCAGCCGACCTTTGATGGGCCCGCACCCGGCACTTTACCGAGGTATTCTTCAGGCGTGTACATGGCGTCGTAGATCAGGGCGTCGACACCTTGGGCCAACGCGCAAATCTTGGGGTCAACGATGGCGTAATGTTCGGTGTCGGTGGAGTAGACCACGCTCTTTCCAGCGTAATCGACCCGGTAGATCCAAACGCCATTCGGATGGTTTCCGCGGGTGTTGGAGACGCGAATAGTGCCGTGTTCGGTGCCCGAATCAATCTCGACGACCTGACCCTCTTGCAGATCGGAGAAGGTCATACTGGCGTTCATGTCGCCGATGTCGACGGGGAAATTCGGGTGATCCATTTGGCCGGCAAGCGCCTCGGCCAATGACCGCGTGGTGCTGTTGCCGCCGAAGAGGGAAAACTCGTTTCCTTTGACGAAGGCCGGCCCGAAAAACGGAAAACCCTGAATGTGATCCCAGTGCACGTGGCTGAGAAAAACATGGCCTTTTACAGGCATTTCGCGCAGCAGCTTTTGCCCCAGGAGGCGAATTCCGGTGCCGGCATCGAAAATGATAATGGCGCTACCGGCCCGCATTTCGACGCAACTCGTGTTACCGCCGAAGTGCACGGTGTCGATGCCGGGGGTCGGAATACTTCCGCGAACGCCCCAAAAAGTTACCTTAATTGCCATTCTAACCCCGCTGGTCTTAGAGCGCCGACCGCCTCATTCCGCCGGAAAGATTATGGGACCACCCGTCATCCCGTCAAGAATGTTGCACAGAATTCGACCAGCGCCCCGCGTCAATTAGCGCCCAGGCCCGGGCTGACCCGCGGGCGACCAGCAGCCAGTCGTCGTATGTGTGGCGTCCAGGCGCAGGCCCTCCGAGGATCTGCCCGCGGGCGACCGGCGTGCTATCGGGCAGCCATGATTCTCGCGGTCGACATTGGGAACACGAACATCGTCATGGGCCTCCTCGAAGGCACGGTCGTTCGCCACGTGTTTCGCATGCAAACACTGCGCGATGAGAGCGTTTTCGACGCAAAAAACCGCGTGGATACGTGGCTCAGCGGGCATTCGTTGGGCCCGACTTCCGGTGCCGTTGTCGCCAGCGTCGTCCCGGGGCTTGCGGCGGTGTACCGCGAGGCCATTGGCGAGCTCACGTCCACGCATCCGCGGGTTGTCGGCCCCACGACTCCGACAGGTGTGTTGATTTCCCTTGACAGCCCCGAAGATGTGGGGGTCGACCGCTACGTGAATCTGGCTGCTCTGGCGGGTCTCGGGCTCGGGGGCATCGTCGTGGTCGACCTGGGTACCGCCACGACGTTCGATGTTCTTTCGCCGCAAGACACCTTCCTGGGCGGCGCTATCGCTCCGGGCCTTGGCTGCACCGCGAACGCCCTGGCGGCAGCGGCACCGAGTCTCCCGCGGGCGCCGCTAACCGCGCCCCCGACCGCCGTGGGGAGAAACACCGTCGATGCGCTCCGGTCAGGTCTTTTGCTGGGATACGTGGAGATGGTCGATGGTCTTTTGCGCCGTATTACGGCGGAAGTACCTTTTCCAGTCACCGTATATGCAACGGGGGGGCTTGCTTCGACGGTGGCCCCCCATTGCACGCGCGTAGACTTTATTGACCCGGAGTTGACGCTGAAGGGCCTCGCGCGCATCTACGCTCGCGGGTGACCCCACTCGCCACTCGTCACTCGCCGCGGCAGGCGCTTTAGCCGCGGGCTTCGTTCGCAAGGCCCGGCTGTTGCTGGGCAAAAAGCTGGGCCAGCGCGCGGGATCTCTCGATGGCAAATTGCTTGACTTCGCGATTCTGACTCGCCGCCAGCTTGTTGAGCACAAGGGTGGCGCGATTGAAGTCGCGGAGCTGGAAGAGTGCCTCGACGTAATTGAACGCGATGCGGACGTCTTGAACCATCAGGCCCTCGTGGGGCGCCAGGAGCTTCACAATTTCCTCGAGTTGACCCGCGGTGCCATGCAGCGACGACAGGCAAAGCAGCGCCAAGGCGTCGTTTGGGGCGCGTTCGACCGCGCGGCGAGCGAAGGCTACAGCCCGCGGTCGCGACTCGTCGGATTCGGCGTAAAAGCTCTGAAGCGCGATGAACGGGGCCGCGTTCTTTTCGTGCGTCGGGGTGACCGCGAGCTCTTCGACCGCAGCAATGGCCGCATCTTCGGAGGT
>CAMCKZ010000157.1 GCA_945875545.1 Polyangium aurulentum | reverse complement strand
CGCAAGCGACGCACCGTGCGCGCGACGTGCGCGGCGCCGCCGTCGAGAAGGTCATCGCGATCGACCATCGTCATGACGACGTATTGAAGGCCCATTTTGGCAATGGCGCGCGCCACGTGTTCAGGCTCCCGCGCATCGACGGCACCCTGGGGATTTCCGGTGGTTACGGCGCAAAATCGGCAGCCCCGCGTGCACACGTCGCCGAGGAGCATCACGGTCGCTGTGCCTTCGCTCCAGCACTCGCCTACGTTCGGGCATCGTGCCTCTTCGCAGACCGTGTGGAGGTCGAGCGCGCGAAACGTTTCTTTCAACTCGGTGAAGCGCTCGCCGCCGGGAGCGCGCACTTTGAGCCACGACGGTTTTGGCGAAAAGCGAGATTCGGTGGTCACCCGTCTCCGCTACTGTCGCGAAGATGAGTTGTCGAGGGATGGGGCGCAAGGTCGTCGTTTCGCGCGCCGTTCGCTGGGCCATGGCGGCCATCTTGTGCGTGATTTTGCTGGGTGTCAGCGCGCGCTGGCTGCAAGCGTCGGGCCGCGAAGTTCAGCCCCCACGGGTGCCGCGCGATGCCGTCTTGGTCCTGTTCGCAGGCGCCGCAGACGCGGACCGGCGCATGGAAGCACTCCGTGTACTTTGCATGAATTCACGCGACCCGCGCACGTTGCTCGTCGGTGACGACGACGAGGTCGAGGACGAAACAGGACGCGCCTGGGGGCCTCTCTTGACTTCGCAGCTTCACGAGCGTTTCGGCGATTGCTTTCTGCCCGTGCTGGTGGCGGGCCGCGTTCGCACGACGCAAGAAGAACTGCGCGCCCTCGACACGTACCTAGGCCGTCACGACGAAATCCGACGCCAAACGCTGGTTTTCGTGACGAGTCCGTACCACCGTCGACGCGTGCTCGTTGGTCTCCAAGAGACGACTTTCGTGAAGCGGGCGGACCCGGTGTTTCTGTCGATGGCACCGGCCCTAAGCGATTTTTCGCCCATGACCGTGCTGGGCGAGCTCGCTCGGATCGGACGCAATCGCTTGGGCCTCGGAGACGTTCTTGGCCGACGCACCCTCGATAACCTTCGCGAAAAAACGCCGTTTCCACGCCCACACGGCACCCGCGATGGAGGCTAAAACGCGTAACTTCGTGGGAATATCCCGCTAAAATGGCTCACGTGCCCGCACGACGCAGGGCTGTCGAACGGCGCAAAGCTTGAATCAGTTCCGCCACCGTGGGCCGTGCCTTGGGGTCGAGGGAGGCGGCACTGTCGACCAAATGGGCCACGCGCAGATCGAGCTCGGGGCACCGCGTGGAGAGCGCGATGGGGGTCGCCAACGCGCGCCCGTCGAGGCGGGCCTGCGCCGGAGGCTCCACGTAAGGCATGTGGCCGCTCAGGACCTCGTAGGCGAGCACTCCGAAGGAGAAGACGTCGGAGGAGGGCGGCGCCGATCGCGCGCCGTCAACGAGCTCTGGGGCCATGTAGCGAGGCGTTCCCATCAGCACCCCCGTCGCCGTCAGCTCGCCGCCCGCGTTCGGGGAACTTCCGCGGGCCGCCATCACCGTGTGATTTTGATCACCACGGCCTTTGCGCTCACCGGTGACCGGCGATGCGACCTCGGACCACGGCGGGTCGGTGTCGCCGGAGCGAATCGTCGAAATGCCGAAGTCTGCGATCTTCGCGATGGGCCTGCCGGACTTGTCATCGATGAGGATATTTCCGGGTTTTAGGTCCCGATGAACCACCCCGGCGCGGTGGATCTCTTGCAGGCCCTCGGCGACTTGGCCAAGGATGTCGAGGGCCCACGGAAGGTCGCCGAAACGGTGCCGAAGGTTGCGAAGCGGACTGCCTTCAACGAGCTCCGTTACCAAGTAGAATTGCCCATCGCCGGAGACCTCGACGTCCACAATTCCGACGACATTCGGATGATGGAGGGTGGCAAATATTTGAGCCTCCCGCGCGAATCGAGCCAGCTCCTGATCGTTGCCCGCGGTGGTCAGCACTTTCATCGCCAGGCGCGCGCCATCGAGGAGTCGCACCACCTCGTAGACCGCGCCCATCGCGCCACTCCCGAGCTCTTTTACGACCTCGTACCGGCCGTCGATGCGCACGCCGGGCACGAGCGCCGCACTGCGAAGGGTACGAAGCGCGAGCCTCGAAAGCGCACCCGCCAGCTGCTCGGAGCGACTGGCCATCTGGCGCCTAAGCTCGTCGTTCAGGACGTCCACTTCGCGGCGTTTCGTCTCCGCCTCACGCTTGCGATCTTCGAGTTCTTGAACCCGCTCGTGCAACTGGCGATTCAGCCTGTCGGCCCGATTGAGAGCGATGGCGTGATCCCACGAAAGCAGCGCGCCCTGAAGAATCGCTATGAACCAGATGCCAACAGCCGCTGTATGTGTACCTCCGAGAACTTCTCCGAAACCGCACCACGACACGAAATCGGGCACCGACGAAACCCCGAGCGCCAACCAAGAAACGAGAAGACTCGCGGCCCGGACACGCTGCTTTTCCTGCGCCAAGGCACGTATCGCGATGCGCACTTGGTAGACGATGTTGATCGCCACGGCGACCACCGTGACCGGTGACAAGAGTCTCGTCACCTCGTACCGACCGCCGCCAACGAGGCACATGAAAACCACTACGCAGAAGCCAAGAATGATGAACCTTGGCGGCGAAGCGAGGCGAAATTGGGCATGTGTAAAATACACGCTTGCCACCATCGCGAGGCTCGTCATGAGGGCCAGAACCGCCGCATCGGCCGTTCCAAAAAGCTGCTCCGCGAGCCCGAGCTCAAAGAGCGGGTAGAAAGCCCCCCCGATCGCCTCAAGAGCAAACCACCCGTGGGCGCGCTGGCGGCGGTCAAAGAGAAAGAGAATTCCGTACACAAATCCGCAGCCAATGACGGTGTTGAGGGCGGCGTTGGCCGTCAGCGCGTTGAACGTATCTTGACTGCGATCCATCGCATCGCCGGCGGGCGTCGCCGAGAGGCGCGGGGCCACGTCGATCCACCCGCTCTGAGACCAACGATGACGAACCTCCAGCACGAAAGTGAGGGACTCGCCCTTCGTGGCGCTGGCGGGAATTCGCCACCGATGCGGGCCCGCCACCCGGTAGGCATCGGTCTGAATCCCGTTCAGGCGAAGCATCGGTTGCCCGTCGACTTCAAGCTCGGTTTGCGCCTCGAGCCTCGGCACCGAGAGCGTGAGCGCATCGCCGCGAAACGCGGGCGGCAAGGTAATTTGGGTTCTTAGGCGATAGGTTTGGTCGCGGTCCACCAGGCCGTCGAGGTGCGCTGGAACTTGGACCTCGCCGCGCACCGTGCCGTCGGCCGCGAGGACCGTCCAGTCGCGTAGCAAAACCACCGATTCGGGCCCCCTTGCGGCGGGGCCCATAATAAAAATGACGTAGCTCGAAAGAACCATCGTCGCGAAAAGCACTGCGATCGTCCAGCCCGCGAGAACGCGAGCCCGTCGATAGCGAAGACTTTCGAGGCGCGCCATGGGGGGCAGTCTACTTTTTTTGCCGCCGAAGGGTCACGAGAAACACCATGCGCATACGCCGAGCAAGCGTCATTGATACGTCTCTACTACGAAGTTACTACGATGTTACTACGAGGCTACTACGCAGACTAACCCATTCGATGTTGAACCCACCGGTCCACGACGCAACCCGTCGCCACCTGTTCCACTGGCCCTTGAAGGTGAACGCCGCCCGCCTCATCAAACTGCACCGAAAGGTCTCCGCCGGGGCACTGCACGACCACATCTGCGTCCAGCAATCCCCGGGCGCGCAGTAGCGACGCCGCTGCGCACGAACTCGAACCGGAAGCGGTCGTGTAGCCGGCACCGCGCTCCCAGATCGCGATGCGAATCGTGTGGCGATCGATAATCTCTGCAATCTGCACGTTTGTCCGCCGAAGAAATACCGGATGATTTTCGAGCAACGGCCCGAGCTCGCGGACATTCTCTTCCGTCGCGGGGCGATCCACGACGACGCAGTGGGGATTCCCGATGCTCACAGCTCCGACGCGAAGCGCCGATCCTTGCACCGTAAGGGTCTCTTCGAGAACGTTACGCGGCGGTCCGCTCATGGCCACGTCAGCGCTCAGAAAGCTGGGCATTCCCATGGCAACACGCACGAGATCGCGGCTCGAATCCGGAAATGACACCTCCACAACGGCCCCTCCCACACCCAACGCAAACGCGCCGCGCACGTGCCCAGCCTCGCGAAGCCAATGGGCGAAAATGCGAATGCCGTTCCCGCTTTTCTCGGCCTCGCTCCCATCGGGATTGAAGATGCGAAGCGTCGGTCGCCCCTCTCCGTCGCGGTGCGGACCGTAGAGAATGCCGTCGCTGCCGATGCCGCGCAGCCGGTCGCACATGGCGACGACAAGCGCTGGCGAAGGCGCCTCATCCCCGCCGCCCGCCGAAGGGTCGAGCACCAAGTAGTCGTTGCCGAGGGCGTGGTACTTCGCAAAATGGAGAGGCATTCCTCAAGGAAAAGCAGCAACGAGGAAAAATGTCTTCCACCTTCTCAAGGTTCCTGCGCCGCGCCGTTCATGGTGGCTGCAAGGCGCCGCAAGAAGCGACGACCTGGCCCGGTCCAATGGCTGCCAGAAGGCGGCCCGCAAGGCCCCGGGTCAAAACCCGTCTCCAAGAAGGAGAAAGAACATGCCCCAGTTTCATCCAACGAGTGTTCAGCCCACGGCGACGCCGGGCGACGCGGCCCATGTCGCGATGGCGACCAAGCTTCGAATCGCCGCAAACTTCCAACGCCTTGTACGGGTCGTCGATGGCCACGAGCCTCGCACCCGTACGGCGAACCCTGGAACACACAGCCGGAGCTTCTCCCGCGCCTCGGACCTCCCCCCACAAATCGGGGTGTTGCAGGCCGACACCATGCGGCACCGGTGGTCACGTCACGTGACGTGAACGTTCGCAGGCAGCCCGCGCTGCCGAAGTTGCAATTAGATTGTTACGCCGCCCAAGAAGGACGGCTTTATCCAGAGGCGCAATTTCGCCTCGTCTCCAAGATGGAGTCTCGTTATGGCACTTGTAATTCAAACCAATGTCGCGTCCCTCGAAGCCCAG
>CAMCKZ010000156.1 GCA_945875545.1 Polyangium aurulentum | reverse complement strand
TCGCGGATCTCTCTGTATTCTGCATGCTATTTATGGCGAACCTATGACCCAGACCGCGGCACTTTGCGCGGGCAAACTCACGGTGACCTTGCCGTCGGCGGGCACTTGCAACGGGCTCGCCGAAGTGCCCATGGCGTCGACGAAGGCTTTGCCTCGGCCTAGCGCACCCACCGTAAAGCTCGCGCTTCTCGTGCCCGATGCACGCATGTTGAACGCGACGATGACCACTTCGCTGCCGGCGTCTCCGCCGCTTCGCTCCATCGCGAACATGCCCGAGTCTGGCTCATCACCGGTATTTGACGTGGAAAAAAGCACGGTTTGATCGCCCCGCCTCAGGGCCACCTGTTCTTTGCGGACGCGCGCGAGCTTCGCGAAGTGGCGAAAGGTGTCGCCGTCGGTGCGCCACGACGGATTGGCCGCCCAGACGACCTCGCGGTTGGCCGGGTCGTTTCCGCCAGAAAACTCAAGCTCGGTGCCGTAATACACACACGGGATACCGTCTTCCGTCATCAAGAAGGAAAGCGCATTGCGTAGTGCGGCGACATCTCCCTTGGCGTCAAACAGAAACCGTGGGCGGTCATGGTTGTCGATGAAGTTGACGAGGGCCTTCGTCGGGGCAACGCCGATTCCGTCGTCTTGGGGCTCCGTGCCGTAGTGCGTGGAACGCGCCGTCCACAGTTCCTCGATCTTTTTTGTGCCCCCTTGGCCGCCCTGGGTGGCGAGGGCAAACACGTCGTGAAACACCTGAAAATGCTGGGAAAAATAGAAGACGGAGTCGAGCTCCCCCTTCTTCGTGTAGCTCCCGAGCACCGGGTCGCCGCCATCAAATGCCTCGCCGAAGAGCAGAAATTTCGTCTTCCCCTGGGCCGCCAGACGCTGGCGCACCGCCTGGGAAAAGACCTGCCAAAACTCGTGCTCCACGTGTTTCACCGTGTCGATGCGAAAGCCGTCGAGGTCCGTCTCTTCAACCCATCGCGCGTAGGCGTCCACCATCGTGGCGCGCACCGTCGGGTTCTCCGTCGCCACATCTTTGAGCCCGCCGGGAAAGTCGCCGAGCATCACCTGCTGCGCGTCGTCGTACGACGTAATACGCCCCATGCCGTGGTACCCGGCCGCGGTTCCGAGGATGCCGGGCCTCGGCGGAACGCGGTTGATCGTGGGGTCGTCGATGAAGATCATCGGTGCCCGGCCCGCGAGCCCAAGTGAGGTAAAAGCCTGGACGCCGCGCCGATCGAAGTCCGGATCGTATTCGTTCAAATGTTCCACGCGCGACGACTGCGACTGCCCCGGCGCGCACTGGCCCGGCAGGCAAAACCCCGTGCCGCCCGAATTGATATCGGCCTTGCCGTTCAGGTTCATGTCGTAAAAAAAAGCCTGCCCCATGTGGTTGGTCACGATGTCGAGAACGACCTTCATGCCGCGGCGGTGCGACGCTTGCACGAGGCGACGCAGTGTCGCCATATCCCCAAAGTGGGGGTTCGTCTGCGTGAGGTCTTGCGCCCAATAGCCGTGGTATGCGTCGACGTCGGCATCGGTTTCAACATTGCGAATCACTGGCGAAATCCACAGTGTTGTGACGCCAAGTGTCGCCACGTAGTCGAGCTTGTCAATCAGGCCCTGCCAGTCGCCGCCTTGGTACCGGGCGAGGGCGCCGGGAACAACGCCCTGATCGTTATTGAGATCACCGTTGGCAAAACGGTCCACGAGCACTTGGTAAATAACCTCGTCGCGCCAATCGCTCACCTGCGAGGTCATCTTCGGACGCTTGCCGTCGTCGTCGATCTCCACGCACGCCGGCTGCAGGGCGAAGACCGAGGCCGCCACAAGACCCAAAAGGGAGGCCACAGAATAGGTACGCTTCATCGAGGTTCTCGGGGGCTTAGGGGCAATCATGGGTACGACGACGAGTTGAACCACCACTCAGCAAAAATGCCTGCGTAATGACTTACGGGGCGCTGAGAAAATACGTCGTCGGTGGGGTACAAACCGCGGGCGCCATCGTCTCTCACCGTGGCCTGGTAAACCATTCCAAGCTGCGGCCGCTTGAAAGACCCAGCGCCCCAAGGCGAGACGAAGACTTGCGATCCGAGGCGGAGCTGGCTGGCCTTCACCACATCGTTCGCCGCCTGATCGAGCATCGCGTAGCGCCGATGTTCGAGGCCGAGCTCCACACTCACGCCCGCTTTTTGGTGAAAGAACCACTGGGGCCGCACGAGCACCGAGGCTTCGTCGAAGTTATTCCAGCTCGTCTTGGCCCGCGCATCGCGCCGAAGCCGCCGCGCGTAACCGGCAAAAAGTACAGCAAAATCACCGGCTTCCCAGTTGCCGGCCACCGCCGCGAGAGCCTCGTTTGCGTCTCCCGTGGTGCGGTCCAAACTGAAAACCTGGGCTGTAGCCAGCGGATCTACCGTTGCTAGCCCGTGCGCATACTTAACCCATACAGAGACATACGTATCGCGTACGCCGCGCCAAAGTGAAGCCTGTGCCCCGACGAGAAAACCTGTGTCGCTTTGATACGGCGTGAGGTCTTGGCGGTTCGCGTCTTTGGTCACGCCCGCGGAAATCTGGTGCGTCTCGGCGTAGAGCGCGATTTTGGCACCGCGAGCATCGTCGGAAAAAAGTTTTCGCCCCTCGCTGTTCCTGAAAAAATGCGTGATTTTCAGGCTCTGAATGGTTCGCGGTCGATCGAGCGACAAAACCTGCGTGGAGCCAAAACCCGCCCGCGTGAGGCTCGCCACGGTGCCATACGTGCTCGGATCGTCCATGCGCTGAAGACCGCCGTGGAGCTGAAACACCGTGTCGCCATCGCCCCGAGGAAGCGTGTAGAGTACACCCCCGCCAACGGTATTTTGGTTGTCGAGGGGCCACCAGTTCATCAAGTAAATGTCGTCGCCGCGAACCATGCGCGAGCCGGCCCACACCCCCAGTCGGTCGAAGGTGGCCGCCGCATAAAGGTTGCGAAGTGCCAGCGTATCTGCGGCTTTTCCGTCGGAATGAAAGAACGGCGGGAGCAGCGCGAGGGTTGTAACGACGCGGGTTGTCGTGTCCGGGTCAATGCGATCTTCGCGCCGTAATTCGAGCTCCGCGTAACTCTCGAGATCAAGCCGCGACCCGTGGTCGACGAGGTTGGCGCTGCGCCCGGTGCGCCCGCGCAGATCGCTCGCGGTGTTCACGCGCCCGTAGGAGCCGTACTCGAAGCGCCCGTCTTCGGCGTGGGCGAGGGCGGCCCAAGCAAGGGTGAGAACGATGGCTCGTTTCATGGAGAAATCACCATGGCGCCGTGCGCCGAAACGTTGAGTTCAAGCACGCCGCCCGCCGTTGAAATGGCGGCACCCCCAAGGCGTTCGCGAACCGAAGCAGGCCACCTCGCGGCGAGGCCCGGTGGAAGCACGACGCGGCGCACGCCGGCGGTGCGTGCGAGGGCCACAATAACCGTGTCACCGTTGGGCACATCTCGGCTAAATGCCAGGAAATCGTCGGTCGCGGCGAGGCTTCGGTACCCGCCACGACGGAGCGCAGAAAGGGCCTGACGGGCCGTGCCGAGAGCCTCAATGAAGCGCCTCGTTTCGCCTTCTTGCGCAGACAACGTGCCCGCCCCGCGCCACAGGGTTCGGTTGTTCGGATCCGACGCGCCAACCTCGCCGTATTCGTCGCCGTAATAGAGCAAGGGTGCCCCAGGAATCGTCATGAGCCACGCGAACGCCAACCGCGTGCGACCGAAGGCCTCGGCGTCCGCAGGGGCCACCGTGGGCGCGTCCCATTGGCGAAAAGCGTCGCCCCTCCCGAGGCCCGATTGCCCGCGGTAAGTGGACACAGTCGTAAACCTGCTTGTATCATGGCTGCCAACATACGCTGTCATGATTGCATCTGCTGGATATGAAGTGAGCGACGCCTTGAGCCAGTAGTCGGCGTGGCCGAGTCCGCGATCTTCGTAAGCAAAAACACTGGTTGCGGCCGCATGAAAGAGCACGAAGTCGAACTGGCCATCGAGACCCTTGGGCCCGAGGTAACGGTTGATCGTGCCGTAATTTTCGTCGTTGCCCGGGCAGTTTGGCGCTTGGCATTCGTTCCAGCCCATGGCCGTTTCGCCCGTCAAGAACATGCGCGTTCCCGCCCCCTCAAAGCGGCTTCGCGCCATGGCCACAAGGTTGCGCACGGCAACGTCTTCCACGTGCTTCACCGCATCGACGCGGAGGCCGTCGAGGTCGAAGGTGTCGAGCCAGTAAGAAGCATCTTCGACGAACGCTTTCGCCGCCGCGGGGACCGTCCAATTGACGTCGGGCAAGTACGACGCGAAGAGGCAGTCGAGGCGACGCGATGTCCAGTCGCAGCTGCTTGTTCCGCATACGCAACCCGTGCGAAACCACTGGGGATGCGACTGCACGTACTCGTGTTGTTCGTGCACATGATTGACCACAAAATCTTGCAGCACACGTATGCCGTGGGCATGGGCCTCGGTCACCAGCGCCTTGAGCGCGGCCTCTCCGCCGATGCGCGGATCGACCTCGCGAGCCTTCACGGGCCAGTAGCCGTGGTAACCCGTGACGGACGTATTCGGGTGAGCAGCTGGGTATGCGCCGGCCGGATTTGTGTGAAACGGACTAAGCCAAAGGGCACGAACGCCGAGGCGATCGAAGGTGCCCGCGCGAATCTGATCGCGCACGCCCCATAGGTCACCGCCCTGGAAATCCGCTCGCCGTTCGACGTTGGCCGTCGGCTGTGCGTTCGAGATTGGGTCTCCGTCCGCAAACCTGTCCACCATGGCCATGTAGATGACCGCGTCGTTCCATTGAAAGGGCGCGGCCTCGACCCACGTGACCAAATGAAGCACCGCGCTCGTGCGCCCCGCCCTGTCGCGCACGCTGACGTCGATGGAATGCTTGCCCACGGCGAGGTCGCGCACGTTCACGTGGAGCCAACCACTTGCGGGATCGAAGCTGTCTGCCGCCAGCGTATTTGCAACGAAATTGTGCCGGTCCACGACCGTCGCGGACGCGAGCGGCGCGCCCGTGGCGGACACCGATGCGCGGAGCCACGCCGAAAATCGCCCCGCGACGGCGGTCACCAAATAGGTCTGCGTGG
>CAMCKZ010000155.1 GCA_945875545.1 Polyangium aurulentum | reverse complement strand
TCCGCAAACCTGTCCACCATGGCCATGTAGATGACCGCGTCGTTCCATTGAAAGGGCGCGGCCTCGACCCACGTGACCAAATGAAGCACGGCACTCGTGCGCCCCGCCCTGTCGCGCACGCTGACGTCGATGGAGTGCTTGCCTACGGCGAGGTTGCGCACGTTCACGTGGAGCCAACCGCTTGCGGGATCGAAGCTGTCTGCCGCCAGCGTATTTGCAACAAAATTGTGCCGATCGACGACCGTCGCGGATGCGAGCGGCGCGCCCGTGGCGGACACCGATGCGCGGAGCCACGCCGAAAATCGCCCCGCGACGGCGGTCACCAAATAGGTCTGCGTGGAGACGACGCGCAGGCCCGGATTGTTGCAGTCTGCAACTTCCAGCATCGAGTTCTCCACGCCGCCCGCGTAGATACGTTTTCCCTCCGCGTCGTCCATGCGCCACACGCCGTCGACGACGAGTTTGTACGCATATTCGCCCGGCGCGAGACTCAGCGTGGTGGAGAAAGCGCCGTCCGCATCGGGGCCTTGGAGAACAGTGCCCGGAAGTTGAAACGCATTGAAACTTCCCGCCACGGCTGCGGCGCGAGGCCGCTCGCCTACGGGCGGCACCCACCGGAAAGGCACCGCGCACGTCGCCACCGCCGCGGCATCGAAGGCTGCATCGGGTGGTGCCGCTGCGACGTCCGAGTCTTCCGCGTCGCGAACCAATGAGCCGTCTTTTGCAGGAGATCCATCGAGTCCGATGGCCCCATCAAGCCCGCTATCCGGAAGTTCCGGAGGGGTATATGGTGGTTCCATAGTGGCGTCGCTGCACCCGAAAAGAGCGCACGCGATCGACGCGCAGAGAACCAAAAACCGCAACGTCATGACCCACCTCATGACGGGCCTCGTTCCGAGCGGCGGCGCGCAAGAACCGCGAGCGCCATCACCCATGCGGCGCCGAGCGACCACGGAGAAGGACCGCTCGCATGACGCCCAACCACGGCGCACCCGCAGCCGTTTTCATTGCGAAACTCCGGCAATGGCGTGGCCGAGATGGCACCATCTCCGAGAGACCCCGCGGCCCCATCGCCCTCGAAACCCGCGTCTGCCGTGGGACCGCCATCCGTCGCGCCCGCGCCCGCATCGGCCCAAGCTGGAACCCCGCCCGCATCGGCCGCATCGGCCCCAGTCGCCTCTTCATCGCCCTCGGCGTAGGTGCCGCACCCGGGCCCCTCGGACTGCCGGTTCACGCGTTCCAGGAGCCATGCGCCCGCGCCAAAGCCCGCCATGGGCACGCTGCCCCGGTAGGCCCCGGTGCGTTCGTCAAAGAGCTCCGCAACGAGACCAAAATTCTCGTCGTTTTGACCCCGCACCCACTCTTCAAGGCCGTTCGCGCGGGCGGTGTTGCCAAGAAATCGGTGGGCGGTGGCCAGGCGAAGATCAAGGAATACCCACTCGGCGCGGTCGTAGGCGCTTCCGTCGTCGTTGCGAAAAATGCCCATGCGCGTGGCCGTGCCGAGCGCGGCTTCGAGGCCCTGCACAGTGGCGCGCGCGGTGCGTTTCTGCGGATGAACGAGGCCCAGCGTAATGGCCTCAATCACCGCGGCATCCACGTACCCGCGCCCCGCTTGCAGGTCTTCAAGACTCTGCGCGAGAAAACCTCGGTCGTCTCTCAACTGACTTATGAGTGCATTCTGCATCTTTTTTCCGGCGGCGCGCCAAGGGGTCGCGGACGCATTCTCACCCAAACGTTCCGCCAATGTGGCGGCCTCGCACAGGCCTCGAGCGCCGGTGATGCTGGTGTACGCGAAGCGCTTTTGATTGCCGTTCCAGTGGCGTTCCCAGATGGACGAATCGGCCGCCACAAGCCCGCTCGCTTCCTGAAGGCTCACGAGCGGGGCCACGATTTTGTCGCGAATCGCCCCGAATGAAGCGCGCACAAAGGCCTCGTCACCGCCTGCCGCGAGGTAACGGCCAAGCGACCAAAGGTAGAGACCGAAGCCGTCGAATTCGATGTTCGGGCCCGTGCCGTCGTCGTCGGTTTCTTCGACTCCGAGCCCGTAGTATCGGCATACGCTGACTTGATAGGGGACACCTACGTATGCGCGCCCTTGCCCGTCGCGAACGTACTTGCCGCTGTCGGCGTTCAGCACGAATGCGAGAGCGTCTTTTGCCTCGGCCAAGTGGCCCGTCTGCGCGAGGGCGACGGTGGCGTAGGCCATGTCGCGAACCCACGCGACGTTCCAGTTTCCCTCGCCGAGGCCGAGGTCAAGAGACGCCATGATTTGGCCGAAACCGCGCCCATTCTCGCGCACTTGGGCCATGCGCAACATCGCCTGCTGAAGCCTGTAGTTTGCACGTTCGCTCGCGGATGCAGCGAAGGCCGGAGCGGTCAACCACGCGTCCCAACTTGTGGCCTCGAAAGCCGCGAGGGTGGCGGCGTCGCGGCCCGAAATATACTGCGTCACGAGGTCATCGGCGGCCCCCGTAGACACGCCTTCGTCGGCAAGAGCTGTGACCCACCCGAACGACGCAGACGCCCCCACGGCCAAGTTGCCGAGGCTTGCTTGCAGGCCCACGACCACGTCTTCGGCTGGCGCGCTCGGCACCGTGTTGGCCAGGGAATCACCGCGTGAAAAGGCCTGATATGGATTATCCATACTCGCGCTCGCAGCAGCCATTGCAGTGGCCAACCCGAGGGGCCGTTGCAGAAGTCGGTAGCCCGATGGGCCGCTCTCAACGACGCCATGAGCGGTGCGCGCGATGGTCTCGCCGCTGGTGCCTGCGGTGCCACTTCCGACGTGGTCGTTGATGAGCGCCGCGACGGACACCGCGCCGCCGGCGGTCTCGCGGGTGACCGTGATGACGCTGACGAGGGCGCGCATCGAGAGACCCATGGGGGCGAAGTGTTGTTCGACGATCTTCAACCCCTCAAAGCGGCGCTCGACGCGCACCATCCCGCGGCCATCGTCGTAGCCGACGAAACTTGGAACCACTGCATTTAGCCACACCGACGACGTGCCCACGCGCACGCCTGCGTAAGTGTCGAAGCGAAGGTTTCGCGTGCGCTCGGAAGCCGAGGCCGCGAGGTACGGGTGGTCGAGAAACCGGATAATTTTTCCCGTCGCGCCATCGATGCTCGCGGCGGCACGCCCGTTCGAAATCGGCAACTCGCGGGCCGACCTCCACGGACTCAATGCCCTCGCCGATGGAGCGTAGGCCGACGCCGCACATGCCATCGCCACACCCGCAACCATGCGACTCCAACCCGCGTTACCTTCAAAGCGCCTGCCCATGGACCTAGGCGGTAGCACGCGCGATCTTTCTGGCCATAGAAAAGTAACTCACGTGTGAGTGACGCATTTATGCCAGTAAATATGCTGTAATATTGCGCCTATTTGCGTATGCTGTCAAGACGTTTCTCGACTTGTTATCTACCGTGATGTGTACCGTTACCGGATGGTCAAACAACGTATTATGGCAGTGCGTAGCATATACGCAGCATATACCACGCGATTTCGGCCTAGGCGCGTCGGCGCGCATGAAGAAACGCCTCGCGGTTTCCCTTCGGGCCGGTGATCACGCAGTCGGTGACCGAGACCACGTCGAAGCCGGCCTCCGCCACCGAGGCCACCGCCTCGGCGATGCATTTTGTCCGGTCGTCTTCGTCGTGCACCACGCCCTTGCCTTTGCTGACGATCTCGCGGCCCGCCTCGAACTGCGGTTTCACGAGGGCGACCAGCGTTCCGCCTGGCCGCGTGCATGCGGCGAGGGCCCCGGCGAGCTTGCTCAACCCGATAAACGACGCGTCAACCACGGAAAGGTCTACGACGCCGCCGACAGCCTCGGGCACGAGGGCGCGCCCGTTGGTTCGTTCGAGGTTGGTGACGCGGGGATCGATGCGAAGTTTGTGAGCGAGCTGCCCGTAGCCCACATCGACGGCCACGACGTGGGCCGCCCCGCGCTGAAGAAGGCAATCGGTGAAGCCGCCGGTAGACGCGCCGAGGTCGAGGCAACGGAGGCCCACGGGAGAAATGCCGCCTGCGTCGAGAGCGCCCGCGAGCTTGACCCCGCCTCGCGAAACATAGCCATGCTCGTGACCGCGCACCGCGAGTTCAGCGGTGGAAACAATGGAAGCGCCCGCACTTTCGAGCTTTCGGTCGCCCCAATAGACGACGCCCGCGAGCACGAGTGCCTGGGCCTTTGAGCGGCTGTCCGCGAGGCCCTGTTCCATCATCAATTGGTCAACGCGCGCTTTCGCCATGTTCTCGTTCCAAGTCTGTACTGCGGCGGCCGCAGTTTTCGATCATCAAAAAAGGGCCGCGGCGCACCATCCGCGTTACCCTGCCACGACCATGACGTTCATGCCGCGCGCCGCATCACTCTTTGCTTTGGGTGTCGTTGCAGCGTGCGGCCTCTCGCCGGCGGGCACGAGTCCCGATGAGGAGCTCGATGGCGGCCCCTTCGATGGTCTCGATGCCGCGGCGGATTCCAGCATTTTTCCTGATGGTTCGCCGAGTGACGCCTCTCTGCCCGACGGCGCAATTGTGCCTCTCGACGGCGGCGCAGATGGGGGCGATGGGGCCTCCACAGACGGACCACTGGTCGTCGATACGGGAGCAGACGTCGGCGCGAACGTCGATGCCGCGGTCGTCGCAGATACGGGGCTCGATTCGGGCTTCGATTCGGGCCTGGATGCTGGCCTTGACGCTGGCCTTGACGCTGGCCTTGACAGCGGGCCCGCGGCAGATGCGTGTAGTCCGCAGGCATCGGAAGACTGCACCAACGGGCGCGACGACAACTGCAATGGCCTGGTAGATTGCTCAGATCCCGATTGCGGACCCCAGTACGAATGCGTTCCAACCGTGCCCACCGGTTGGAACGCAGCCGCGCTGAACGTGACTTCGCGCGCGACTTGCCCGACGGGTTTCGGCACCCCGCGCGACGTGGTGGTCAATCCTTCGCCGCTTCCCGCGGGGTGCACGTGCACGTGCAATGCGGGCGGCGCGGCGTCCTGCGAAAAGGGGAGCGTCACGTTCTACGGCCCGAGCGTTTTTAGCAGCGACTGCTCGACGGTCGGAACGTTCGCCACGAACGTCGACGATGGCAATTGCCAATCAAGCGTCCCGTGGGGCCTCTTTGGTTTCGG
>CAMCKZ010000154.1 GCA_945875545.1 Polyangium aurulentum | reverse complement strand
GCAAAGCGCACGTTTTGATAAAACAGGTCTTGAAAGTCAGCCCGCGTCTTCTTGAACCCTGCGGTGTTGGCGTTCGCGAGGTTGTTCGCGATGGTGTCGAGCTGCGACTCCTGCGCATGCATGCCCGTGGCGGCGATATGAAGGGAGCGGAACATAGGCTCCGTCTTGCACCGAAGATGCCAGGCACTTTCCTCGAAAAAACGCAGTGATTTTGCGCGCTTCCGAGGCCGACCGTCAGCCGTTCGACGCTGCGTCCGTCGGCCCGCTGTCGGTGCCGCCATCCGTCGCGCCGCCATCCGCCGCGCCGCCATCCGTCGCGCCGCCATCCGCCGCGCCGCCATCTGCCGCGCCGCCATCCACCGCGCCGCCATCCACCGCGCCGCCATCCGCCGCGCCATCCACCGCGCCATCCACCGCGCCATCTACCGCGCCGTCCACCGCGCCATCCGCACCGGAATCGATGGCCGCGGCGGCGTCGGACGTAGGAATGGGGTTCACACACGCGCCGGAAACGCAGCTCAAACCGCTTGCGCAGTCGGTGCCACGGATGCATCGGTCGTCGATCGTGCAGCCGTCGAGGGCCGAAAAGAGGGCGGCAGCGGCGGCGAAAAACGCGATCGTGGCGGGTAGCTGGAAGGACTTCATGGCTCGGTTTGGGGGCTCAGATCGATGCGAAAACCAACGGTGACGAGGGACCACACAATGGCCTTCGAAGAGGGAAGATCGGTGCCGAAGGGAAGCACCGTCATGCTTGGTTCCACGAAGACGGGCCACGCCCCCTTCATGCCCAAGGGATAGTAGCGTGCGGCGACAACGGGGCCAAATAGCGTTGCAGGCGCGAGGGTTGCGGAAGCACCCACGTACGCTTCCAGGTTATTTCCCATCGCGCGGCCCCAGCGGAGTTCCATGCCGAGACTCGTTTGCGGTTCGATTTCGGCGAAAAGTTGACCGAGAACGATCGTTTTTGGGTCCTCGTCGCTGCGCCAATCGACGCTCGCCGCGGCCCGCGTGCGGGCGAGTCTCCAGGTCGTTGCGCGTCCGCCTCCGTCACCGATTTCGAGGCCACTCGCGAGGCCGATGGCAGCGCCCAAAAGGGCCTGTTGCCCGGAGGCCACGCGCGCGAATCCGAGGACGAGACCGGCGACAAGCAAGACCCTCGCCGAAAAGGGTCTAACCTCTCGGGCTCTTGCAAATTTCCAACGCGAGGGCGACCCCATGCTATCCCATTCTGCTGCGCACAATGGGGCATGGGTCCCCCCCAACCTATCCCATTCTGCTGCGCACAATGGGGCATGGGTCCCCCCCAACCTATCTCCCTGCCTGCTGCGCAGTCCGGGGGTTGGGTCCCCGACGGGATTTGGCGCGCAGCAGGAAGGTTGTCGGCGAGGGTCAAGCAAGACCCTCGCCGAAAAGGGTCTAACATCTCCGGCTCTTGCAAATTTCCAACGCGAGGGCGACCCCATGCTATCCCATTCGGCTGCGCACAATGGGGCATGGGTCCCCCCCAACCTATCCCAGTTGCGCCCCAGCCTGGGGGTTGGGTCCCCCTCGCCCAAAAGCGTCGCGAGCGACGAATCCCTAGGAAGTGGCGAGCGATAGGCACTTTCTGTGCCTTGAGCGAAACCCCATGCTGCCCCATTCTGCTGCGCACAATGGGGCATGGGTCCCCCGACCGACGGGATTTGGCGCGCAGCAGCTTTTCGGCGAGGGTCAAGCAAGAGGGCCGAGAGAGGGCGCTGGGTCATGGCTGTTTCCCCGGTTCAGGACCAACTTTCGGCACTGTGGGCGCTGGCATTGCGGGCACTGTGGGCACTGTGGGCACAGGCACGCGGGGAACATGTGGGTCTGTTCCGGCCTTGAGTGTGCCTTTTGTTGCGTCTGTTCCGGGCTTGAGTGTGCCTTTTGTTGCGTCTGTCGGAGGCGGGAGAACCGTAGGCTCCGTTAGCTGGTCGGCGCGCTTTTCGGCTTTGGCCTTTTGCGAAAGATACTGATTACCCAGGCCCTCGAGGGCTTCGGTGATCACGAGATCGACTCGCCGGTTCGAGGCACGCCCCTCTTCTGTTTCGTTGTCTGCGAGAGGATGAAACTCCGCATAACCTGCAGCACTGAGACGCGCCGGCTCAAAGTTCTTTTTCTCAATGAAGAACTGAATAACGGCCGTTGATCTTGCGGTTGAAAGTTCCCAGTTGGACGGAAATTGTGTCGTATGAATCGGTGTCGAATCTGTATGACCTTCGACGCGCATTTTTATCGGCCTTGTCATGACTTCGTCGGCAATGGCGGACAGGGCGACCCGGCCATCGTTGTTGATATCGGCTTTGCCGCGGTCGAAAACGAGGCGCTCGGGCAGACGCAGAATGAGCTCACCGCGGGCTTCTTCAATCTTCAATCCTGCCAAAATGGGCGCCGAGGCTTGGAGCTTTTTTACGGCTCCTTTGAGGTCTTTTGCTTGATCAAACTCGCCACCGCGGGGTTTGGCTTTCGGTGGATCGGGGGTCTGAACTTTCTCTTCCGCGACGCCCGGATTGGACGGCGCACCATCGAGGAAGCCCTTGCCGTCGACGGTGAATACGGACCACTGAATGGCCAACGCGAAGGAGTCCACAAAACGGCCAACCTTGACGGAGTCTGCTTGGGACGAGGCAAACATAACCACAAAAAAGGCAAAGAGCAGCGTGATGAAGTCAGCATAACTAATGAGCCAGCGCTCATGGTTCACATGTTCAGGATGCTTCTTCTTCATGGTCGTTCAGTCAGGGAAGCTTTACGCCGCGCCCTCTTTCTTTGCGTGGCCGCTGCCGTGGCTCGGGGCAAAGCTCGCGAGGCGGTCTTTGACGATTTTGGGGTTCATGCCTTCTTGAATTGAAAGCGCACCTTCCAAGATGAGCGTTTTTACGGCGACCATTTCACGGGTGCGCAGTTTGATCTTTGTGCCGAAGGGCAAAAAGATGATGTTGGCCGCGCCTACACCGTAAATCGTGGCGACGAAGGCCGTCGCGATGCCTTCACCCACCTTCGCGATGTCCGTGAGGTTTTGCATAACCTGAATCAGACCGAGAACGGCCCCGATGATGCCGATGGTTGGTGCATAACCGCCTGCGGCTTCGTAGCATTTTGCCGAGTCTTCGCCGCTCTGCTCCACGTGGTGAATCATCTGCTCGAGTACTTCGCGCATCTGTTTTGCGTCGGCACCGTCGACCGCCATCATCAGCGCGCGCGCAAGAAAAGGGTCGGAGGCTTTTGGGGCCAAAGGCTCCAGCGCGAGAATGCCGTCTTTACGGGCGGTCGTCGCATACTTGACGATCTCGTCGATGAGGTCTTGCGAAGGATCGCTCGGGGGCTTCCAGACAAGCCGGATGTTGCCGATGGCCGTCTTGAGAATATCCATGGGATGCTGAATCATGACGGCCCCGATGGTGCCGCCGAGCACGATCATGGCCGCAGTTCCCTGCATGAGCTGCGAGAGCTTTCCGCCCTCCATGGCGTTGCCCAAAAGGATAAATCCAAACGAAACGATGAATCCAAGAACGGTTGCGAGGTCCACGGACTACTCCTCTCGACGGGGTGTGCGAGGGTCTCGGTGGTCAATGCCCACCACGGGTTTGCCTCGCGCAGCCGCGAGATTTTCCACGTGATTGACGGGTTGAGCGCCGATGCGTTGACGGTACGCCACAAGGCGATCGATGACCTCATCGAGCGATTCGCGAGCGATAATCCGGTCTCCGTTCAGGAGCGAGATGGTTGTATCCGGAGTCACGTCGATGACGGTGACGAGGTCCGGATTGATGCCAATGGTGGCCCCATTTAGGCGAGTTAGTATGATCACGATGGTCCTCCGGCGAGAGTCCATCAAGAATTGGGCCATGGCAAAGTTCGGAGCGAAGGTTGGCTCGGTCGAATACGCATACGACGAAATACGCAGTATAGTAATAGGATGCGCGCGATGCACTTTCGTTCCCTGCGCTGCGGGCCCACCGCGAAATGGCCCCGAGCCCGTGGGACTTTGCTCGTGCCAAGCATCCTCGGGCGGTGCTAAACTTGCGCCATGTTCCTGACCACCATCCAGTCGCAAGGTTTGCCGTGGCCCGATGGAACCGTTCGGAGTACGGAGACGGTTTTCGATTTTCTCTTCTGCTTGGCCGAAGAAAACCAGAACAAATGGCTCATGGGCATCGCGTCCGTCCGCGAGGACCGGTCGTACTACGCGCCCGTGTCGGAATCGCAAGGCGAGTGGGTCGACGCCCAGGCGGACCTGCTGGTGCGCTCTGGCCACGAGTTGAACTGGTATTTACGCAATCCCCACGCCGCTTTTGAGCTCGTTGAACGACTGGGCACATGCCGCATCGGGCCGTCGCTCCAAGATCGCTACGTCGCCGCAGGCCACGACGTCATCGCGCCGCCCCTGAAGATCGCCGAACAGATGCTCGCCACCGCCCTTGCCGCCCTCGCCCAGAATCGCGACGCGCAAGCCTTCGACGTTGCCACGCGCCTTCTGTGCGCCGAGGGTTTTCGCCCGCGCGCCCGCCAGATTCGCGAACGCGTGTTGACACGTTTTGGGTGTTTCGACGATGCGCAACGGGAATGCGACGTCCTCGCGTTGCTGGCCGCCGCAGAGCCTTCGCCAACCGCCGTCGACAGCCGCTCCATCAACCCGCCGCTGCGCACACATTACCGGGCCGTGGCCGTCGAGCTGCAAGGTTTGCCGCTGGATTATCCCGCCGTCGAAAACCATCTCGTGCGCTACCTGTACCGCATTGATGTCCCGCGAACATCACACGATATGTCTTCGTTGCCGTGGCTCGTGAGCATGCCCGCGGTCTCGGACGGCTCGGGCAGTGGCACCGCGGCGGAATTGGCCGAGCAAGAGACGTGGCTCGCGCGTACCGGGGCCACGCGACACGAGGGCACTTGGGAAGTGCGGGGCGAGGCGGCCGAGGAGGTTTTCGTCGCCGCGGTTCAAGACGGCCTCGCGACGACGGACCGCTGGGGTTTGAGGGCCCACATCAACGCAGCAAAAACGGCCCGCGGCCCTGAAATTGCGGAAGAACGGCACGCGCCCACCTATGAATTTGTGGACGGCTTTCCGTACCTCGCGGTTGGTCCCAACCACGGATTTCGCATCGAGGATTGCACGGTC
>CAMCKZ010000153.1 GCA_945875545.1 Polyangium aurulentum | reverse complement strand
CGCCGCCGCCGCCGCCGCCACCGCCGCCCACACCAGGCCGGCCCATGGCGCCGTTCGAACTGCGCGCCGGCGTGAAGCGACCGAGGGAGTCGAGGGTGCCGGAATTGGACGCCGCGGACCCCGGTGCTCCGGCCGTTCCGCCGGCACCACTTGTGCCCTGCATGGCCTGTTGCGCGCCGCTCGACGAAAGCGCCGAACAGCCCCCGCCGGGCCCGCCGGAACCGCCCGTGGCGCCGCCGACGGACGTGCCGCCCTGGAGCCCAGCGGCGCCTTTGAAGCCTGAATTTCCGCCGACTCCGCTGCACGACTCGGCTGCCACGGCGCCGGCACACGTGCTGCACACGGAAACGGCACCGGGGCGTGCGCCGCAGCTTCCGCAACTCTCGCCGATGAAGCAAGCCACCGAGGCCGAACACTCGCAGCCGTTGGTGCCCGCGGCGCTTGGCACCCCCGTGCTAGCGGCGACCGCATTCGTGCCAGTGTCGCCGGGCGTTCCAGCAGCGACGGTGATGTCGTTCCACCGCAATGACAGCCCACCCGACGCATTACCAATACGAATACCATACGACGTCTGACTCACGAGACTCGCGCTGATATCGCGGCTCACCAGCGTCAGACCCGCGACCTCGGTTGCGGACGTAATCGCCGGGGCGTCGATGACGTAACCGGTCGCTTGCACCTTGCTCGCGGCACCACGGCGGCGCGCGAAGGCAAAGTTGGCATCGGTGGCGTCGAAGCCGCCGTAGACATTGACGCCTGCGCGAAGCGTGAACGCGCCCTCAAATGTTTCTGCAGCGAGGCACACGTAGCCCCCGCGCAGCGCCGCCAAATCGATGGCGTAGCTGATCAGTTTGACCGGGTTTCCGCGGCCTCCGCCCGCCGCGGCGTCGACGCCGGCGTTCGACACAAAAACGCAACGCTCGACGAGGCCATCGGAGCCATCGCAGTTGTCATCTTTGTAATCTGCATCTATCGCATCGGCGTTTCCGACCTTCGTGCACGCGTATTCGCAGCCGCAGTTTGGGAGCGACGCACCGTAAGAATTATCGAGGTCGTAGAAGCCAACGGGGCATGTTCCGGCACACGTCAAGGGCCCGCCGGTTTCGGCTGTGGCGTCGGCTGTGGCGTCGGCTGTGGCGTCGCGTGCGGCATCCGGCGTGGTGGCGTCGGTTCGGCCACTATCGGGCGTAAAACCTGAGTCTGCGATGGAGGCATCCGCGCGCCCGCCATCCGGCGCAGGTGCGGCGTCTATCTCGGGGAACGTGCCCACCAAGCCTTCACTCTCACCGGAGCCTCCGCACGCCGACACCGCGACGATTGCGACCACAGAACACAGGCCAAAGCCGGTCATTGCACGAGCACCTCGATGACGCATCCATTCCTCCACAAAGCAGGTTCGGCCGAAGCCTAGCAGCGCTCTCGCAAAGAGCGAACACCGCAAAGCCCGAACAGCCCGATGGACAACTACTCCGTGCTTGCCACGGGCGCCACACCCCGAAGCCTAATCCGAGCCCCTTCGTCGCCTCGGGAATGTGCCCGCCGCCATCCACCGGGCATCGCATTTCCCAACCATGCGCCTCTCCCGCCACCTCGCGTTAGCGACGGGACAACCCGCGACTGTCGCGGTAGTCAGGAGCCCCATGACGAAAACGCCTGCCGCGCTCTCCCTACCGCTCTTGCCCCTCTTCGGGCTCTTCGGGCTCTTCGGGCTTGGGGTTGCGGCTTGTTCGGCCGAGGCGCAGTCCGAGAGTGCGTTCGCGGTGATGCCAGTGCCAGAACCCGACGCCGCAGGGTTCGTCGCACCGATTGTGGGCGCAGACTCGGGCACGGAAAACGACGGCTCTCCTGGAAATGACGCCGGTTCATGCACGCCAACCTATGTGGGGGCCGAGAGCAAAACCCTGGACTTGCTGATTCTTCTTGACAAATCAAGTTCGCTCGAGGGCGGCAAGTGGGCAGCCGCCGTTTCGTCGCTGACCGCGTTCGTCGGCGACGCGCGATCATCGGGCCTGCGCGTTGGTCTTCAGCTTTTTCCCAGGCCGATCGACGCCACCCCCGCGTGCAGCTTTGGCGCCTACGCGCAGCTTCGCGTACCCTTTGCGCTGCTGCCCGCCGGCGCTTCCGCGTTGCAGTCGGTTTTTCAATCCGAGACCCCCAGCGGCAACACAACGCCCACGTACCCGGCCCTCGCGGGCGCGCTTCTCGCCGCGTCGAACGAAGTCGCGGCCCGTCCCCTGACCGATGTGGCCGCCGTGCTCCTCGTCACCGACGGCGAGCCGCTGGGGCCCGCACCACTTTGCGGCGGGGTTGATCCGACGAACCTCGGGGCCATCGCCTCCCTCGCGGACGCAGCCTTTCGCGCGACGCCGTCCGTGCGCACCTTCGTCATCGGTTTGCCCGGCGTTACGCAGGCCACCATCGATCGCGTGGCGTCGGCGGGCGGTACCACCGCGGGATTTCTCGTCGATGGGTCCCAGGTGCAGAGCGGGCTTGTGTCGGCACTTTCTTCCGTGCGAAATGCAGCTATTCCGTGCGAATACGGCCTGCCCGCCGACGTCCTCGCGGGGCGCGTGAGTCTCGCCTTTGTCAACGTGAGCTACGAAGTTCGTCCGGGCGCGGCGCGGGAGCTCATTCCGCAAACGACCGATTGCTCGGGCGGCGGCTGGACGTACAACTCGGCCTCCCTCGCCACCGCCATCGTCATCTGCCCAAGCACCTGCGACCGCCTGCGACTGAGCCCCGAAGGGCGCGTCGACGTCGCCCTTGGGTGCGCGACCAGCATTCGTTAACGCGTGCACAATACAAGGCGACCGCGTGCATCATGCATGCATTTGGCGGAACCTGTTTGGCGCTCGGTGTGTGCGCTCAGTCGTTCGGTGGCGGCCCCGGGTCGGCGACGAAGATCGATTCAAGGGCGAGCAACACCGACCCCACGGTGATGCCGACGTCGGCGATATTGAACGTAGGAAAGTGATGAGTGCCGCCGGCGAACGTGCCGTAAGCGTGCAAAAAGTCGATCACAAAGCCGTAGCGCAGGCGGTCGACCAAGTTGCCGATAGCGCCGCCGAGCACGAGGGGTAGCGCGATTTTGGCCAGCCACTGATCATGGCGTAGGCGGCGGTAAGCCACGACGATAACGACGATGGCAATGGCGCTCACGGTCGGGAAGAACGCCATGCGCACGCGCTCCGGGGCGTCGTGCAAAAAAGACCACGCGCCGCCGCGGTTGCGGGCCAGGGAAAAATCGAACCAGCCCGGAAGCACGTCGACGACGCGGGGATAACCCTCGGGGGTTTCAAGGCGAGCCTGCGCCCACGCTTTTGAGGCGAGGTCCGAGACGGCGACGAAGGCCGCAAGCAAAATCAGAAAAGGAAAACGAGCGCGGCGGATCGTGGAAGCGGGAACGTTGGCTTTCATGTGCGGAGCGACCTTGCCTAGCGCGGTTTTCATCGCCATGGACCGGGCGCTGAGTCGCGCGCCAAGCAGCAGGCCCTCACGAAAAAAACTTACCAGCCGCGTTGCAGAATGCCGACCACGACGGGCATGCCCTCGGCCTGAAATGTGTACCGGCGAATCATTTGGCTTTGGGGAAAGGCAGCCTCGATGTCGGGCGAGTTCGAGTGCCCAGCCACCGAAAGTTGGCACGACACGCCCAGGCGAGACTTCACGTTGCCCGCGGTGATGTTCGCAACCTCGCCCATGGCGTCTGCGATTTCTTGCGGGGTCACGTTGCGGGGGTCAGAGCCAAACATGGCCGCTGCCACACGGCGGGCCAGTTCGTCTTCGCACTGGACGACCACGGAACCTTCCCAACCGCCTGTAATATGCACGTATCCGAAGACCGAAGGCTCCGGGCAATCCACATCGTCGATTCGGTCGAGCACCATGCCCACACACGACTCGAAGACGGATTCCGCCAATTCGCAAAGTTCTTCATCCCCGAGCTGCATCCAGAAATTCCTTCACGGGCAAAACGCACAGGGGGATGCGGCACGTTCACCGCACGACTTCAGGGGGGGCACGCACTTAAATCTCATCGGAGACCCGGACGCGCGGCTTTCGTCAGGCGAACCACGCGCATGGTGGCCTCAATTTGCCGCTCGAGCGCGGCAACATTGCCCTTCATCGTGTAGACGCCATCGAAGCCCTCGGCCACATACTCGGCGGACTTCGATGGGTCTGTCGTGTAAAGATAGAAGCGGCACGGGTTGTTGGCAGCGGCCGACGCCAAGCGGAGCATGCGCATGGCCTCGGTGCCCGTAAGGCCGGGCATGTGGTAGTCGATGATGGCCACTTGCCGGTCGCGGACGTAATCGCAGGCCTTGTGGGTCGTCAGCGCGCAGACGATGTCGTAGCCGGCCTTGTCGAGGTGCTCGCGCACCACATCAAGAATGGGCTGGCTGTCGTCGAGCAGCAGAATTTTTCCCTTCGAGACCATTAGGTTTCCATAGCTCCGTCAGCCGCCACGGCGACCGCTCCCGCCGCGCACAAACGCGAGAATATGTGAAGCACCGAAAATACTTCCATAAAATCGACGTTCCCCTTTCCAATTTGGGCACCTTGGCCAAGCGGGAAAATCGAGCCAAGCGGGGCCAAGCGGGGAAAGATGCCGGTTTCTTAAAATCGGCCCGGTGGTTTCATCGGGAGGGCCGTGCTTGAAAGAGGGGCCGGCGGTGCCTTAGGTGCCGGTGCCAAGGTGTCGGAGCGGGAGGCCGTGGGACCCGGGACGTCGATCGAATCGAGGGCAGCCAAAGCCAGCGCGAGGCGGTCCAGGCCGTAGGACTCCGCGGCCGGCTGGTTGAAGGTCTTGACGATGCGAACGATGCGCAGACCCACGACGCGACCGAGGTCGGTTTCACGCTCAAGAAAGACATCGAAGGCCGAAAAGCCCTTGGCCTCGTAGAGCCTGCGCGCCTCGATTTCTTGGAGGATGACGCCAACAGAAAAAAAGTTTTTGTTGAGGTTTCGCTTGAGGGCCTTCACCTCTTGCAAACGACGATGAAGATCGGCGATGCGCTCTTTGATGTCTGTCGCGTTGGCCGGCGTTCGCAATGTGGCCCTGGCGCTTCCCGGTGGAGGCGGCTCAGCAGCTCGTGCGCGCGCTTCTGCGGCGTGCTTGGCCGCATGACGCGCGGCCCACGGTGCGGCCCCACGAAGCCCCATGCGCCTCTTGCCCTCAGGCGC
>CAMCKZ010000152.1 GCA_945875545.1 Polyangium aurulentum | reverse complement strand
TTCCGCTGGATTTCTTCGCGCCGAAACCCGTCGTCGAGACGGCTGATCGCCCCACCGTGGAATTCGACGAACCGGTGTTCGTGGAGGCCGACGTACGGATCGATTTGACCGACATGCCCGAGCCAGCAGACCCGGCAGGCGCGCCGATCATTGCCCCGTCGCCGGGCCGCCCCACGATGCCCGATGCCGACGAGGCGGTCGCCTTGGGCGAAGGAGCCGCACCGGTCGCATCGGTCGCACCGGTCGCAGTAGCCGCACCGGTCGCACCGGTCGCAGCAGCCGCTGGCTCCACGGTATCAGACCGCGAATTTGCTGACCTTCAGCGCACGTTGGCCGAAGCCAAGGCCCAGGTGCAGGAGCTGCGAGCCCAGCTTGTGGCGTCGACCAAAGGGCCCACGAGTCTCTCGATGAAAGAGTTTCTCGACCTGCGTGAGCAGATCGGAAAACGCGATCGGGAGCTCCTGACGGTGCGCGAAGAGCTCACGAAAAAAGACCGGGAACTTTTCGACGAACGGGATCGAAGTCTCGCCGCGGAGCGTGCCCGAGACGAGGCCGACGATGCCATCGTGCAACTCACGAAGGCCATTGCCGAAGCCTCGACGAAGTGCGCCCGGCTTGCGGGTGAAAATGAGCTCCACGCCCAGCGTGCGGAGGATGTGAGTCAGAAAACTGCAACGGCGTTTTATGAGGAAAAAAGCGGGGCAGATGAAAGATTTCGCCTGGCTGCCGAGGGTCATCGCGAGGCGTTGCTCGCCGCGAAAAACGAGCTCGCGGCCTCCGACGAACGCAGCGATTTCCGGGCGCAAGAAGTTCGAAATGCCGAAGCCCTGGTCGCCACCCGCGAGGGGGAACTGACGACGATGGGGGCCCAGCGCGCGGCGGCGGACGTGGAGGTCGCGCGGCTCCGCGAAGAGGTGCAACAGCTCGCGGCGACGCGGCAGCACGAGCTTCGGGCTCTCCAGGACGAACGCGCCCAGGCCGACGAAAAGGCCGAGGCGCAGGCAGCGGCCCACGCGGGCGAAATCGCAACGCTTCGCGAGAGCGCGGCTGCGGAACGCGCTCAGGCCGAGGAGCGGGCCGGCGCCCATGCCGAGGAAAAGGCCGAGGAAAAGGCCGAGGAAAAGGCCGCGGCGCAGGCAGTTGCCCACGCGGGCGAACTCGCAACGCTTCGCGAGAACGCGGCAGCGGCCCACGCGGGCGAACTCGCAACGCTTCGTGAGAGCGCGGCAGCGGCCCACGCGGGCGAACTCGCAACGCTTCGCGAGAGCGCGGCAGCAGAACACGCGGGCGAACTCGCAACGCTTCGTGAGAGCGCGGCAGCAGAACACGCGGGCGAACTCGCAACGCTTCGTGAGAGCGCGGCAGCGGAACGCGGCGCTCTCGAGGGGGAGCGCGATGAGGCTTTGCAACGTGCCGCGGAGACCAGCGAAGGCCTTCGAAATGCTGGAGAAACACTGGCCGCCAACGCCGCTGAAGCCCACGCCGCAGCCCACGCTGCAGCGGAGACTGATGGTGCCCGCGCGGCAGAACTCGCGCGGGCCGTGGCCGCCATCGCCGAGGCCGAAGCGAGGAACGCGGCCCTCGAGGCGCGCGCTCTCTCCATCGAGGCGGAGGCCAACGGACTACATGCAGAATGCACGCAGTTGAAGGCGGCGCAAGAGGCTCTGGCCGGGGCCCACGCAGGCGAAATCGCGTTGAGGCACGACGGCATGGAGCGCGCCCGAGACGCCCTCGCGGTCGCTCTTGCGGAACTCGATGCGCTGCCTCTCGGTGAGCGGCGTTGATCGTTCGGCGCGCCGTCGCCGACGACGTGGCCTTTGTGGCCGATCTCGACTGGCGCGCGATGCACGAGCCCTACCTCCTGGGCCTCCCGGAGGTTCGGCTCGGAGAACGTCGTGAGGCCTCGTTTCAGGTGTGGCCAAGCTTTTTTGCCGCCCCGGAATCGCGCGTTTACGTGGGGCTTTTTCACAACGAACGACTGGGATTTGCCGCGGTTCGTTGCATCGTCGGCGAGGCCGAACTTGACGCGATTGCGGTGGAACCTCGCGCGCGGAAGGCCGGGGTTGGGCGAGCGCTACTGGCCTTCACCATCGCCGATTTGTTCGCCGCGAAAACGTCGCGCATTGGCCTCGAGGTTCGGGAGAAGAACACCGCGGCGAGGGCTCTCTATACTGCGTATGGGTTTGAGCAGGAAGGTGTACGTCGTTCGTATTACGAGAACGGTGACGACGCGATTCTGTTCGGACTCTCGTTAGAGCGGTTTTCGTTCAGATAGACCCCCATCGGGGTATTCGACCGACGAAGACCGCTCTAGAAAATCGGCGAGAGCCGCCTCTGAGGAGCTGGGGGGAGCCGCGCAGCGGCGTCGGGGCGAAGCCCCGGGGACTAGGTAGCGCCCTTTTTCCGAAGCCGAAGGCGAGGCGGCGTGAGCCGCAGCGGCGTCTATGCCGCTGAAAAGGGCGTTAGAGCCGACGCATCACGGGCGGTAGCTCGGACGCTGGCCACTCCACACGAGGTCGAGGCCAACGATGAGGTCCTGGGCGAGCCCGCTCACCACCCATCCGCCGTCTACGTGGCCCGCATCCGGGGCCCAAGACCGGCGGCCAAAAAGATCATAAGTTGTTGTAATTGCAATGAATCTAGACAGAGGCAAGGTGAGCTTGGCCCGCGCTCTTAGCTCCACGGACGCGGGCTCCGCGAGACTCGTCGCCAGAGGATTTCGCCGCGAGAGGTCGAGGGTGAACTCCCCGAGGGCGGCGCGCGAGCCGACGTTCAAGACCGGTGTGGGCCTCATGATGAGGGTCGCGATCACCGCAGGCAGCAGAGGGGCGGAGCCGCCGGCCAGGAGCTGTGCGCGGCTCGCCAGGGCCTCCCAATCGGCACCGATACCGAACTGGAGGGAGGTGACCGGAGAGAGCTCGAAGCGCACCCCGCCCGAGGGTCGAAAGAGCAAGTGATGGTAACTGCGCGTGGGCGGCGGGGCGGTTTCGGTTTCGACAAACAGCTCCGCAAAGAGATTCGGAACGCCCACCGGCGTCGAATTCCCGCGCGTCTGTTTCCAGACGAGAACGGAGCGATCGTCGATGAGGTCTCGGTTCTTTGCAAGGTCACCGCCGCTGCTCGAAAGCCCGTAACGAAGGCGCGAACCGTTTAGAAATTGCCACCGCGGGTTGTCACCGTCGATGCGAACTTCCAGGTCGCCGGTGAGCGCCAGCGCGTCGCTGCGAACGAGCGGACCATCGGTGAGTCTCGTGCGATCGTCGTTCGAGATTTGCGTCGTCGAGAGGGCGAAGCGGAGGATGGAGCGAAACGCCCAACTCGTCAGTTCCTCGGGTTTTCCCATGCGATCGCGCGGATCCAAGGGGCTCGGTTCGCGCACCTCACCGAGCACAAGATCGCGAAGAGTAGGGCCGTCGAAGCCCGTGGCACCCTCGCGAGAAAGCTCGGACGCCCCCGCCGCGTGATCAAAATAGAGCCGCGTGGTCGCCACGGTGTACCGCTGCGTGTCCACGATCGCGCGCCCGTTGACCGTGCCCCGGGCGGCATCGAATCCGCGCGTGACGAAGCCCACTGGCGTGATGCGCTCAAAGATTTTTCGCAGGCTTGCGCCATCGAGAGACACGGTGCCAACCTGGTCGTTGAACGGGAGTGCCGCGTAGAGATCGAGCAGGGTCAGCTGGCCTTCGAGGGGCCATCCCATTCCGCTGCCGTAGGTCTCACGACTGACGATAGCGACGTCGGCGCGGAGGTCGCGGCGGAGGATGTCGGCGGCGAGTTCGCGAAACTCCCGACGCCCGAGGGGGCGCGGCAATTCGCCTCCGGCCAGGAGCGTGCCCAGGTCGCCGCAGAGACTCACCTCGAAGTCCGCGGACCACGTGCGGAGGAATGGATCGACCCGCGCATCGCTTGGCGACGCGATGCGAACGCGGTCCCCGTCGACGTGCACCATGCCGCCCGGGCGCGTGGCGACCACGCGGAGTTTCGAGTGGGGTCGGTCGAGGCGCGCGAGATGTTCAGCCAAACGATCGACCAGTAAAACATCGGGTGAATCTTCTTCATCGATGGCCTGAAGAAAACGAAAAGTGGTTTCCAGATCCGCCGCGGGATTCGGTTCATAGGCCACGACCACGTGCTCCGCACCCGCGGCACGGGCCTGGCGAACCGCACTCGCCATGGCCTTCACGGGGTCTTCGAGACGCAGCCCGGCCCGGGCCGTCGCGGGCAGGGCGTCGAAAATAGACGGGTCGACAAGAGCCAAGAAGGCCACGATGCCGCTCGGCGTTTCAAACGTAGCGCCCGCCGAACGCGTGTCGAAAACCGCGTCGCACAGGGCTTGCGCCTCGGGCTCGCAGGCTAGGTTCGTGAGCACCATCGGAATCGATCGCGCCGCCAACGTTTTTGCGAATGCGATGAGAAGGTCGCGATCGACCATGAGATCGCGGTGCTCGAGCGCCATGGCGCGAATTCCGAGGTGCTGCACGAGATCGGCGAGGAGAGGGGGACTTCGCCGCAACGCCTCGCTCGCCAGAAAACTCGCGCCAAGAAAATGCCCCGCGTCGAGCACGAGCGCGTGGGCGCCTGTGGCCTCGTGAAAGCTTGCGTCCAGCGTGTGGAGCAAGGGTCTTGGTGCCTCGCGGCTGCACGCCAAACTCGCCACGGCGCCGCGAATGTTGGAGCTCACCGCGAGGTGCAAATCGTCGCTCGCGAGGGCCGTTGTGGGGCCTAGCCAGAACGCGGTTGCAAGCGCCCACGCAGACAGAATTCGGACGGAAAGGAACACGCGCGACTTCTGCCAGACCGTGCCGCGGAAATCGACTGGGGTCGCCGCTAAACGCGCTTGCCCTCTTTGAATTCGAGCTTCTTTTCGACGGAGCCATCGGGCAAAAAATTCGTCCACACGGCGTGTTTTTTGTTCTCTTTGAACTCGCCATCTTCGCGCGTGTTGCCCGAGTCGTACCAGCTCATGAACGGGCCATGGAGAAGGCCGTTGCGGTATTCGCCTTCCGCCGCGCGCGTTCCGTTGGAGAAGTAGCGCGTGAACGAGCCGTGCTTGATCCCCTCTTTGAACGTGGCCGTCGAGACCTCTCCGGAGGCCTGGAAATACTGCCACAAGCCCTGCTCATTACCAGCCAGATACTCGCCCTCACTCTTACGCGCACCATCCGGAAACCACTCCATCCAGCGGCCCTGCTCCCGGTCGTTGGCCATCTCGCCTTCCGAGCGTTTTGCCCCATTTTCGTGCCAGTTGACCCACTTTCCGATGCGCTTGCCGTTGGCGAGTCGGCCCTCGGATTTCTTG
>CAMCKZ010000151.1 GCA_945875545.1 Polyangium aurulentum | reverse complement strand
CGCTCATTGAAGCCATGGAAAAAGACTCGTATTCCGGTCCAACGGTCAACGCCTCGGGCGGGCTCATCGGAGGTGGACATCCGGTTGGGGCCACGGGCATTCGCATGGTCCACGACGTCGCAAGGCAGGTGCGCGGCCTCGCCGAGGCGTTCCAAGTACCGGGCGCGCGACGGGGTATCACGTCGAACCTTGGGGGCAGCGGAGCGACCGCGGTGAGCTTCGTGCTTGAGCAGGTCCGTTGATGCGCGAGGCGGTGGTTGTCGATGCGGTGCGCACACCGCGGACCCGAGCGGGCAAGGGAGCGTACCGTGACGTGAGGTCCATCGACCTTCTTGTCAGTGCCGCCGAGGGGCTCCTTGCGCGCATCTCGCTCGATAAAAACCTCGTGACGGACGTCATCGTTGGGTGTGCGACGCAGGTGCGCGATCAGGGGGCGAACCTCGCGAAAGTGGCGGCTGTCTATGGTGCCTTCGCTCCAAACGCGAGCGGCGTCACCGTGAACCGATTTTGCGCTTCGGGCCTTGAGGCTATCCATCAAGCGGCGGCGGCGGTCGTGTTCGGTTCGTCCGACGCGGTGTTCGCCGGGGGCGTTGAGTCGCTCTCACGGGTGCCAATATTCGCCGACGAAGGCGCATGGTTTTACGACGCGGACGTGGCGGCGCGCGCTTCCGGCGTCCCCCTCGCGGTTGCGGCCGATCGCCTTGCCTACGAGGAAAAGATCACGCGCGAGGCTCTTGATGGGTGGGCCCTTCAGAGCCATGCGCGTGCGGTGTCGTCGGCGCAACCGCGGTCTCAGCGCCTCGTGGACGTGCGCTCCCGCGGGGCGTTCGTTGCGGCCGACGACGAAGGTCCGCGCGCGAGTCTCACGGCGGAGAAGCTTGCATCCCTCACGTGTCTTCGCGACGACGCGAACGCGCGTCACACGGTTGCAACCTCTCCGGGCTTGGTCGATGGCGCGGCGATGGCTCTCGTGTGTGAACGCTCGTTCGCCGAGCGCCACGCGCTTCGCATACGCGCGCGAATCGTAGGGGTTTCCCACGGAGTCGTCGATCCCGAGGTCATGCTCACGGGCATGGTTCCCGCGGTACAGGCGCTGCTCGCCCGTCGTTCGCTCCGCGCGTCCGATGTGGCCGTCTACGAGCTGAACGAGTCGTTCGCGGCTCCGGTGGTCCACGCGGTTCGCACGCTTCGGCTCGATGAAGCGCGGGTGAATGCGCGGGGCGGAGCGCTTGCCCTCGGACACCCCCTTGGCGCCACCGGCGTCGCGTTGCTCTCGACGGTGCTCGACCGCTTTGACGCGGGCGAGGGGCCCCACGCTGTTATCGCGATTCCTGGAGGTGCGGGTCTTGCGATGGCGCTGCACCTGACGCGTTGCGACTAGGGCGGTTTACGGTCGGCCTGTTAGAGTGGCCGCCTACTGAGAACCGCGCCGCTCCTCCGGGCGACCCCCACCCGCTTTTATGCTGACTCGCCCGCCTGCATGCGGGGTCAATGCGACTGAAAACCGCTCTAGGGAAAAAGCTGCACGTCAGCGCAGCACGCTTGCGGCGAAAATGAGCTGTGAGCCGAAGTAGAGGGGCAGTCCCCAGAGGCGATTCGACACGTTCTTCACGACGAACCGTTGCCGCGCCACCGCGAGGCCGGACACGAAGAACATGAGGGCTGCGACCACGAGTCCGCACCGCGCATGGGACATTCAAACCACGAATCCGCGCCGCGCACGAGGTCAAAACGGCATCCGAGCGGGACCAAAAAGAAGCAACGCCTCGCGGTTGCCCGTTTTCACACGGGATTAATCGCTTCCATACAGGGCAGGGCGACCTGCCCCGCGGGTGCAAGCGTACCCAATCACCGGGCTGCCGCCGCACTTTCACGGCGAGGTCGGGCACCTGTAGCGCGCGGCAAAGTTGACGTTGACGTCAACGGCGGGCCGCAAAACAGGGCATCGGGGGTGCGGCCCACGGGCGGAGCCCCGTGTCAAGGGTTTTCCACCGCGCCGGCATCGAATTTTAAGGCGGTCCCCGCGATTCCACGGGGCGCGCGGGCATAACGTAGGCCGCGGGAGCGCGGGCCTGCGGGCTTTCGGCGGGGGAATTCTCGCGAAGTAGGGTCGGTTTGCGGTGTCACTCGATTGGGTGACTTGCTTGTCGCGGTTCAATCTGCGATGGGTATGGGCACGCGTGGATGGGGCGCTCCGGGTTGCGCATTGCCCACAACCTACGCCGAATTTTATCGAGGTCTATTTTTCATGAAAAGCTATTCCGTTCGTTCCCTGTCCGCCCTCATCGTTTTCGCACTGGCCGCCGTGCCTGCATGCGCCGCGACAAGCTCGTCGTCTTCGGGTGCCGCCGACGTGGCTGCCTTCAGCGACGGCATGTGCAACTACCAAGGGCGGTGCGCGCCCGACTATTCAGCTCAGTTCGGCGGAGCCACGAAGGTGGTCGGAGGCTACGTGCTCGACAGACTGTCAGGCATTTATCTGGAATTCTGCAGCGATAGTGGGCGAGCTGCCTTCGCCGACGAGGGCCGGTTCATGCTTGGCCTTCCCGATGTGCAGGCCCCCAACTTGGCGACCCTGGGTGCAGCCTTCGCGGCCACGGCTTGCGGCGACGATCCCGCGGTTGTGATCATGCCCGGTACGCGAGCGGCCGGGAAAGACTGTTTGGACAGCGCGCAGTGTGCAAGCACCCGCTGCGACGGGGAGTCAGGCGCTTGCGGCGTTTGCGTCGTTTTGGCGGCCGTAGGTGCTTCGTGCACGGAGGCTACTCGTTGCGTCGAAGGCTCTTCTTGCGAGAACAGAGTCTGCGTTGCGAGTGCCGCTCGCAAGAAAGCGGGCGATGCGTGCACGAGCTCGGGGTCGGACCCTTGCGACTCGCGAAAACTCATTCAGTGCGTCTCCAACGTCTGCACGGACATGAGCGCCAAAGTGGGCACTAGCTGCGCAACCAAGATGTGCGTCGGCAGCGTTTGCGACAGCACGACGAAGACCTGCGTTGCCTTCAAGACCAGCGGGGCCTGCAAATCGTCGTACGAGTGCGATGTCTTTCGTGGCTACGCCTGCGCAGACGCCACCAAAACCTGCACGCGTTACACTGGAACGGTGGTGCGCGCCAAGCTCGGCGAGGCTTGCGACTCACAAGCCGACGGAACAAGAACCACCTGCGCGCCAGCGCTCGCCTGCGACGCCACGACGAAGAAGTGCGTCGATGCGTTGAGCACCTGCAAAGCGCCCTGAATCGCGCGCGCTTCGTGAAAAAAAGCGGCATCAAGCTTTCTTGGAGCTTGGTGCCGCTTTCATTTCGCGAGGAGAAAATCAGCTATTGGAGAACAGACCGCCAAAGAGTCGCTGAGTGATTCCCTCCGCGCGGTCGAGTCGTACGTCCCGCTCGCAGCCTAATTCCGCGGTGCGCAGGCATTCCGTAGCGGCCCGGTACAAATACGTTACGGGTGTGGACAAGCATGTCCCTACGGTGCGGTGCGCGCCGATATCCTTGGGTTTTACACAGAAGTTCGCGACTGCCGCGGCAGTCGGGGAGCGCTGCCGAGAAAATGGACACACGTCGCCATGTGTGGCTGCGTACAACCTGGCCAGTGCCTGTCGTCCGCGGGGCTTTTCGGCGAGGGTCGAGCCGAAGCGACGATTTGGGGCGGTTCCGCCGTTTCGCAGCACACTTCTAGGGGAGCGGCTGGACCCTCGCCGACAACCTTCCTGCTGCGCGCCAAATCCCGCCCGGGGACCCAGGCCCCCCCCATCCTATTCCAGCCCGCTAAGCGTTCTGGGGTTCTGGGGGATGGGTCCCCCCAACCTTCCTGTCTGCTTCGCATCCAGAGGATTGGGTCCCCAGCCGTGTGGGAAGCAGGCGGGCGGCGGATAAGGCTTCTATCCGCTCAAACGCCTCACAAGGTCGTCGGCGTCGTCTCTGTCCATCGCGAGAACCTTTCGGCAGATATCGAAGGAAAAACCCGCGCGAGCCATGGCGCTGAGGGTCTTATTTCCCGCAGCTCTTTCCGCGTCTTGCCGTTCGCGAAGGGCGGCGCGACCAAGGCCCACCGCTTCCGGTTCCGCCTCGGACTCACGCGCATAGGGCCCCACACGCTTGCGCCGCGCCCACACACAAGCCGCCACCAGATCGGGGTTCACATCCTGATCGCCCTCGCGAGCTGCCTCGCGAACGGCCGCGAGTGCGGGGGCAAATTCATCAATCCCGTGCTGGCGCAAACGCTGCCCGATGACCCGTGACGCGATTCCTTTGCGCGTGAGCGACTTCGCACGCGATTCAGCCCAGGCAGCGTCGTTGATTGTTCCTAAAGCCACGTGGCGATCAAGGACCTCATCGATCACCTCGTTGATGCCGGCCTCGGCCTCGCGCCCCTTGCGCGCGGCGTTTCGGATGCGGTTCAACAAGAGCCGCTTCAAGTGAGCCCGCGGCGTTGCGCTTTTGGCGAGGTTCTCCGCCACCGCGCGCTCCACCCATTGGCGATCGAGGCTCGGAAGATTTCGCGGAGGCAAAGCAGCCCAAGTATCTCCCGGCCATCCGCCGGAGTCAATCGGCAACCGTGGCGGTCGCCTAAGTGCCTTTACCCACTGCGAAATACGCGCCGAATCTGTCGGCTGGAACGGCCTCGATTCGCTTTTTCTCCAGCACAAAGACCGAACTCGGTATCACCAAAACCTTGGCATCGCTTTGCTTTTGGTCGCCAAACGCCATGGTCAAGGACTATATCGATGCATTCTACAACACCGTCCGACTTCACTTCACCGACGCCTTTACGAGCCCCATCTACTTCGAACTCACTTCCCACTTCAGGTCACTTGCGGCATAGTGAGCGTGTCCACTGAACGGGGGGAATGCCACAGCTCGACCTTCGCCGAAAAGGGTCTAACCTCTCGGGCTGTTGCAAATTTCCAACGCGAGTGCCACCCCATCCGACGCCGTCTGCTTCGCACACGGCTGGGGACCCAATCCTCTGGATGCGAAGCAGACAGGAAGGTTGGGGTGTGGGTCCCCCCCATCCTATCCCAGTTGCGCCCCAGCCTGGGCTCACCATTGGCTCCATCTTCCTGAAGTGATTGAAATCGCTTAGAAATGCCCGGGGCAGATTTGTCTATTTTCCGGCAGTGTTGAATTTTGTTGGACGCGGCGCGTCAGAACCTGGATGAAAAAAGCAGCGACAACGACGTGGGCGGAAGAGGAATTTGCGGGGGCAAAACTTGGAGACGTGAGGAGAACTCGCCGGCTGGTGGAAATCGCCGCGGGGGTGGCCCGGACGCCTTCTGGTAAAGTGTCAAAGGCGTTTTCCGAAACCAGGGCGCGCGAAGGGGCCTATGATTTGTTAGAAAATGTACA
>CAMCKZ010000150.1 GCA_945875545.1 Polyangium aurulentum | reverse complement strand
TCGCGGTAGCGCGGGAAAGAGGCTGTGACGTGAAACCCCTGAAAATCCAGGGCACCGTTGCCAAACGACCGCGTGATGGGGTGCAAACCCGGTGCAACCTCGTAGAGCCCTTTTTCCAACGGAAAATAGCGCGCGGGGGCCGGGAGGGTGATGCTCACCGGGCGCAGGATTGCAGATGGCGGGGCGGGGCTCAACATCGGTGAGAGGCGCGGGTGCAGGCTGGCACCGTCACGCCCTCTGCGCGCTTCGAACGGCGCAGCGCCCACGACTCTACTCGATGTGACCGCCCGCGTGCCCGATGCGTGAGAGCACTTTTCGGATGTCGTAGGGGTTTTGGGAGCGCGGGTAAAAGAGCGGCACCGCTCGCCGGTAGTCGATGGATTGCGTGCGAAAAGACTGGGTACTCGTCACGCCAGGCTTCGCGTACGCCGGGCGCGGGAGGGTGTCGAAGCGAAGCCCCGGGTCGTTCTTGGCGTCGTCGATAACCGCGAACGGCTGCAGGCCCGGAGGCTGAAATGCCCCTGTTGCAGTCTGCACCCAAATGGCGTTCGTGATCGCCAACGGAAAAACAGCGAAGGTCTTGGGAGGCTCCAAAACCCCGGCGCTCGATCCCGTGAGGCCGAGGGGGCCCGCAAGACTCGCGACCGCTTCGGTGAGAAGAACCGGAGCCACCTCGGCGGGCAAGACCACCGGGAACAAACTCCTGTTTCCGATGGCCTCGAACACAAACCAGCTGTCGATGGGCGCGCCCGCCGGGTTCTTCGCGAGCTCGAGGGTAAGCGTTTCTACGAAGGGATTTGCAGTCAAATCGCGTGCGCCCTCGATCGTACGCGTGGTGGCCAAAAGGCCATTGCGCCAGACGTTGAGGCGCGTGACATTTTGCCAAGACACGGCGCGAACGGTCACGTCGAGAACGACCGTGCCGCCTTGTGCGCGCACCGTGCTGCCGATGGCCGTCGTGCCCGCGGGGCTGCCCGGAACCGATACGTCGATCATGGGGCCGTTCGTAACGACGGCGCGGTGCGCCTTCAGAGCCGCGACAATTTCTTCGTCCACAATCGTTCGCGGCGTGCGGTCGCCGAGGTAAACCATCGTCCGAAATTGGCCCGCTTCTTCCTCCGGGTCGTGGCTATCGCCGGTGCCCATTCCTACAGGGTTTTTCCCCTGATTCATGAGCTGAAACCAGTCTTCAACGGCCCCGGGAAACTGCACTTCCCCCGTTGCATCGAGGAGCACGCGGCCGGCCGCTGGGGTTCCGGCGGGGGCGCCGGCGGGAAGCACCTCGGGCACGCGGCCATGGTGAATTTCCCAATACAATTTTCCGTTCGCGAGCTCCATCGCGTCGAACTTGTCGCTGAACGTGCTTGCGCCCGTGGCCGTGCGAAACGCCGGGCCCGAGGGCTGGGTGAACTGACCGAAAACGGTCGGCTCGATCTCGGAAAAATCGCGTGTACTCCTCCCGTATTGCGCAAAATAGCCGAGAATTCCGTCGCGCGGATGATTGACCTGAACGATGGTTTTTTCCGGGCCAAGACTGCCCATGCCCCGGAGCCGATCGAAGACGACGTCCGGCGATTGGCGCGCCCATTCAAACGCGCCGTGGGTGACAGTGCCCACTTCGTAGCGCAACGGAAAGCCATTGAAGTGCCCCGATTCGAGGGTCGTCAGCTCAAGACCGACGAGCGGATGAAGCCAGTCGCCAAGGCGATTGCGCTCCACGTACGGGCGGTAATTCGTCACGTAGTTGTGGTCGGTTGCGACGGCCCAATCGATGCCCTCGGCGGCAAGGGCGCGCACGCGTTCGTCGAGATCGAGGTTGGAATCGATGCTGTTGCGCGAGTGCACATGGGTGTCGCCGGAGAACCAGCCGGGCGTTGCCACGGTGCGCGCGAGCGCAAAAGAGAGCGTCTCGGTGCGGCCGGGCTTAACGGTGATTACCCTGTGTTTTGCCTCGTAGAATGGCCCACGCGATGCATAGACATCGTAGGTTCCTGGGCGCACCGCAAGCTCGGCGGTGCCGTCGTTCGTGAACGCCGTAGCCTCCACAAAGCGCAAGGTTTCGGCGTCGTCCACGGCGTCCGCGACGAAGTCTGTGGGACGAAAACTTTCGCCCGCCTGGAGGTCAAAAAGGAACGTGCGCGGAAGCCCGCCCGCTCGTTCTTTCGGGTACGTGCCGACGGCGGAGGCCTTCGCGGGGAGGGGCAAACCTCGGTCGTCGAGGATGCGCACCACGATGCGCCCGGGGCCAAGGAGCGACAGCAGTACGCCGCTCGTCTCGTTCTCTTTCACGACGAGCTCCGTAAAATCGCCGAGCCAACGCGCGTCGGCGGCGGCGCGAAGCGCGTAGGTGCCGGGCGGCAGCGTTCCCTGGAAACGGCCGCCTTCCCGCGTGTCAGCCTCGGAATAGATGCGCCGTGTTCCATCGGCTTGAACGCGGTAAATCAGAACGCGCGCACCAACGACGGGCGCCGAAGTTTGCGTATCCAAGAGCTGCCCACCGAAGCGGCCGACCTTCGTTTTACGAAGCTCGTGCATGCCGTCGACAACGCTCTGCACGTCGCCGTCGCCGATGATGAACTGGCGCGTGAAACTCACATGCGCGCCGGGCGCAAGACTCTTGGGCGCCTCGTTTTCAAAGATGCCCACAAAGCCACTGGCCACGAACGGAAAGAGCAGCGTCGTTTGATCGATGGGCGTTCCCGTGGCCGCGGCGGATTTTGCGTACGACTCGCGCTTGTTCCAGACGAAGTTTTGCTCGCTGGCTTCCGCCACAAACCCGTAGCTTGCGCCCGGTGCCCGACTGGCGATAAACTCCCCCAAAATGCCAGGAAAACCAGGAAAAGGTACGGTTCTTTTGTATGATTCTTCGAGCCCAAAGCGTAGATCGAAGCCGATGCCCGGAATAAAAACCTTATTGGTGGCGCCGAAAAGAGCCACGTCTGCCAGGGGCACCGTGAAGTTGTCCGTTGGAAGCCCAAGAACGCCGAGGAGAGCTTTCGCGTCGTCGCTCGGAAAGTGCATGGTCTCGTCGGCGATATTCTCCACCGTGAAGCGAATGGTGACCCAGCGCGCGCCCGGTGCCAATTCGTACGTCGTCGAATAGCGAAGGCGCGGGGTGGACTGACCGTTTCGCCAGTCGGCGTTGGAGCCGTTCACCGCCCGATTCAAGAGCGCCGCGAGTTCCAAAAAATCACCGGCGGTTCCCGAAGACTCGACCTTCGCGGCACCGCCCTTGGCGCCGTCGTCCAAAATGCGCACGCCATCCACCGCGCACGCTTGCACAAAAAAGGCGGGAAAAAGCTCGCCAAATTGGTCGTAGCCCACGCCGCCCTCGCTCGATCCGCTCTCCGTCGGACGGCGCAAGTCCGCGTCGATGAGACTCCCGCCGTAGACGCCGAAGCCTCGCGAAAAACCCGGCGCTTGAATGACGATGCGCACGCGCTCGTTCTCCATGCGGATGTCACCCACCTCGCCGAGGGCGCGCGCACCTCCGATGAGCTGCGAGCGCGACGTGATCGCGTAGGCCGAAGAATGCTCGGCTGTGGGTTGCGAACAACCGAGGGCGAGGGCGAGTGCGCCCGCCAGAGCGAGGGCCCCAAGGCTTGTGATCGATCGAACGCGCATGGCTTCCCGCCGGCTCAAAACGTAAACTGCCCGAGCAGGGTGAGTCGATCGTTCGCGAGACTGCGCGCTGACGGCTCAAGAGTTACGGTGTAATTCATATAGAGCGACAAAGGCAATTTTGGATGAAATAGCCGAACGCCAACCGTGTGATGGTCCAGGGAAAAGTCGCTGAGCCTCGCGCCTCCAGGCAGTTCGGCTGCGCCCTGGGCATAAGGCGAGAAATGGGCCATCCGGTACGCGAGAGCGAAGGGCATCGGTGCCCACTCGATGCGGTAGCTCGCCTGTGCGTGCCACGCGACTTGCTTGCGGTCGGGCGCACCGGTGGTGGGGTACTTGGTGCTCACCTGCGCGAAGGTCGCGAAGAGCTCCAAGTTCTCAATCTTGCTCATGGCGTCTACGACGAGGCCCACGTCGGTCTCGTCGTAGCGATTCGGCGCCGTGCCGACCCGCCGTTCGTTTGCGTAAGCCCCTGCACCTACCGTGAAGTACGACAAATACCCGCACTCAATACGGCCCACAAACATCGGCTTTCCGTTGTCGTCCAGGAGTTGGTTGCGGCCGTTTCCGTTGGCCACCATCAGGGCATAATCCAAGCGAAAATCCCCGAGTTCCATCGGTTTCGTCGTCGTCACCAGGACCCCGAGCTGACGGTCGACGGCGAGAGATGGCTGGTCGTAGCCGCGACCCGCGGCGACTCCTTCGAAGCCCAGGGCGTTCGTCGCGAAGGGCCGGTCCTGCACGCCGCGAAGCTCTTCGCGGGCCCAATGGGCCTTGGTTTGGCCGAGCTGGATCCGAAAGGCCGGGGCTACATCCCAGTACACGAACGCGTCGCGGAGACTTACGCGGGTTGTCCCCTCGGGGGTATTCGGGGCCGTCTGATGGGGGCTGGCACCTTCGAGGCTGATACGCGCGGAGACAGCTCCCGTATGGGCCTCGAAGCCGATTCGCGCAATATCCAGGAAAAACCCGCTATTTTGCCCTACGAAATCCACCTTCGGATCGCTCTGCACGTAGTCGTAACCGCTCCTAAAAATACCGAAGGACTGGATGCGAAAAGCGCCCACCTCCGTGGGCTGCGGCTTCGTCTGGGTGCCGAGATCGGACGCCGATTCGCCGTCGGACCCCGCGCGCGCGGACGTCGAAAAAAGAAGCGAGGACGTAGCCAGCAGGCCAGCGGCAACAAGCGTAACGCGCATCGCTTGAATATACCGCGAAGCCCGGGGCGATAACTCCACGCAATCGCGCAGCGTCCGGCGTTTCTCGTGCCGGCCGTAACGGGCATTTTCTCAGGGTAAAACCGCCGCTATGCCAGTCGCGCGAAGAAAAGCGCGACGCCGTAACCACCGCACAGCAAGGCCAACGCGCGACGCAGGAGCGCCTCACTGCGCGGCCATTTTCGCACTTGAAAGAGAGCAAGAGCGATGCCTGAGGTGCATGCAATCTGCACGCATTCGATCCCGAGGTGGAACGCGGCGAGGGTGAGAAGCGGTGACGGCGCGTGACGGAGGATCGGAGCGGCACCTTCGAGAAACGCGACGCCATGCACGAGGCCAAACGCAAACACGGTTCCTAGCCGCCGACGCAGCGACTCCTTCGGCGAGAACTGCGAGGCAAATACCAGACTTGCAGCCACGAGCAGCTCCGCCAAACGCGCGGGCATGACCGGGTGGCCATAGGCCGCAAGCCCGAGGGTGAGGGCGTGGGCCATCGTGAAACCGAGGAGAGCTGCCATCGCATCGCGAAGGCGCGCCGACGCCACAACGATCAGCGCCACGAGGGCCA
>CAMCKZ010000149.1 GCA_945875545.1 Polyangium aurulentum | reverse complement strand
GGGGCGACGGCCTTGCGGGCCTGGCTTGGGGGTCACGGTTGGACGATTGACGCCGAACAAGTTGTTCGCGATCGGGGGCGATTTTTCATGATCGTTTCGGCGGTGCCGGGCTCGGGGCCGGTTCTCGACGACGTGGATCGGCGTTACGGCGTCGTGGCCAGTCACCGCGACAGGCCGCTCTTGACCGCGATGCTCGAGGCCGACGAGGCGCGCCTCTTGGCCCTCCTGTCCAAGCCCGCGCGACACGAAGATGTCACCCGGGGCAGCGCCGCGCTTCAGAGGCAAATCGCCGACGCTCGCGAGGCCCACCGGCGCGGCGACGCGGATCAGGCGATGGAAGCCCTTGCGGACCCCGCGTCAAAGTGAGAAGTCCCGCGGCGGTTCGCGCTTTTGCGCCGACGCGTTCTTTCTCTCTTTCGATGCACGAGAGGCCCCATCGCCATGGCAAATGACTCACCTTGGAGCGTTTCGAAGAGCGCAGAACTTTACCAAATTCGCGGGTGGGGCGAGCCATATTATTTGGCCGGCGAGGGTGGGCAAGTCGAGGTGCGGCCCAACCCAAAAATGGACCGCACGATCAATCTCTTCGAGCTCGCCAAAGACATGCGCGCGCGCGGGCTTGAACTTCCGCTCTTGATTCGCTTTTCCGACATTCTCGCCGATCGCATTACGCGCCTCAATGAGTGCTTCGCGAAAGCCATTGCAGAATACAACTACCAAGGCGTTTACCGCGGCGTGTACCCGGTCAAAGTGAACCAGCAGCGGCACCTCGTTGAAGAGGTCGTGGAGTTCGGAAAACCCTGGCAATTCGGCCTCGAAGCGGGCTCCAAGCCCGAGCTCTTGATAGCCCTTTCGGCCATGCAAGACACGGGCGGTTTGATCCTGTGCAACGGGTACAAAGACTACAAATACATCGAGACCGCTGTTCTCGCGCAGCGCTTCGGCAAGACCGTGATCGTGACGCTGGAGCGCATCGAAGAGCTCGACATCGTGCTCAAGGTTTCCGAGGCCACGGGCCTGCGTCCGCTCATCGGCGTGCGCGCGAAACTCACGGCGAAGGGCGTTGGGCGCTGGGCCGATTCCGCCGGAGACCGAGCGAAATTCGGTCTCACGAGTTCCGAGATCATCACCGTGATGGACCGCCTCGGCGAGCGCAAGATGCTCGACTGCTTGGCTCTATTGCACTTCCATATAGGCTCGCAGATATCGAGCATTATTCCCATCAAGAACGCGATGCAGGAGGCCTCGCAGATCTTCGTCGAGCTTGCGCGCATGGGCGCTGCGATGAAGTACTTGGACGTGGGCGGTGGTCTCGCGGTGGACTACGACGGCTCCAAAACCGACTTTCACGCTTCGAAAAATTACAACATCGAAGAGTACGCCCACGACATCGTTTACGCGATCAAAGAGGCCTGCGACAAAGCCAAGATTCCCGTACCCACGATCGTTTCCGAGTCGGGGCGAGCGATTGCCGCGCACCAATCGGTGCTGCTCTTTGAAGTGGTCGGTACGAGCGATGTGCATTCGGAGCAGGCCGGCGACCTCGCACCCGACGCGCACTCGCTCATCAAAGCGCTGCACGAGACCCACCGGGGTATTGTGGGGAAAAACGTGCAAGAATCCTGGCACGACGCGATCCAGGCGAAAGACGAGGCCGTCTCGCTCTTCAAGTTTGGCTACCTCACGTTGCGGGAGCGCGCCGAGGCCGAACGCCTTTTCTGGTGCTGCGCGCGACGTATTGCGCAAAACCTACGGCGTCTGCGTTTTGTGCCCGAGGAACTAAAAAACCTCGAAAAAGAGCTGGCCAGTATTTACTACTGCAACTTCAGCATCTTTCAGTCCGCCCCCGACTGCTGGGCCATCGATCAACTCTTTCCGATCATGCCCATTCACAGGCTCGACGAAGAGCCACTCGTGCGCGCCACCTTGGCCGATCTGACGTGTGATTCCGATGGGGCGATCGACAGCTTCATCGACCGCGAAGACATCAAACCGGTGCTCGAAGTGCACGACGTAAAAGACACGGAGCCCTACGTGATGGGCATGTTTCTAAACGGCGCTTACCAGGAAATTCTCGGGGATCTGCACAACCTCTTCGGCGACACCAACACCATCCACGTGCGCCTTTCCGAGAGCGGTTACCACGTGAGTCACGTCGTCAAAGGCGACAGCGTCGCCGAGGTTTTGCACTACGTGCAGTATGCACCCGAAGTGATGGTCGAGAAGGTGCGCATGCAGGCCGAGCGCGCTCTCGGCGCGGGCGAAATCACGATTCCTCAAATGCGCCTTTTGATGCGCAACTTTGAGGAGGGTCTTGCAAACTACACGTACCTCACCGTCGACGAGTAGCTTCGAGCTACGGCCCCATTTTCGAAAACCGGGCGACCCATGAAGATGTTTTTGGCGGGATCCACGGGAGCTGTCGGCACCCTCTTTTTGCCCTTGGCCGAGGCTGCGGGGCACGTGGTGGTGCCGCACGTTCGCCCACAAAGTGCTGCAAAAACGCTACTTTCGGCGCATCCGTATGCGTGTGTCGCAGACCTCGCGCATACGCACGTGATTGCGGCCGCTATGGGCGGTGTGGAGACCGTCGTTGTGCTCGTGGGCACAACCCGCGCGCGCTTTTCGGCGGGCGACAGTTACGCCTCGAGCGACGTGGGCGCGGTGCTCGATTTGGTGCGCGCGGGGGCGGCGGCGGCTGTGCGCCGCGTGGTGCTGCTTTCGAGTCTTGGGGCCGGCGGACCCGGGGCGTACTTGGCCGCGAAAGCGGAGGCCGAACAGGTCGTGCAACAGAGCGGTTTGGCGTGGGTAATTGCACGGCCCGGTGCTTTCTCGCAGGAGGCCGAATCGCCCACGGGGCTGCACGGGCGTCGTCAGTTTTCCGGTGCCGCAACCGCTGTCTTTGGCACCCTCGAGAGTCTGGGGCTTCGGCGATTTGCGCACCGCTACGGTCCAATGCCTCTCAGCGATTTGGCTGCGGGTCTCTTGCGCGCGGCGGAGGGCGGCCATGATGGCTGTATTCTGCACGGAGACAAATTGCGGGCGCGGGCCGAGTAACGGCCGACGCCGCGAAGTGGCCTGAAAATAGCTGAAAGTTGCCCTGGGCCGCCCACTCAGCTTAGGGGAAATCCCATGTCGAATGATTCTTCTCGGCCTGCGCCCGCGGCACTTTTGGCGATCGCGGGCTCGCTCCTCGGCTTGGCATTTGGTGCTGTGTCGACGATGGATTTCGCCGCGCACTTGGACCGCAAGGTTCACGGCGTCACGTGTTCCTTCGTCCCGGGACTTCTCGCCAACGAGAGCGGTGCCAACGCGTGCGCCACCGCCCTCTACAGTCCGTACTCATCGCTCTTTCGCCGAACCGTGTGGGGTGGGGTGCCAATTGCTCTCCTCGCCCTCGGGGCGTTTGCATTTTTCCTCGGGTTTGGCGTGTGGCTGTGGCGCGCCAAGGTTGTTGGCGTTCCGCAATCGGTACGCATTGCCTTCGGGGCCCTGGGCCTGACTCCTGCCCTAGCGTCTATCCTGATGTTTACGATATCCGTCACAAAGCTTGGGTCTGTATGCAAGGTGTGTACCGGCATGTATGTCGCGTCTTTCCTCGTCGCGGCCGCGGCTGCCCTCGTGCTGAAGGGCGCTATCGAGGAGCCTGACTCCGGGCCTCCGTTGCTCACGACGACTTTGGCGGTCGCCGCTCTTTTGGGCGTCGCAACGTTCACGCCGGGGCTTGTGTACGCGGCGGTTGTTCCCGACTTCGGAACCTACGTGGCCGGGTGCGGAAAGCTCGAAAAACTAGAAGAAAAGCACAACGCGCTGCTCAAACTTCCGACGACGAGCCCGACGAAGAAGGCCATGATCTTCGTCGATCCCCTGTGCCCGACGTGCAAGGCATTTCACGAACAGATAAGCGGCGAGGGCATCTTCGATCGCCTCGACGCCACAGTCTCGCTCTTTCCCCTCGACGGCGCGTGCAACTGGATGATCGATTCGGAACGCCCGGTGCATGCCGGTGCCTGCGTGGTTTCACGCGCGGTGATCTGCGGCGAGGCCTCGCAGGAGAGCCGTGCGGTGCTCGAATGGGCCTACGAACACCAGCCCGAATTGACCGCCGCAGGCAAGGTATCGCCGGCCAAGGTCAAAGAACTCATCGTCGCGCGTTTTAGCAAAACGGCGGCCTGCATCGACGACCCAAAGACCGAGCGACGGTTGCATCAAATGCTTCAATTTGCAGTGGAAAATCACATCCGCGTCTCCACACCGCAGTTCTACCTCGATGGCCAGCGCCTCTGCGACGAGGACTCCGATTTGGGTCTTTCGTACGCGCTGCGCCGCCTTGCTCCAGAGGTTCTCCCATGAAGAATCCGATGACGTTGGGCCTCGTAACGGGGGTCGCCACATTGGCACTGATGGTCGGCGGCGTCGTGTCGCGCGTGAGGGCCGCGGAGACGCGATTGCGCGAGCCAGACAGGGCTCAGGAGGCCGTTGCGGTCGCTGACCACGCGGAGGAAGCCTACTGCACGCCGGCCTTCAAGCAGGTCTTGCAGCGCGTGCTGAACGCGTGCGGTTTGGTGGGCCAAGAGTCGCGGCGCGGCTGCCAGCCCGGCGACGTAAAGACGTTTGCGAGCATCGACGACGACGATTTCAACGCGCTCTTCACCCCGCTCGTGAAGCGCGGCGGCATTGTGATGTTCGAAGAGGGCAAAGAAGACGTTGACGAATTTGCGAGGCAATTCGTTGAGAAAAAGTGGAACGACCGCAAGGGCGCTCGGTACTTTTTCATCGTCGCGCGCGCCTCGAAGAGCGGCACCGTGGACAAAAATCGGTCGCTGAGTCATCGCCGTGCGAACAGCGTTCAGTACTTTCTCAAAGAGAAAACGAACGACCCGGACCTCGACTCGCAGGTGGGCATGCTGTGGCTCGGCAGCGAGTTTGCGCAGCTAGGTAAAGACTATTGCGAGACGTGGGAAAACTCCCACGCGGGCAAGAAGTGCGACACCGATGCCATCAATCGCAGCGCGTTTGTGAGCTGGGTTGACTGCCGACTCTAGACGACGCGGCGGAGGTTCCATGAACGCGCGCGGGGTAAGTTTGGGAATGCTCACGAGCCTTTCGTGCGTATTTTCCCTGGTTTCTTGCGACGAAAAACGTGACGCGGTCTCCGCCGTCGCCGGTGAGGGACGCCGCGCCGACTCGGTCGTGGCGCCCAAGACAGCCGCTGCGCCCGGTAGTCCCGCGGCTGCACCAGGTATTTCCGCGGCTGCATCAGGTAGTCCCTCGGCTGTGCTAGGGCACGCGGGGGCGGCGGCCAAGGGTCCGCGTGTATTCTGCACAGATGTTCCGGCGGCCAAGGGGGCAAAACTTCCGCCCACAAAACTTGTGCAGCTTGCGGCCCAGAGCCGGCCCCTCGCTCCGGCGAAGCCGACGCCGCCAGCCAAGCACTGGATTTGGGTCAACTTATGGGCGGCGTGGTGCGGCCCGTGTCGCGAGGAAATTCCCAGGCTAAAGCG
>CAMCKZ010000148.1 GCA_945875545.1 Polyangium aurulentum | reverse complement strand
CTCGGTGTGCAGCGCGCCGTCTTGGACGGCGGTTCAAGTCTTGGCTAACCGCGCTGACGTGTTTGACGGCCAAGTGCGCATCGCGAACCGCTTGCTCGACGAGCTGGGCAATCTCTTTGCTGCTGTTGGCGCTCTTCAGGGCGAGCTTGCCCACTTCGTCGGCGACGACCGCAAAGCCTTTGCCGTGTTCGCCGGCCCGCGCCGCTTCCTGGTTCATCGCGTTTCTCTGGGTCATCGCGCTTTCGCTGATGTGACCGATGGCGGCACCCGTTTTGCTTGTTGCCATCGCGGCGACCGCCCTTAGAGCGGTTTGCAGTCGCATTGACCCCGCATGGAGGCGGGCGAGTCAGCATAAAAGCTGGTGGGGATCGCCCGGGGGAGCGGCAGCATGCGGCCACTCTTAACAGGCCGACCGTAAACCGCTCTAGGGCCGTGTGGTTCGATCCCTCAATTGGGCCCACGCCGCCCCCCGGTTAAGTCGCGCTTTCGGGCAGCGCAAGAGTTGCGCCAGCACCGGTGAGGCGCGCCTCGTCCCGAGATAGTTCGGCCATTAGCCATACAATTGAGCACCACAATACGTCTGCCAAGAGAAGATGGATGAGCTGGAGCGGAATGGGGGCCAGGAGCGCGAGATTCACGACGCCCAAGCCATATTGAAGGGCCGCAAGAAGCGGCACCACCTTCGTCAGCGTGGTGGCGAGGCCTGGCGGTCGCCCGCGACGGAAAAGCGGCACCCCGAACAGCAGGGTGGCAAGCGAAACGGTGGCGAACAGCGGGTGGTACACGCGCAAACGCACGAAGAGGTGAGAGGTGGGCGAGCGGTCTTGAATCAGGCCGTCCGCCAGGGATTGCACAGGAAAAAGGGTGTCGCCCAGGGCGGCAATCGCGCCGGATGCGCCCGTCGCCAGCACGACCGCCAACACCGCCACGGTCGCCCAAGCGCGCCATCCCGTGGGGAACTGCGGGTCACGGCCGTGGGCCGCGCGCACATGAAGGCTCAGCGCCACAAGAAGGGCAAACGTGTTCACGAGGTGCAGCGTGATCGAGATACCGCGCCGCTCCGCCACGCTGATGCCCGTATGTTCCAAGAGCACAATGGCCGCCCCAATGATGGCCTCGGTCATGGTGAGGGCGACTATGGCCCAAGCCGTTTTGCGAAGAACATGCCCCGCCGGGGTTCTTCTTGAGGCCAGGAGGGCACCCACCACCGCGAGCAGCAAAACAGCCCCGCTCGACAAGCGATGCGCGAACTCGATGAGGGTTTGAACGCTTGGTGCCCTGGGAATTACCTGACCGTTGCAGAGCGGCCAGTGCTTTCCGCAACCCGCTCCCGAGCCGCTCGCGCGAACGTACGCGCCCCACAAAATCACGCCAACATTCGCACCGAACTGCCCGATCGAAAATCGCGCGAGCCCCGTGTTATCGGTCTTCATGATGCAGGCCCTAGCGCGCTTCGCGTGCGGCGGCTCACGGTGAATCGTACCGGCGGGTGACGGCGCATAGACCGTCGTCGTTGAAATGGCCCTGGACCGCTGCCACGTAGGTCACCACCTCTGCGTAGTTGCGGAGCGCCTCTTTTGGCCCCTTTGTGGCGTCGAAAGAGACGCCGAACGCGTTGGCATCCACACGACGCGTACCTTCTCGTACCGGTACGGATGCGAGGCAGCTCCGCCAAGGCAGGTTGCGCCCAGCCTTGTCCTTGAGCGCCGTCGGGTCGAGGGTCGCCAGATCATCGAGCGTCACGCTGCCGTCGGAGCGGGCCGCTGCGGCAATTTGATCGAAAAATGGGAGCGCCGCCTCGTGATCGGCGGTGAGCCAAAACGCGTGGTCGTTGTGGAAGGTGATTTGATTGAAATTCGCCTGGCCCATCTTGACCTGGACGCCCCGTTGTTTCTCTTCGCCATCGAAGGGCTTGCCAGAGAGATCGCTGTTTTGGCAGTTCACGAGGTCGACGGGAGCTTTCAACAGAAACTTAAAGGACACCGTCTTGGGGACCGCGCCCCAGTCGTAGGCTGGGTCCGAGCTTGTGCAGGCCGCGCCGCCCTTCCACGTGGCCTTGCCGACGTAGGCAATGGTTGCCCCCGCAGCTTTCATTTCATCGATCAGTGCGCCCGTTTCCGCGTCGGTGGCGGCAAGCCGCTTAGCATCGGCGGCGACGGGAACCTGCACAAAACCCAAGGCATAACGCGCAGTCGGGTCAAAATCTCGGCCGGCCACGTTCAGGTTCTCGAACTCCACGAGGCGCACGGCGTCATCGCCAGCGCTGCCCCGACCCGAGGCTGGGGCGGTGCCGTGGGCCGTGCGAAACGAGCTCACCGCCAACGGTGGATCGACGACCGCCCCCTTTTTCGCGAGGTCGACAACCCACGGACCACGGGCACGAGCGACGACCGCGCCGGTCTTGGATTGATCCGTCGGTGAAAGGTCAGGCGTCCCGGACAGCGTCACCTCGCCGATGGATACGATCAGGTGGTCGAACGTGAGCGCCCAACCGTCGACGAAGGCGACCGCCTCCGCGGCCGCCGGCGGAAATGCATAGCCGGCGCGGGCCGTGTCTTCGCCGGACACCGTGATCACCAGCGTGGTTGGCCCGGCGGCATGGGCGTGGTCGCCGGAGCAGCCTAGCCCCCACAGCGCGGGGAGCGACAGGGCGAGCGCAACCGCGTATCGCGTTGTTTTCATTGTGTTTTCAGCGCGGTTCGGAGCGAGTGTTTTTACGGTCATTGGTCAAGTTTTTTCCACTCGAAGGAATAGGCGCCCTGGGCCGCGCGAATGCCGTCGGCGAGGTTCATGCTGGAAATGTTGGTGTTCCCGTCGTCGAACTGGAGGACGCCCGCCGGCCCCGCAAGGTCGGCGAGGTCTTCGAAAGGCACCGTCGCGAACCACGCGCGCGGGTCGACGCGGACGGTCAAACTGCCGCCATTTTGCAGACTCACCGCGATGGGAATCGGCGACACGATGCGCTGCTTGCAGGGCGCGTCGGCCCCGGGGCGAGCCGGGTCGATGGCGTTCGAGCGCCGGTTGGAGCCGAAGGACACACTCCCGCGAAAGGGCCGCGCGCTGCCCACCAGCGTCACCTCGCCCTCGACCTCCGCTACGATGGCGCGATCTTCGCTCGCGTTCACGTCGCCGCGGGTGAGCCAGACCTCGCCCGTCACCGCGGTTTCGCTCGTTCCGGAACCGCCGCTCGGGAAGGGTATGGCAACTCCGGACAGCAGATCGGCAGCCGCGCCACCCAGCACCTCGCCCACGTAAGTACCAGGCAAAATGCACGCATTCTCTTGGGCAATGGGAATGGGCTTGGTGCGATTCATGTACACCGCACCGACCACCAGCGTGGCCTTGGTGAGGCGCACGCTCATGCCGCGGCCCGTGGTGAAAACGAGCTCGTGACCCACAATCCCGACGGGGCCCGCCAACGCGGCGTCGAAGCGCACGGTGTCGCCCCCCGTGGTGCCGGTGCATGCGCCGAGAACGACGGACAGCGCCGCGGCGACGAGCCAACGGAATACGGACGCGCGCACCGCCGCGTGGAACAAATGCCGCGTCACGAGGCGCCTCCCACGGTCAGGCCCAGACTGAGCATGAGGGTGCGCGGCGACCCCGCAGCGAAGTGGCGCGAGGGGACGAGGGTTGTGCCTTCGCTCGGAAAAAAGCTGGACGGAAACACGTACTCGCTCTGGCGGTAGCGCGCGTCGAAGAGGTTCTGGGCCGCGAGGGTGAGGTCTACCCCGTGCCACCCGAGGGCGATTGCCCCATCGACGGTAAATATCGTGTTCGAACGCTGGCCATATGGAAGCGCCCTACGACCCACGTAGCCGGAGCCAAGCGCGAGATTGCCGTGTAGAGGGGAGCCATATAGGTCGGGCGTAACATCGCGGTGATAGGTTCCGTCGAAGCGCGCGACCAGATCCGGCGCGTAGGGAACGAGCAGACCCGTGTCGTCGAAGGTGGCGCGCACGATGGTGGCGCTCGTCGAGAGGTCGAGGTCGTCGGTGGTGTAGCGGGCCGAGCCGACCCAGCCTACCCGCGTGGTGCCCTGCGAAAGCGTGTTTCGCCCGGCCACCTCGTCGAACAGGAGATCGCGCGCCACATGCGTGCGGAAGGCAATCGTTCGCAGGGCCAGGGCGTGGGCCTCCGTGGCCACTTGCCAGCTGGCACCCACCTCGCCGCTTTCGAGTTCCGCGAAGGGCGTTGAGAGGCCGTCGTTGACGTAGACCGGGTCGATCGACCGCGCGCCGCGCCCCGCGCTCGCTGAAAATGTGAAGTCGTCGAAGGGGCCGAGGAGCAGCGAGGCCCGCGGAAGCACCGCGGTTCCGGCCGCGGAAGAACGCTGAAAACTCTCGCGCCAGCGCCCCTGATCTTGCTGCGTGAGGCAGCCCGAATCACCCGGAGGGCTCGTGCGGGAGGGCTGCCGCACGGTCTGCACGGCGCACCTATCGAGTATATTATATCCGTAATACTCAGCGCGTACGCCGCCGCGAACCGTGAACCAGCGCGCCGCCTTCAGCGAAGAGTCGATGTAGAGCGCAAGGTTTGACAACGCGGCATTTAGGTCGGCGTCGATGCGGTACGGCGCGTTCGTGCGGGCCTCGCGGCGCACCTGTTGCCCCTCGGTATCGTCGCCGCGCGCGTAGGCCCCGAGTTCGATTTCTTGGGGCAAGTCGAACAGTTTGAAACGCATGCGACTCGACGCCCGAAGGCCCACCGTGCGCGCTTGCACCGACAAGTCGATGAGGTCGCCGCGTTGAACGTGGAGCGATTGCGCGGCCTCCTGCGGGTCGTGGAGAAACCCCGTAAAGTTCTCCATGAGGCGCAGCGTGTTGGCTACGGCGAAAACTTGGAGCCGGTAGGTGGTGTCGGCGACGCGCTCCTCTACGTCGAAAGACACGGAATGCCGCGACGCATCACCCCCCTGCCGCGGATCGTAAGTGCCGAAAAAACCCACGCGACCCGCCGCCACGTCGTCTGCACGCAGAATGCCCGCAGACGCAAAATGGGTTGCGTAAGACGTGCCCAAAAGACGCCAGGTGCCCGTGCCCGGAAGCACCCCCTCGACCTGCGCGTTGATAGCCCCGCGCTGCGACGACCGATTGGAGCCGAAGCCGTCGCTGCGGACAAGCTCGCCCCCCGCGAACGTGTGACGACCGTAGCCCTCAGGCCCCCACGAGAGCAGCATTCGCTCGGTGCCAAAACTCCCCCGCGTGAGCTTCGCCGTAAGCCCTCGACGCTCAAGCCCGAGCTCGTAGTTCGCACTGCCCGCGACCGCAAAAGTGCCCTGCCGTGGATCGTATGGACCTTCCACGACGCGCAGCGCTTCGACGAGTTCGGGGACGATGAAGTGGAGATCCGCATAGCCGTGACCGTGGAGATTGCCTGCCTGATTGACGGGGACGCCGCCAACGGTGAGTTCAAGCTCTTGCCCGAGGCGGGCATCGAAACCACGGAGATAGATTTGCTCCGGGTGACCCTCGCCGCCCTCGTTGGCCAAGAAAAGGCCCGGCGCCAGTTCAAGCAAATGCGCCGCGTTCGCCCGAGGCACCTTCGCGAGCTCACCCACCTTCAACTGAAAGTCAGACGCGCCCCGACTCGGCGGGCCCGTGCGCCCTCGAAC
>CAMCKZ010000147.1 GCA_945875545.1 Polyangium aurulentum | reverse complement strand
TCCAAGAGCTTCTCGAGATTGCGTTCAACGCTGATGGATCGCGTCAGTTCCCACGCGAGGCGCAGGCGCTCGTAGTCGAGGCGAAGTTGCGCGGGGTCGTTGGCGGCGGCGTCGTAGGCCTGAAAGCCCTTGGTTTGCGCCTGGATTTGCGCGCCAATGGCCCGCGAGGCCTCCATCAGTTCGACGCGCGTGGAGCCGCTCAAACATTGCGTGCGGGCACCAGCCGGTGCGAGTGCCCGGGTCGGTGCAGGCGCGGCGGCCCCGCCGATAGGAATCAATGGAAATGCCGCCACGGGGGACAAAAAAGGCTGCGGCGATGTGCCCGCGGACCGTTGAACGGAAATCGGCGCCCGCGTCGTAGGGGGCATGGCTGACGCCGACGGAGATGGCGGCGATAGATCGCCGGGCGGGGGGACGGTGCGCTGAGGCACGGAACCGCTTTTTACCAGGTCTCCAGTGTTTGCCAGGCTCGCGGCCCCGTACCCAACCGGGGCACCTACGCTGCCGGGCACGCCCGATACGGGCGCGAGGGAAGCGCCTGCGAGGTTGTCGAAACGGGCGCGCAGGCCCTCTCCCGGACGCAGCGTGCCGAAGATGATTTCGTCGCCGTGATGGACTGCCTTTTCGCCTTGCACACGATCGCTGTTGACGTAGCTGCCGTTGAGACTTCCGAGGTCGCGGAGGATCCATTGGTCTGCGCGTTTTTCAATGACGCAGTGTTCCTTCGACACGATTTTGTCGAGGAGTTGCACCGAATTGTTGGGGTGGCGTCCCAGTGTATTCGTTGCACGCAGTTCGATGGACTGCGGACCGTCGGGCGTGAGGAGAATGAGCCGTGCCATTGCTAGGTCGTCATGTTACGTCTGAACGGTGCGCTAAGAATAGCGAGAATCGTCGAAGCCAATCATTCTTGCCAAGAAAAAGATGACGACCGAAGTCACGACTTTTCCCGCTGAATCCGTGTTGGTGACAACGTGTGGGGCCTTTTCTCGCTGCGCTGTCGATGTGGGCCGCGCGGCCGTTGAAACCTCTGAGTCCGCGCTCTCGGCACCCGGCGCGCCAGCCCCGTCGCTCGTCGCCCTTTCCGGTCCCCACGCCATGCGCGCGCTGGCTCTCGGGCTCGCGGCCCAGGGGAGCGGTTTTCATGTTTTTGTGTCGTCGCCGCACCCGCTTGATCCCGCCGCCGACGTGGCGAGTCTCGCGGACGAAGCCTTGCGCGTTCACCCGAGGCAGCTCCAAGATTTTGTCTTGCTGCACGGCATCGAGAGCTCCGCGGAGCCCGTGCTGGTCGCCCTTCCTGCGGGTTCGGCGGGCAAACTTGACGCCGCCCTTGGGCTGCTTGGTCAAGTCCTTCCCGAGCGGTTGGCGCGTATCGAAGAAGACGTTGAACTGATTGGCGCGCGCGACGCTTTGCAACGTGAGCTCGACGACGCCGAAAAAGTGATCGTGATGGGCCTTGAGGGGCATGGAAAAGAGCACGGTTTCTCTGTTCGTGCATTCCACGGCCAGTTGCAAATCGTGCCGCGCTTGCACGGAAAGCCCGTAAGTCAAGAACAATTCGATGTGCTCGACGAACCCACGCGCCGCCGCATCGAAGAGGCTCGCAATCGCCTTGAGCCCACGATCGACATCGCGACCCGCGAGCTTCGGCAACTGCACGGCGACTACGCGCTGCGGCGCCGGAGCCTTCTTCAAGATGCGGCCGCCACGCTCGTTCAGGTGGCCATCACCGAGTTTCGAGAAGCATTTGGCGAGGGCTTCGACACGCTCTCTTCGTGGCTCGATTCCCTTGGAAATTGGCTCGAAAGCGACTGGCCAGAGCTGCTCGCGGGTGATGCCCGCCCAGGCGCGGCGCCCGGTGAAGACGATCGCCAAGAGGTGTTTCGCGTTCGCACGCTTTTGAGTCGCAGCGAAGACGCCGAAGTGCCCGTGATCTTCGAAACCGATCCGACGGAAGAACATCTTTTCGGTTTTGTCGATCGCGAGTTGGACGGCCCCCATCTCGTGGCGGGGCGAGGGGGCGTGAGGCCGGGTGCCATCCTCGAGGCCGCGGGCGGTGCCATTGTGCTTCGCGTCGAAGACTTGGTGGCGCGCCCCGAAGTGTGGCGACGCTTGATGCGTTCGCTTCGCGATCGGCGTCTCGGAATCGACGACATCGCCGGGCGTCGCGCCCTGTTGCCAACCACGATGTTGCGCCCATCGTGCGTGGACCTCGATGTGCTCGTGGTGCTCGTGGGCAGCCCCGGCGACTACGAAGAGCTGGCGTCGGTAGACGCTGATTTTACTAGGCTTTTTCGCATAAAAGTCGAACTGGAAATACAGGTTCCGCGTTCCGAAGAGAACCTCGCCAAGCTTGATGCCCACCTTCTTTCGCGTCTCGAAGTAATGCCCAAATTGCGTCTGTCTTTGGGGGCGCGCGCGCGTCTCCTCGATGTCGCGAGTTGGCTCGTCGACGACCGCGAAAGACTGACCCTCGACGTCGACGCGCTCGTCGAGGTGGCCAAACTCGCCGCCCTCGACGCCTCGAAGTTTGGACGCGACGTCGTCATCGACGCAGAGACCGTGGAGCGCGCGTACACGGAGCGACGCTCGCGAAGTGCGCACGCTGAAAGGCATTTTCGCGAGCTGACCCAGCGCGGAGTGCTGGCCATCGCCACCACCGGCTCGCGCATTGGCGTCGTCAATGGCCTAAGCGTTTACTCCACGGGCGAGGTCGATTTTGGCCAACCCGTTCGCTTGACCGCGGTCGTATCGCTGGGCCGCGAAGGCATCATCGACGTCGAACGCGAGGCGCAATTGGGCGGCGCCGTTCACACCAAAGGCGTCGCGATCTTGCGCGGTTACCTTGGGCACATGTTCGGGCAAGAGCGGCCCCTGAGTCTTCGCGCCCAGCTTGCTTTCGAACAATCGTACGGCGAGATCGACGGCGACAGCGCCTCGTCGACGGAGCTTTTTGCCTTGCTAAGCGCGCTCGCAGACTTGCCCATCGATCAGGGCATCGCGGTCACGGGCAGCGTGAATCAGCTCGGAGAAGTGCAGGCCATCGGCGGCTTGTCGGCCAAGATTGAGAGCTTCTTCGACCTGTGCGCATCGCGCGGCTTGACGGGCAAACAGGGCGTCGTTTTTCCCAGTGCGAACCTTCCGCAATTGGTGCTGCGCGGTCCGAGTCTCGAGGCCTTTCGCGCGGGGCGATTTCAGCTTTACGCCATCGACACGGTGGCCGACGGCGTGGAAATTCTCATGAATACCGTGGCCGGCGTTCGCGACGACGAAGGGCACTTTCCCGCCGACAGCGCGTTCGGGCGCGTGGAACGTCGATTGATTGAAGTCGCTGAGCGCCTCCGACACGCGGAAGGCGGCGGGCCCGGCGACGGCGAACTCGGCGGAGATGGCGGCGGCGCGCCCGATGGCCCCGACGGCGCATTTCTTCCCGGGGGCCGCGCCGGTTTTAAAACGTTTCGCCCACGCCGATCCTCGCGCAAATAATTCCGGCCAAGTCCGGCCAAGAGTGGCGCCCCGGTTTTCGCCCCGTCGGGACCGTTGCGCGCCGGCAAAAACGGCACCCGGAAACGACTTGTGCTTGCCATGACGGCACGCGAGCGGTTTCCTTTCGTCATGCCTCGAATCTTCGATCCAAACGATCTCGTTGCGATGCCCCGCTTGGACGCAAACGGCGCACTTGAACTGGGCGCTTCGCTGATTGCCTGCGCGCGGGCGGAGACTCGGCTGCCGTCGTTTATTCTGCACGGCCTTGAAGAGTTCGTCACCGAGCACCGAAACTTGGAGCACATTCTCGAGGAGCGTTTGGGTCCACCGCCGCCGGACGGTTACCGCGCGCGCCGGGCCGACATCCTCGAAGACAGTCATTGGGCGGCTCTCCACGATTGGCTCCTCGCGTGGACGCGACTACCCATTTCGTTTCCCGAGGCATTTTCCGCGCGGCGTCTGTTTGAGAACCTCTTTCCTGAGGGGCTCACCTTCACGCAACTGCCCTACAAACTTGAGTGGCAAGAGGCCGAAGAACGCCTCCGGCGCATCGAGCGCGATGGCCTCGAGAACGAGATCGCGAAGCTTGGCGGAACAACTTTTTTGCGCGCGCTGCGCGAGGCCCATCAGGCCTATTCCGAGGCTCTCGGCATGGGCGGATTTAAGCCCGCGCCGCCGCGTTACGAGATCCCGAAACGAAAAAGTCTTGAGGCCACGTGCGCGTCGATGCGCCGTTACGTTCTTCGCGCCCTCGGGCATGCAGACGAGGCGGAGCCCGAAACGACGGCCCTCGCCGAGCGCCTGCTGCGCCCCCTGCACGAGTGGAATGCACGGCCCATTCCAACCGGAAATACGGTGATGCCGCCGCGCGCTTAAAGACCCAAATCTGAGGTTATTTCTTGGCAAAAATTGAGTCGTGGGCGAAGCGGTCCGAGGGCTGGTCTGTGGTGGTTCACGGGGGGGCCGGCGAGGTTCCTTCCGAGACCGCGGGCCGTCAAGCCGAGGGGTGTCGCGAGGCCGCCGAGCGTGCCGCCGTTGCCCTTCGCGCCGGGGCCTCGGTCCTTGAGGCGGCGTGCATCGCGGTGCAGTGCCTCGAAGATAATCCCATGTACAATGCAGGTACAGGCGCGGCGCTCAACGAGGCCGGTGAACTGTCTTTCGACGCGTCGATCATGTGCGGCGCGACGCTAAGGGCAGGGGCCGTGGGCGCGCTCCCGGCATTTCAAAATCCCATTGCGGTGGCTCGCGCGATTCTGGAAGAAGATCGGTGGGTACTCCTGTGTGGCGAGGGCGCTGCCAAGTGGGCCGAATCCCGAGGGTTTTCCCGGGCATCTGCGCAGGCGATGATCACCGAAGCGTCGCGTGCGAGGCTCTCCGCGGTCCTTCGAAACGGGGGGCACGGCGGCTGGGCGGGAGGAACCGTCGGGTGCGTGGTTCGCGATGCGCAGGGGCACCTTGCGGCGGCCACGAGCACCGGCGGAATCGTTGGCAAGCCCATCGGCCGCATGGGCGATAGCGCGCTTATCGGAGCTGGCACCTACGCCGACCATTCGGCGGGCGCGGTGTCCAACACGGGCGACGGCGAGGCTTTTATGCGCACGGTGGCGGCAAAAATGGCCGTCGAAAATATGCGGGCCGGCGCATCCAAGAGCGAGGCCATCGTGATGCTCCTCGAAGAGATTGATCGGCGGCTTGGCGGCCTCGGTGGCACTATTTCCATCGACGCATTGGGCGTCCTGGCCTGGGCCCGCTCGACGCGCACGATGTCCTGGGCCGCGGCCGCTGAAAGCTGGACAGAAACCTTCGTCGGCTATTGACGCGAGGTTGCCGGGCGGGCGCGGCCTCGACAATTGGCACGGACGGGCGTCGACGGTGCGATTCTGCTTGACGTTCCGCGGTGAAATCGGGCAAATTCGAGGCCTTCGGGGCGTAGCGCAGTCTGGTAGCGCACCTGGTTCGGGATCAGGGGGTCGGAGGTTCGAATCCTCTCGCCCCGACGAGGGAAAAAGCGCGGAGCCTCATGGTCCCGTGCTTTTTTTTGCCGTGCCCAGTCCGCGCCCAGTCCGCGCCCAGTCCGCGCCCAGTCCGCGCCCAGTCCGCGCCCAGTCCGCGCCCAGTCCGCGCCCAGTCCGCGCCCAGTCC
>CAMCKZ010000146.1 GCA_945875545.1 Polyangium aurulentum | reverse complement strand
GGCGCAATCTGCACCAAAGGCGTGGCCGAAAGCACAAAACCCCCGACGTGTATCGAAAGGTGGCGCGGCGCGTCTTCGAGCGCCAGAGCCAGCTCAAAAATGCGGTGAAGCCGCTCGCTCTCCGGGTCGAAACCGGCTTCAATGAGCCTATTTTCCGCGAGTTCCTCTCGCTCCCCACCCCACGCGTCGCGCATGCGCGCGAGACGCCCCTGCTGCTCGGCCGAAAGCCCGAAAACCTTCGAAACCTCGCGCAAAGCCGATCGGCCGCGGTAGGTGACAACCTCGGAGACCATCGCCGCGCGATCCCGACCATACATATTGTATATGTCTTGAATGACCTCTTCGCGCCGCTCGTGCTCAAAGTCCACGTCGATGTCCGGGGGCTCTGCGCGCTCCACCGAGAGAAAACGCTCGAAGAGAAGATTGGACCGAGAGGGATCGACCGCCGTGACCCCGAGGCAATAACAAATCGCGCTATTGGCAGCACTTCCGCGACCTTGGCAGAGAATGTCGCGGCGACGGGCCATGGCCACGAGCGTGTGCACACTCAGAAAGTACGGTGCCACATTGAGAGCGCGAACCACCTCCAGCTCTTTCTCGATCTGGGCCTCCACACCATTTGGCGTTGTGGCCCAGCGTCGCCGGGCCCCATCGTATGTGAGTCTTCGCAAGGCCTCATTCGCGGTTTCGCCTGCGTGCGCCGGCTCATCGACGTGGCTCGGAAAATCGTAGCGAAGTTCACCCATCGAAAAGCGGCAGGCTTCGGCGATTTCCACGGTTCTACGCAGCCAATCCGGCTCATCAGCAAAGCGCTCGCACATGCGCTGCGGACTCTCAAGGCAGGCTCGGGCATTGGGCTCCAAGAGGCGGCCGGCTTCGTCCAACCGAAGGCCCTCGCGGATGCACTGCATCACATCGTACAGGGGTTTCTCTTGCGAAGTCGCGTAGCGAACGCGGTTGTGCGCGACGATGGGAATAGCAAAACGACGAGACAACTCGCCTGCCAGCGCCTCTCGCGGGCCATCAAAACCCCGGCCGTGGCGGTAAACCCCAATCGACAATTTCGCCCCCAACGACTGACGGAAAAGTGCCAAACCGGCCGCGGGAATCTCCGGCGAAACAATAGCCCATAGACCATCCGATAACGCAGCAATATCAGTGGGATAGACCGTGCAGCAGTTGTTTCTTGGCACGCCTTCGTGGGGCCGCCGCGCCCTGCCCTTTTCGTGGCGCGCATGCCCGAGGGTGAGAATGCGGCACAAATTCGTGTACCCCGCGTGGCTCTCCGCGAGAAGTACCGCGGTCGTCACGGGCAGTTCGTGTGACTCGGCGTCGTCCGGGCCACCGCGGCCATCAATCTCCGACTCGGCCTCGTCGCCGGGCACGGCCCGCAGGGTGGCCGCGCAGCGCAGCGTGACCTCTGTTCCAACAATGAGGTGAATCCCCTGCGCTTTCGCCTCTTTGTGGGCGCGAACCATGCCGTAAAGACCATCGCGGTCCGCGAGGGCCATACCCGTGTAACCCAGGCCTTTTGCCTGACGTACGAGGGCCGCGGGCGAAGACGCGCCTTGGAGAAAAGAGCAGTGACTTCGCGCCACAAGTTCAACATAGGACGATACGTGTGCCTTGTTACCCAAACCAGCCCCACAAGCGCATGAGGGACGCCCCTTTACCGGCCCCGGGCTCGCCGCCCCTGCCCTCCCCCATCGCCGCATCGTCGGCCAAATGCTCGTCTTTCGTGCAATCGACCAGCGCCATGGTGCCATCTCCGCCGCGGGCGGCATGCAGCACAAGGGCCTCGTCTCCGTAGCGCCACCACTCGGCACCCTCAAGGTGCAGGTAGGGCGCAACGAGCTCCAGGGGATCGATGGAAACGGCCTGGGAAAACACGCGAAGCGGCTCGATGGGCTGAAGCAATGGATGCGACTCTGGAAGGCGCGCTCGCCCTTGGCTATGCGGACTGTTCGTGTGTTTAACCGGCGTGGGCCTATGGGCTGAGGGCAGCAGGGTGGAGCGGTCGTCGGGCCGCCATGCTTCATTTACCTGTAAAAACCCGACGGAATCGTCGCCGTGATGGGCCACAAGTTCGCCGAGCACGCGCGGCAACGCAAGCTCGCCGCGGTCGAGGGCTTGAAAGAGATGGCCGCTGTGGTCGTCGCGGGGGGCCAAAAGCTCAGCGCCAAGCAAAAGCGTTCGCACGGGCGCATTCAAGCGATACGAATCCATACGTGCCTTCAATACGGCGAAAATGTCTGCGGCCCGATGAATCGGCGCGGGCAATTCTACCGCCAATGACGTTTGCAGACCGCCCGCCGCCAGAAACGTGACCAAAAGACGGCGCGAAGCCATTCCGCGGCCGAAAAGCCTGGCCGCAATGCGTGCACTCAGGCCACGAAGAGCAAAAAGAATGGGCTCGGTATGCGTGCATTCGTCGTCGAATAGCTGACTCTCGACGGGGGACTCGCTCACAACAAAGGGTGTCAATGGATCGGCATCGGGGCCGTCGAGGCGCTGCAAAACGTGTTTCGCCGCGGCCCCAAGACGCACGGTCAACTCCTTTCGTGGGGCTCTTTCCAAGTCGCCAAGCACGTAAATGCCCAATGCGGACAACCAGTGTTGGTGTTCCGCCGGGAGGTCGGCGGCGGCCAGCGGAAGACGCGAAAGCAGTGGCCGGCATGGGCCTGATGGCGCGCGAAATACCTGAGAATTACCGAAGAAACCCGCGACTTTGCCGAAACGAGCCAAGGCGGCCGCGGCCCAAGGCCCATCGGCGACGGCCACGCGCCCATGGTGCCCGAGGGCGGAAGCGATGCCCAGCATGCTGTTTGCTATAAATGCTTCGTACTCACACGAATTGTGCTCAAGAAGGCCTTGCGCGTCTAGGAGGACCAGGGCACCGTGGGGGTGCATGCACGGGGCAACCACCGGTGACAAGCCCAAGAATGCCTCAGAAATGCGCTGCAACGCGGCCTCAATGGCACCGGCGCGCAGGAGGCGCAGCTCAAGAGATGCAAGCATTGCTGTGGCCGAAGCCAGGGTTTGACCAGGCCGAATGCCATCACGCCAGGCCTGCGGGTTCACCGCGTCGATGCGAAGCGTGGATGCGGCGCGGTTGAGACACGTAAGCTGCGGGTGGCGCGTTGCATCTAGGACGGCAACACATACGTTTTGCCCGTCTGTCTCGATGTGGACGAGCTCCACGGGCAGGAGCGGGAGCGCGAGGGCGAAAATGCGTCGGTGCATGATGCAGGTCTCGCGGCGCTCAGGACACAGCCGAGCGAAGAGACTCGCCTTGCCTTCGGCCGGGCGTCAGCGGAACGGTGATGGGCGCGCGAGGCGTACCTCGCCGATCGTGATCAACGGCGATACGGAGCGTGTTTATCTCGGGCATGGTGCACGTGAGACGAAGGGCTGCGGCGAGGGGAGCTGAGCGCCGCCGCGAGGAATTTGCCAAGAGAAGCACCGCGGTACCTGCCTTTTTGGAGGCGTCGGTCAGGCGGCGTAGAAAGCGCTCTTCTTGCGCGAGGTCGCGGCGCAATGTGGCCATTTCGGAACGAAGGTCTTCCGCCGGTTTTTGAGCCGCCGGTTCTTGTGCGTGTGGCGTTTGCGTGTGCTGGTGTTGTGCGTGCGGGCTTTGTGCGTGCGGCTTTTGTGCGTCCGGCGCTTGCGCGTGCGGCTTTTGCGCGTGTGGCTTTTGCGCGTGTGGCTTTTGTGCGTGTTGTGGGGATGAACCCCAGGGGTCGTCGAGGTCGACGACGACCGCGGCAAACGCGCCGGAAACCACGAGCTCCATCGCGGCCATGGCCCGGTGTTCTGGGGCCTCGGCGCTGGGCCGCACAACTACAAGGCGCGCGAGGTCGACGCCGCGAAGCAGCAGCCCCGGCGCAAAGAGACTTCTGGACGGATCGACCCACGCCGCTAGACAAGGGCGCGAAGCGTGCAGTTGGGCCAAAACGCGTACCGCCAACTCACACGCGCCACCTACGGATTGGGGAGACGAAAGCACACTCACCCCCCGAGGCAGGCCCCCGTCGGCCAGCCAATCGTCGAGCATAGAAAGCCCCGTTGGAAGGCCGTTTGCCTTTTGGGGGATGGCACGCGAGTCTTCGCGGAGGCCAACGCGAGGGTCATCGACGAGGCCGTCTGCCGCCTCTGAAACGCCCCGCCGAAGCACGGAGCCGAACCGTTCGAGCAGTGCGTCAAGATTGGAATGAACTTGAGCCCCAGACATACTGAACATGCTATCAGTTACTTGGGCCAACGCAAGGAAAATAGTGCTGCGATTTTGAAGGCCCGTCACGATGGCCCGCAACCCAGGAAATTGCCTGGGCGCGGCACCTGCCGGCAAATCGCAAAGAACGCGCCGAAAGTGCACCATTGTTCCCCCGCGGTGTGCTAGGTGATGTCTGGGAAACGGGGAACCGCGCCAAATCGTCGGGGCCCGCACCCCATGCTATCCCAGTCCGCTACGCTTTCTGGGGCATGGGTCCGCCCCATTGTGCGTGGCAAAATGGGATAGGATGGGGTTTGTTCTCGTCCAAATACAGAGCCCGCTTTTCTAAAACAGGCATGCCTCGCCCTGCACCCGCTTTGGGGCGTCCGCGTTTCCCAGCTCACTTCTAACGGAGGTCGCGTGGTTCTCTATTTTGTGCCCGTCGCGGTGCTCTTCATTTGCCTCATTTGCTTGGGCATGGCCGTGGCCGTGGGAGGCCTTTTTCTCGCGCGCCCTCTGGCCCGGCGGCTGAAGTCCACCCCGGACGACCACGGTTTCGTCGGGTCCTTCATCGAGGCCATGGGCGCACTGTACGGCCTTCTTTTGGGGCTCGTGGCCGTTGCTGTGTGGAGCGATTACAAGGCCGCGGAAGAGCTCATTTCCCGCGAAGGTGCCGCCGTCGCCGCCTTTTACAACGACGTTTCCGGCCTTCGGGAGCCCGCGCGCTCGGAGCTTCGAGCCCTTACACGAGACTACACAAACTACACGATAGATGTGGCCTGGCCCGCGCAGCGGATCGGACAAAACCCAATGCAATCAAACGATTACATTCGCACCATCCGCAACGTGCTCCACCGTTACGAGCCCACGTCCATCGGGCAAACCACGTTGCACGCCGAGGCCTTGCACAAGTTCAACGACCTCGTCGAGTGCCGCCGTCGGCGCGTTGAAACCATCACACAAGCGCTGCCCGGCGAGGTTTGGTGCGTCATCACCCTTGGCGCCCTGGCGGCCCTCGCGCTCACGTGGCTTTTGACCAGCGCAAACACGGCCTTGCACGTCGTTTTGGAGGCCCTCCTCGGCACGTTTTTGGGCCTCTCGTTTTTTGTCATTCTGGCGTTCGATCGGCCGCTCATCGGCAGCACCTCGGTCGATCCCAAGCCCTTCGAGCTCGTGCGCGATCGCGTGATTCTGCCAGACCCGCCCCAAGGCTCGGCCCCGCCTCTTGAATAGGCTCGCGGCGCAGTTTCTCCCGATGATCGACGAGGTTATGGCAAGAACTGGCGTCGTTCCGAGTCTCGTAAGCGTCGATGATGGATACGCGAGTAAAGCAAATGTCGCGGGCGCAAGGGCGCGAGGCATTGACGTCATCAGTATCAGCGGTTCGAAAGGTCGCGCGCTTACTTCGGACGCCGATTGGGTAAGCGATTCGTATGCAATGGCTCGAAACCAGCGGTCGGCCGTTGAGTCCAGCATATTCACCCTTAAAGAGGGATTTAACTTCGGCCGTCCCGCACGGCGCGGGCATGCCCGCGTTTACGCCGAATTGCTCGAGAAAGTCCTTGCGCACAACCTGTGCGTCGCGGCGCGACGACGTGCGGAACTCCGAGCGCGCGCGGTCGAGTCGCCCGTTCCGCTCGCAGCCTAATTCCGCGCGG
>CAMCKZ010000145.1 GCA_945875545.1 Polyangium aurulentum | reverse complement strand
GCTGGACTTCCCGAGGTGCTCGCGGCCGCACCGCCACGCAAACGGCTTCACCACGTGAAGCTCGATCCCGGGAGTGCGTTCTTCGGGTGGCGCCCGATGTGGCACGTCGAAAAGTTTTACATGTCGTCGAAGCTCGGCCAAACCGCGGACACGCCTGCGGTCCTTTCCACCGGAGCGTTGCGCGTGCGCACCGGCGTCGACGTTCATCGCCTCACCTCTCACTCGGCCTACTGGCCCCAAGACCGCGAGGTGTGGGAGTACTTCGATCTCGTGCTGGTGCGCCGCTGGGCGCCGCCGCCCGGCATGCTGGAAGTGGCCGAGAAGCACGCCCACTTGCTCTCCAAGCACGGTGATTGGGAGCTTTGGGAAAGAAACCCAGGGGCCCACGGCAAATGAGTAACCCTATGGTATTGCTTGCGAAATTGGATACGCTGGCGAACGCCGACGCTGCCAAATACCAAACATGCATACTGCAAGCAATGTCAGCGTAGAGATTGCGGCGCCGGCAACAAAAAGTCGCGGCCGGTAACGCACAGCGATCGCATGGTGACCCGGCGGCACCGCAATTTTAAGCGCCGCATGATGGTCCTGGGGAGTGCCCACACTCGACTGCCATTGGCGATCGTACGTGGTGTTGAGTTGAACCTCGCCGCCGGATGGCGCATCAACGATCAGCGTGAACGTGTTCTGCGTTCGCGACACCGATTCGATCACGACGAGCGGCGTAAGGGCACGCGCTTGGGGCACATCGCCCTCCCAGAGCGGCGCACCCTGCCCCCAAGCCCACTCGTCCCAACATCCGAGACGACCTCGATTCTGGCGCGGCTGGTCGCTCATGTTCGGTGCCATATCGGGCCCGCCAAAGTACAGATGTTCCGAGGGTTTTTGCTGCACGAGAGCCGGGCTTGTGAAGCATTGTTGAAACCATTCGAGGCCAACCCCGACCATATCGCCGATGCCCAAAAAGCAAATCGCGAGAACGATCGGGCGAAGGGTTTCGCCGCGATGCCCGGGGCGCGGCACAAGTCGCTTGGCACCGATACGGTCCACGGCGATGCCAACAAAAGCCGCCAGGCACATGGATACTTCGGCGCGAAATCGGGATGGAACGCGCATCTCTTTAAACGGAAAAACGTGCCCCTTGAGCAGATGCCAGGGCGCGTACTCCGAAAAATGACCGCCCATAAGAAGCACGCAGACAGCCATTGCGACAAGGATTTCCCATGCTTCAAGAGCGCCAACCACCGCACCGAGGACAGCCAGTGCGAGCAAAATGGGCCCGAAATACGCGCCGTACTCGGGCCACACGTAGGCTTGCCCCATCACCCCGCGCCCGTGAGAGCGATGCAAAAACATGTCGCGAAGCGTTGACCATTGAAGGGCATCGGTCTCTCCGCCAATGGGCCGGGTGCGCGACCTCAATTGATCCAAAACCGGAAGCATGCGCGCCGCCGAAAGCCCCACCCCGACGACGCTTACAATCACGGCTGCGAGGAAAAAACCTCGCCAAAATGACGCATCAAGGGCGCGCCGTCCCCGGGCGACGAGGCCCGTAAAGGTGCACGACGCGAGCAGCAAAACCAGGTGAGGAAGCGGGTAGACGGCGCCTTCGTAGAACATCCACGCGACGAGCATGCCGAGCAGCACAGCGTCGCGCGAGCTCTCCCACGAGCGCCGCCAGAGAAGCCACGCGAGGGGAAAGTACAAGAAGGGCACGAAGGTGACATGCCCGCCCGAATAGTGCTGTTGGTGAAATCCGCAAAAGGCCCACACCAACCCGGAAGCGGTACTGGCCGCGGGCGAGAGCCGCAGCTCTTCGCGCGCGAAACGCCACATGCATACTACACCTATCGCCGAGTGAAGGATGTACCATACAGCCATCGCGATGGTCGTGTTCACGAAGAACATCGGCCAAATAAGCGGCGCTCCAATGGGGGCTTGGGGGTTGTCCCACAGGGGTAGCCCGCCGCACTCGTAGGCGTTCCAGAAGGGAAATTCGCTGTAGCGCGTGATGCTCACCACCGCCGCTTCCAGGGTCTTTTGGTACGGCGGACCATCGCCGCCCTGCGCCAACGGGTAGGCCGCAACCATAGGCCACCACGCATAAAGGCTGACGGCGAGGCCTGCTACGAATACGAAGAACATCTCACGCCAAGACGACGTATGTGCTCTATCTTTTGGGCCCAACGGACTCATGATGGCGCTCGAACGGGTCTCAGCTCTCGCCGGGAACGACGCCGAGTTTTCTGTCGAGGTCTTCACCGAGTTCAGCGGCGCGGCGCGTGGCGTTTCCGACTGCGTCCATGAGGGTCTTGCGAAGGGCGCCACTTTCGAGGGTGTGCAGGCCGACGATGGCCGTTCCGCCCGGGCTTGTGACCATGTCTTTGAGGCGCCCCGGATGCTCGCCGGTTTCGAGCAAGAGCTTCGCGGAGCCGAAAACGGTTTGAGCGGCGAGCATCAACGCGGTGTCGCGGTGAAGGCCCACCATCACGCCGCCGTCGGCCAAGGCTTCGATGATCACCATGAGGTACGCGGGCCCGCTGCCGGACATACCGGTGACCGCGTTTATCAGGGATTCGTCGAGGATAACTGCGCGGCCAACGGCCTCAAAAAGGGCTTTCGCCCGCGCAAGATCGTCGCCCGTGGCATGGGTTCCGGGAGCGATCGCCGTGGCCCCGGCGCGCACAATGGCCGGCGTGTTCGGCATGGTGCGCACGACGCGCGTGCCCTTCGGAAAAAACGTTTCGAGGGCCGCGGTGCTCACGCCGGCGGCGACTGAAATGACGAGGGCACCCTCTTTCAAATGCCCCCCGAGCGGTGCCAAAACTTTGCCCACCGCTTGGGGCTTCACGGCCACGACCAAGATGTCGACCTCCTCGGCCAACGCCTTGTTATCGAGCGTTGTACGAATGCCATACTGCTCGGTCAACCACGCGAGGCGGTCGGCTTTGAGGTCGCTCGCGACGATGCATTCTTTCGCGACACTGCCGCCTTCGATGAGGCCACGAATGAGCGCGCCAGCCATGTTGCCGCCGCCAAGAAAACCGATGATGCCGAGGTTCATGCGGAGCGCTTATCAGGGTCTGTGCGCCGCCTCCAACGTTTCGTGGGCCGGTGCCGCACGCGGGGAACTTAGCGGTTTTCCAGCCTGCGCTCAGCGCGTGACTTCGAGGGTATAGCCTTGCGCCGCGGCCGAATCGGACCACACGCCGACGACGTACTTGCCCGCCGCCGTCGAACGTTTCGTGATGCCCGTATTGGAATCATTTGCAATCTGCACATAACGGCCGTTGATCCACTTCCACATCTTCATGCGCGCATCTCCCGTGGCCTTCAGCTGCACGTCGTAGTTCACCGTGCCCGCGCCGATCGTCCACGTGAACCAGTCTTGGTCGCTCGCCGTCAGCGCGCCGCAGGTCGTGGTCGAAAAGGTGTTTGGCTGCTCGTAGCTGTCGTTCGCCTCGCGCTCGGGGCTCGCGCAGGCGGGCGGTGCAGGCGTTGGGGTCGGTGCGGGAGCGGGGGCCGGAGCAGGCGTCACAGCCGATGCATAGCCGCCATGTGCGTTCACGTATGTGTCTATCCATCCGGCCACGAGGTCGACCCGCGCCAGAACCTGCGTGCCGCCGCCAGCACCCGAATTGACGGCCACAATCGTGTGCGACGTGCCGCTTAGTTCCACGGGGCCGCCCGAATCACCTGACTCGATGATTTCCGAGGAAATGTAGTCGTACGGAAACCCCGAAGAGGCCGCGTCGCGCACCGCAATCGGCGCGCTCACGAAGAGTGCACTCGTCGAAAGTGTGCCGTTCTGAATGCGCCCAATGTTCACGACGGTGGTGCCGTTCGACACCTTCGAGCGATGGATCGTGGGGTACGCGGCAAGGGTGATCGCGCGATCCAGATAGAGCAGGCCTACGTCGTGTTGGTTCGGATTCACGTTGCCCGAAGAGTCGTACGTCCAGTCGAGGGTCTTGCCCTCAATGGCGCTCGCTTGCTGGTTTTGAGCGAACGGCGCTTTGACCGTCCACGAGGATTCTCCTGCGACGCAATGCCCTGCGGTCAACACCACGCGCGGCGCAATGAGCGACCCGGAGCAATACCCGCCGCCCATGTTCACGAGCACCGCCTCCGCGTAGGCCGTCGCCCGCGTTCCACCAATAATAGCGTCGGGTGAGGTCTCTATCGCCCCCTCGGATTCGTGGTTCACAGGTTCGAACGCGCAGCCCACGGCCAGGGTGCACACCATCACTATCGAAGCGGTCAGGGACTTGCGCATGAATGTTCTCCAGCCATCCATTCAGCAAGCCCCGTGCCGTCGCCTACTGGAAATTCCCACGTATTGCGATGTAGGTGCAAACTACAAGCACGCGCGAACGATGCGCTGCGGGTCCTCTTTTCATCGCACCTCGGACCGACATCACCGCCCGTCTCCGCCCATGAACTCCGAAAAACATCCGTGAGCTTTTCGCGATCCATGCGCCCGTCCCGGATGGCCCATGGACCAACGAACGCTTGTTCCGCCGCCAGTGCCTCGCTATCACGCGCCCATCATGCGTCCGTTCATCGCTCTCGCGGCCTTGCTGGCCTTCGTGGTTCCTCCTCTCGGCGCCGCAGGGTGCGCGCATTCGCACGAGGCAGGCGTCGCGGATACGGGCCTTTCGGACGCGGTGGTGTACCAAGGCGGCGCCACCGACGAAGCCCTCGCGATGCTCCTAGGCACCGGTGTCAAGCCCGGCGGCGCGGTCTTGCTTGCAGCGCCAACCACGGGTATTTGCAGCGTCTCCAGCGCCGACGCCTTTCGGTGGACCCTCGGATCTCTCGCGTCACGGCCCGCCGCCGAACCCGCCACACGACCCTCTTTTTTCGGCGCCGTGGCCCATGCCCACGGGGTTGCGCTCACCGGGTCGGCGACCTTCGTGCGCTTCCTCGACGACAAGGGCGCCGTCCTCGCGCAGGCCTTCACGACGGCTATCGCTTACAACCTGAGCAACACCGACCGCACCGCAATGGAGGCTTTTCGTGCCCGCGCAGGGGCCTCAGGCGCCATCATGACCGTGGTGTTGACTGCGGCGCGCTTCGAAAGCAACCGCGTCGTGGAAGGCCCTTTTCGCGCCCCGCTTGCCATGTTTACGCTCTCGCCGTGAACCGTTTTTTGGCTTCGCTTTTGGGCATCGCGTTGGCCGTGGGCGCCGGCTCGTGCGGCACCACGGCGATCGTTGACCTCCCGTGGGATGGCTCGATTTCCTCGGGTTTTCGCCCGTTTAACATCGCACCGGGGCGCCGAATTGGCGTCGTGACCAACTTATTCTCAGACACGATCTCGCTCGTCGATTTGGACACGCGCGCCGTCGTTGACGAGCGCCCTGTTGGCCGCAGCGCGGTCGACCTCGACGGTCCCCATCACGTCGCCATCGACACGGATCGCGGCGAACTTTTCGTGCCACTTTCGTACCCGGCCCGGAGCGCGTCCGAGGGGCTTCATGCGGCCCACGCGGCGAGCGTGCGTCCAGGTTACGTGCAACGACTTCGCCTCCGCGATTTGGCGATTTTGGGCGAGCAACGCATCGATCCCAATCCGGGCGATATTTTCTTCGCGCCCAAGACGCGAACCTTGGTGGTGTCGCACTTCAATTTGAACAGCGCATTTTCAGCTGATGCGGGCCTTTCGAGCGATCAACTTGGAACGCTTGCGTGGTTTTCACTTTCCGCCTCCGGGGACGAAGCCATGCCCGTGGCGACAAAAGTGCCTACGTGCCGAGCGCCTCACGGTCTTGCGGCAAGCGCCGATGGCAACACATTTTTTGTCGCGTGTTACGGCGACGACACCGTCGTGAAGGTCCGCGCCGACACCAAAACGGTGGTCGCAAGTTTTGTCGTCGGGTCCAATGCGTTCCCGCTTCGCGTCACCTACGGGCCCTATTCCGTCGTATTGTCGCCAGATGGTTTG
>CAMCKZ010000144.1 GCA_945875545.1 Polyangium aurulentum | reverse complement strand
CCCACGGCTGAAGCGACTTCGACGAGGGGCGACAGCGATGCCTCGAAGGGTTTGTACGTGATGCTGAGGGACGAAGCAGGCGGCGTGGAAGTATCTGTAGACTGCACGGTTGCCGGCAATGGCACGGTGCGCGTGACGGCCGCGGTGCTTCGGGGCCCGGCGCTTACCGCGAGGGCTGCGAGGCCATCGAAGAGCAGCGAAGGGCCCGTGGCATTTCGACGCGTGAGCAGAGGGGACGCGCGATCAACCAGGGCGCCCAGCAGGGTTTTCTGCGTTTCCAGGTATTCAAAAACCCGCCGTTGCCCGTCGTCGTACACGGCGAAACCTTGCGCATCGCGCCGGCCGTCCGGGGCACCTGGGGCAAAGAATGGCGACGCAATGGCCGCGCCCACACTTTTGAAAACGCCGTGCGCGTCCACGTCTGCGGCGCCGTCCGCGTTGGCGTCGACGAAGGGCGGAAGCACCCGGCCGCCGGTCAGGGCGACGCGCGCCACGCCTCGCGCGTCTCGGGCCACAATGGGAGCCGTCTTGCCCGTGGCGTAGCCATCGTGCTGCGCGAGCAAGAGGGCGCGCGCCCCTTCGAGCGGCGACCTTGGCCGCGACGGGCGAACGCTCGAAACCGCGTCAATTGCAGGTAATTGTGACAGCGGTCCGCGCGGCGAAGGAGCTGTATCGAGGGTTGCAAGCTCGCTTCGCGTGGCGTCGAGCAGCGCGTGGAAAGCCGTTTTTAGCTCCGTCTCGCGGCCGTCGCTGTCGTCGACGAGGGCCAAAAAAGAACGCGCGAGCGGGGCCAATCGTGGGTACGAAAGAAGCGTGTAGAGTGCACTCGGCCCCGGCGACCGCGGGCGGTAACCTTGGCGCCCATCGACGGACGCGAGAGCCTTCAAGAGGTCTTCATTGCCCTTCGCGAGAGAGGCGAGATCGCCCGCCGCGCGCGTGACGCGGGGCACAGTGCCGTCGTCGTAGAGCGGAAACATACGCGCAGCCGCCCCGCGAAAGGCCTCCAAAAACGAGGCGTTTCCCGCGGAATCGCAGCCTTCGGCAGACCCGAGTTGCGTGTCCTGGAGCAGCGCATTGAAGGCGGCGACGAGGCGCTCCCGCTGGCGGCCCATGGCTTCGACTTTTGCCACACGCCGAAGACGCGCGCTGCGTAGCTCTTCGCCGGTGACGCGTGTGCCGTTCGCGGTGACGGTCTCCGCGGGAAGGGGCGGCAGCTTCGCGAGGTCGACGGTGGCGCTGTAGGAGCCCGCGCTATCGCCGTGGCACAGGCCCCGAAAGGATGCGCCCGTGACGTCTTCGCGAAACGCTTGGGCACCGATTCGGTCGCACAAGATAGCGACTATTTCGCGGCCGACGGTCGTCGGGTTTGAGGCGGCCCGGGTGGTGTCGAAGTCGGCGCAGTCGCTCGCGGCAAGCCCGAATAGAATGGCGGCGACGAGGGCTTTATGACGCATGGCGTCTAAGGTACGTAACTTTCGGGAGTCGTCGAGGAAAAGCTTTAGAAACCGGCATATTTGTTCGCCGCGCTGGATTATTCCAGGCAGCCCGGCGTGCTCCATTGGTGCGGTGCGTCACACGCTGGGCGTGGGGCTTTTCGCAACAGGCGGTAGGCCAGCGGAGTGAGGCCCGGGAGGGCGGCGAGGCGTTCGTCTTCGAGACCGCCGTCGTGTTTGCGAATGAGGTCGAGGGTTGTGCGGGCCGCCAGTTTTTCGAGGCGGACCTCGAGGGCGGGTTTGTCGTCGTCGGAGGCCAGGGCGTAGGCCCGTTCCAAATAATCGAGCTGCGCCCGGTCGGCCCCGCCGCGTTCAAAAAGCGATACCGCAGCCCGCGTATCGTCGACGCCGGCGCCGAGTTCGAGGGCGTGGGCGAAGGCTTCTCCGGCGCGCAGAGTCCAGGCGCGAATCTCGGTTTCATCTGATAAAAAGCTGGGTGCCAGGTACGCGAGGTAGGTGCCGTAGGCGAGCCACCGTTTGGCGTTGGTTGGCTGGGCGTCGATGCCAACTTCGAGGGCTCGGCGCACGTAGCGAGCGTCGTCTTCGCTGGCCTTCTTGGCCTGAAAGAGCACGAGCGTATCGACGTAACGAAACACGCGCTCGGACCCGGGTTCGAGCGCCAAGACCATATCGATGGCGTAGCGAATGGAGCTGAACGAACGCTTTTCGGCCAAGTGCGTTCCGTAGTCGATCAAAAGTTTTGCCCACAAAATGTCGGCCAATGCTGCATCAAAACCCAGGGAAAGAAGCGGCGCGCGCTCGGCGGCGGGCAACAGCGACACGTCTTCGGTTTCCTTCGCGAGGGCGACGGTGGAGGCCAGCGGGCGTTGAAGCAGCACCGCACACGCGGCGCTTGCGAGGGCGAGGGCGATGACCGCGGGACGCCATCGACCCAGTTCACTTAGGTCACTCGGGTCATTCGAGGCCATCGACGAGCTCCACATCAGGTGCAAACTGCACGCTTCCACTGGCATCGACGGAGCCGCGCAGAGAGACTCGGCTCACGATGCCGTCGCCATCGAGGTCGCCTTCCGCAAGGCCCTCAAAAGCGCTTTTGTCGCCGGTGGTGCGCAGAAAGCTGTACGCGTACCGCTGGGGAAAACCCAGGGTGACAGGCCGCCCGCCGATGACCGACCAGGGTGCCCAGTCGGCCTCGCTGGCAACGCTCGTGGCGGCGCGCGGAACCTCGGCGGGTGTGCGCGCGATGGCGTCTGGGAGCGCGTGCTGGTGCCTCGCCGGGCGAACAAATGCGGCGACGCGCTCGCCTATGCGCAAGAGCACCTCGCTGGCTTCGGCCTGATGCGACGCGTGCCACTCGCGGTAGAAAACGGGCACGGCGATGATCGTCAGAATGCTGGCGAGGGAGATCGCCGTGGCGACCTCGAGCATGCTCATTCCTCGCTCCGTTTCGCGCATAAAAAACGCTTAGCACGCGGTGAAATGCGCGTCGCGCTACGCTTAGGGCTCTCGGTGCAGCGCGGCGAAATGGGGCCGCCGGGTCTATGGGCTGGAAGTGCGCGGCGGTTACGCGGTACGCATCGGGCGTGTTTCGTCGCCGGTGGGTTCGCTATCTTTTCACGCTGCTGGCCCTTGGTCTTGGCGGCGGTTTTTTGGTGCGATCGGTGCCATGGAACGACCACTGCCCGGGGGGCGCGGGCATGAGCACGTGCGCCCGAGATGCGCTCGTTCCGGGCCTTCGCACGGTGCTCGCCACGATGGACGGGCGGCTTCTCGCGCTCGGCGGCGCGGTGTATGTGCTTGGGGCGTTTTTCTGGGCTTTACGCTGGAAATGCGTGCTGGCGGTGGCACCGAAACCGCCTCGTTTTGGCGCGCTGCTTCGCGCTTCGATGGAGGCCTACGCGGCGATGGCGCTCTTCGTGGGCGGCGTCGGGGGCGATGCGCTGCGCTTGGCCGCGCTCATGGCGGAGGGCATTCCGGCGCCGTGGGCCGCAGCGTCGCTGCTCGTGGATCGGGTCATTGGTTTGACCGCTCTCATCGTGACGGCGATGGTGGTCGCAGCGCCTGAACTGATGGCGCTTCATCCCCTCGCGGCCGTTGCGCTGCCGGGGTTGCTTGTGGCCCTCGTCGGCGGACTCGGCGCGGGTCTCGTGGCACCATTGCCAGCGTTTTTCCCCGTAAAAGCGCGTCGTGTGATCGAAAAGCTGCGTGGGCCTTACGCAGACGTGGCCGCGAGTCGGGCCATTCGCGGCTTGGCGTTGTCGTTCGCCGTAAGCATGCTCGTTGCCGCCGCGACGTTGGGGTCATTCGGGCTCTTTCTCGCCGCCGCGCATTCCACACCGTCGTCGCTCGCGAAGCTGCTCGTGGGCCTTGTGGAGGCCTTTGTCGTGAACGCGATTCCGACCGTTCCCGGGGGATGGGGCACGGGCGAGGCGGTCTTCGTGTACTTCTTGAAGCCCGCGCACATCGATGAAGCGCAGGCTTTGGCCGCAAGTGTGGCATTTCGCCTCAGTGTTTTTCCAGTGGCGCTGGTCGGCGTGGTGTCGTTGGCGTTGCGCGCGCGGGCCAAAAAAACGGACCGATGACAAGGTGCAGAATGCACCGAAATGCAACAAGGTGCATTCTGCAAGCGTGTGCGGCTAGCGGCGGATGGGCGGATGGGCGAAGAGCGACGCATTTGAGCCTGGGTGCTGCTAGGGCGTGGGGCATGGCTCTCGACCTTTCGATCATTGGCAAAGCGGGCACGCAGTTTTCGTTTTCTTACCGTTGGCAAGACGCGGCGCTGTACGCGCTCGGCGTCGGTGCAAAGCGCGATGAGCTGGATTTTCTCTACGAAGCGCGGGGTCCGAAGGTGCTGCCTACGTTCGTGTCGGCGGCGAATTACGGGGCGCTGGGCGAGGCCATCGAGCGGGTAGGCGCGAACAAAGCGGCGCTCGTACACGGCAGTCAAAAGATGGTCTTCCACAAGGTGCCCAAGGCCGCGGGCACGCTGTATTCGCGATCGACGGTGCGCGCGGTGTACGACATGAAGCGCCTCGGGCAGCTGCTGATCGGCATCGAAACCCGCGACGCCGAGGGCGATGAGGGCGAGGTCATCGCGGTGGCCACCTCGGCGATACTTTTGCGCGGCGAGGGTGGTTTTGGCGGAGAGCCGCCGGTGAAAGAGGCGTCGCCGGCGCCCATTCCAAAAGACCGCGCGCCGGATTTTTGTGTGGAAGAAACCACGAGTTTGGAGCAAGCGCTGCTCTTCAGGCTCTCGGGGGATTTGAATCCGTTGCACGCGGACCCGGCTTTTGCAGCCGAGGTGGGTTTCGCCCAAGGGCCCATCTTGCATGGTCTTGCGACGTACGGTTTTATGGCGCGCCACGTGATCGCGGGGGCGTGCGCCGGAGACGCGGCGAAGCTCCACGCCATCGACGGGCAGTTTCGCAAACCGGTGTGGCCCGGCGACACGCTCGTGACGAGCGGCTGGGAGGTGCAACCGGGGCTTTGGGCCCTGAGCGTGCGCGTGAAGCAGCGCGACGAAGCGGTGATCACGGGGGCGTGGGCCCAGCTCCGTTAGCGTTTAATCGCGGAAAAAGCGGGGTCGCAGGGGCCGCGGGGCACACGGCACGCATACCGCGTGGCACACGGCACGCATACCGCGTGTGCATCAAGCGCATACCGCGTGTGCTTCAAGCGCATACCGCGTGTGCCTTAAGCGCATACCGCGTGTGACCATGTATGCGTGGGCCCCAACGGCAACGGCGGCGGTGGCCCGAGGTGGTCAACGATTGTTCGCAAGTGACTGGAAACGGGCCGCGCGGGGCGCTACAGTCGATGGCATGAATACGGACAAAGATCGCAATGGGGAGCTCGCGCGGGGTACCACCGGGGGCGCAACGCCGAAAAAGGTTTGGCGCAAGCCCAGCGTTCAGCGGATTGAACTGCGGGTGACGGCGAGTAATATAGCCGCGGGCGGTGACGCCACCCGAAACTCATAGGTCGGGCTAGGCGGCGCTGCCCGCAAGGCACGCGGCTGCCACCTGCTCGAAGTCGGCGCGGACAGTGCCGGCAGCACCGCCTGCACGGTACCATGCGCGGGAAAAGTTCGGGGTGCCTACGCGAGGCCGCGCGAGAACGTCAGACGGAAGAAAGCGCTGAAACGCCTCGCGCAAGATGAGTTTGTCGAGCGCGTGCGGCGTGCCATAAGTTTGACGACCCGCCCGAATCAGCCGGGCCGAGGCAAAAGGCGAAAGCGAGCGAACTACGGGTCCAACGCTCGTGTTGGCATAACCGTACGCAAGGCCGGGCCAGAGCATGACGCTAAACAGCGCGTCGACGGGTGGCCCGTTGCGGTCGCACTGACCTCGAAGCAGCGAAGCCAGGCGGCGACCACGCCACTTCGCCCGATAGAGCGCCGGTGCGGACGCGATCCAATCCTGGGGTGCCCCGCGAACATCGCGGCAAGTGGCCTGAAACATTTCGGCCCGCGCCCCCCAAAATAGCAACGGCGCGTAGCGGATTAAATGACGCTGAATGGGATC
>CAMCKZ010000143.1 GCA_945875545.1 Polyangium aurulentum | reverse complement strand
CAAGAAAATGAGAAAGGCCGTTGTCGCGCCTTTGCTCAAAGCGCGAACCGATTCGAACGAAGACCGCGAGGTGAGCACGGCGCAATTCGCCTCGCGGAACGGCGACGAGGCGGAGACCGCTCGCGAGGGTTGTCGCCACGTGAGGACAGCCGAGCGACGCCTGCGACGCACCTCGCACATCACTCACTCGCCGTCGCCCTCATCTTGGGTCGGGGTGGGTGCCGTCTCGGAGGGCTCGGACGCGTAGGCCGGGTCGATCGCAATTTCGGCGGCGAAACGCTCGCGGGCACGCTTCAAGTAAATCGCCATAGATTCCAGGCGTTTAGCTTGCTCGTAGCGCGCAATAAATGCGGCCTTGTCTTTGAGAAACGCGTTGAGCTCGGCGTCTTTGCGCTCCAAGAGCTTGACGATCGCGAAGCCAGATTCGACGAGGAGCGCCTCCGGGTAAACCGCGCCGATAGCTGCACTCTGCACGAAAGAGCTGACCTTGCCGACGCTCGCGGAAGTCATGCCCGCGAAGGCCTCTTGGCCGGGGCCGAAGTCTCCCGATTCGCCGCCGCTCGGTCGGTCGTCGTCGCGGTCGGCGTTGCGTGCACCGGCGGCATCGATGGGGCGTTGTGCCGCGGTGCTGGGGCCCGCGTCGCCGTCGGCCGGGGCATCGAGGCTACTAATGAGACTGGCATCGCGGACCACGGCCAACGCTGGAACGCTGCTGCTCATGCCGGCGTACGGTGCGGCAATCGCGATGGCAATATCGGCGGCCGCCTTGCCTGCTTCGAGGTCTTTGCTGACGGATGAAGCGATTTCTTCGGCCTTGGCGCGGAGTTTTTCTGCGAGCAAAAGCTGACGCGCGATGGTTGTTTTGGCCGCGATGAGAACGGCTTCGCTCTTGCTCGCGTCGTCGCGAACGATGAGGTGAAAACCAAAGCGAGTCTCCACGGCGGCGGTGATCTCGCCCGCCTTCAAGGCGTCGGCGGCCACCTTGAAAGCCGGCACAAATTTGTCGGTCTGATCGCCGACGTCGCCGCCCTTTGTGGCGGACCCCTTGTCGTCGGAAACGTCGCGAGCGACCTCGGAAAAGGCCTCGCCGTGGGCGACGCGGTTCGCCGCTTCGCTGAGGCGGGTGAGGGCCAGGCCGCGGCTCTTGGCATCGGCCTCGGGCCCGACGGCCACGAGAATGTGGCGAAGGTGTTTTTCGTGCGGCGTGACCTGTTCAAGCCGCTGCTGAAAGACGCTCTCGACGGCGTCCGTATTTTCCTTCTTGGCGCGCCACGTCGCGAGTTCTTTTTCGTCGATCGGTGGAGCCCAACGCCGAAGAAATGCCTGCGGAACCGTGACGTAACCCACGCGGGAACGCGTTTGGTCGTGCTGGTAGAATTGGAAGGCCTCGGCCTCGCCCACGGTCACATTTTTGGTGAGGGCTTCGCGTACCTTGGCAGCGAGAAGCTCCCGCTTTTGCCACTCGCGGAACTCGCTTGATGAACGGCCCGTGGCGTAGCGAATGGTGCGCTCGAAAACTTTGTAATCGAACTCTTTTGTCTTCGCGTCGAGGAAGCCCGCGTAGACCCGGCCCGGGGGCATTCTCAGGCCGACTTCAGGCTTTTCAAGGGGCGTGCTCACGTAAATGTAGCCCGAGAGAAACGAATCGGTCAGCTCTTTGTCGCTCACGGAGAGGCCAAGTCTGTCGGCCTCGGCAATGAGCAGTTCGCGGTCCACGAGGGCGTCGAGGGACAGGCGTGTGAGGCCCATTCCGCGGGCCTGCTTCATGGAGGTTTCACCGTCTGCGCCGCGGGGCATCAGGAGCCGAAACGTGGAACGCTGGTCTTTCGGATCGATGCAGTTTCCACGCACCGTCGCGGCGCATTGCCGGCGCAAAGTGGCAGCCTTCGGCCCACTGTTGGGGCGGAACTGAACGACGAAGACAACTATCGTGGCAACGAGGATCGTGCCGTAGACAACGGAGGTGACGCCCTTCTGGCGGAATAGATCGAGCATGGTCGTTTGGCGGGGCTAAAACCTGGAATGGGCCGGCTATCACGAAACGCTGGGCGATTCATGGCTTTGATGGAACTCGTACTAAGACGAGGCCGCACAAGGCAACGGAGGGTCTCGCGTGACGCACCGAAACCCTGGGGCCTCGCGTGAGAGCCACAAATGCTGCTAGCGGGCAAGAAAAATCGCGTAAGATTGAAAATAGGCTGAAAAAAACCTAAACGAACGGCGCGGGGTCAGGGCAGCACAGGCGAAACAACGAGGGTAAACGGATCGTAAACGTGGACCATGTCGCCGACCACGACGGCCTCGAATCTCCGCTGATGGGCGCAGGCCCGGCGCGGGCTCAGGAGCTCGCCGGTGCGAAGATCGAAGCGGTAGGCGTGGAGAGGGCAGGCCACAATGAACCCGTGGCGGTGACCCGTGGCAAGACTCGCGCCGGCGTGCGAGCAGCTGTCTTCGATGGCGCACGGAACGCCGTTCACGAGGGCTACCAGCACGTGGTGCGGGGCGTATTCGAGGAGAGCGAGGGCGTCGCCCGCAAGCGCCTCGATCGGCACGACTCCCACATGCTTCACCGCAGACCCCAGGGAATCGCCGGGAATCGCACGCGCGTCATTCGATAACTATACGAAGTAGTACGCTGTGTGATGCGCATGGCGAGCCCGCATTTCGCCTTCACGGCGCCGTCGTTAGTAAGCGCATCGCGGCAGCGTGGTCGCGGTCCGCTTGGAGCCCGCGTTCCGCGATGGTTTCAACGCTCGCGCCGTGGGCTCTCTCTCCCCGCGCGGTCATGCATCCGTGGCGTAGGTGCAGTCTGCATGCAATCCATCTCGGTGCGATCGCTTGCCAAATGGCGTCCACAATTTCTTCGCCGAGGGTCTCTTGCAGCACGAGACGAGCCGCCAACGCGTTGACCAGCGCCACGACGGCCCCGAGGCCAACGGCAAATTCTTGCGTGGCGAACGCGACGGTGGCGGTGCCTTCGGCGGGCAGCAGGTGATGGGGGCACATGGTTACGACGGCGATACCGCGCACGACCACGATGCCCGCCCCCGCGGGGTCTGCCTTGACGAGATTCGCCCGCAGGATCGCCGGCGCGTCGACCGCGTAACCGCGAAGAAATTCTTCGGAAAACGCCTGGGCTACGCGAGCGCCCGTGCCGCGCAGCTCGGGGTGAGAATCCGGGTCGAGGTCGAGGGCACGCAAGAATGCCTCGATGGCGCCCGCCGCGCGAAGCTGATCAACCATGGGTGCAGGTTGCCGCATTGGTGGCGAGACTGGAAGAAAGTAAGACGACGACGTTTGACAGAACTGCCGGTTGCCCCCTAGCGTTCGCCCGCCGCGCGCCCAAGTGGGTGCGCCTCGATGCGGAGCGATGTGCCATGAGCGAGGAGAAAAAGCCCAAGATCGACCTTAAGTCTAGGCTTGGAAAAACGTCGGCAGCAAGCCTTCCCCCTGGGGCCGCATCCACTGAATCCCTTGAGGCCGCAGCGGTTCAAGCGGGGTCATCGTCGGGTTCTAAGCCTCCCGCCGCGGCTTTCGCCCCGCCGGCCTACGTTGCACCGCCGCCCGTGCAGCGCTTCGAAATCGACGACTCTAGTCTCGAAGAGGCGCGCTCGGCGGGCTTCAAAAAAGGCATCACGATTGCCGTCGTCGTCGCGATGGCGTCCATCGGAATCGGATTTGCGGCCGGCGGCGCGTCGGAAAAATCCGCGGGTCGCGCGAAGGCCATCGCCGACATGACCGACCTCGCGAAGAAGGCCGGCGACGCGAAAGTGAAGCTTACGTCGCTGCAAGAAAAGCTTGAGGCGGGCATCAAAGACCTCGGCAGCAAGAAGTTTCCGGAGGCGCTTGCGGGCGACCTTGGCGCGATCAACGTCGACTTCGACGGAGCGGTTTTGGGTGGTCGTCGCTTCTCCGGCGTCTCCTTGGAGACAACAAAAGAACTCATCGATTTCACGACCGACGTAGCCGCCATCAACGAGCGCAAGAACGTCGTGGCAACCCTGCTCGGCAAGCTCAAAGGGCCCATCGAAGCCAGGTTCAAAACCACCGATACGGCGGGAATTTCCTATGCTGTCGTTGTCGAGCAGCGCGGCAAGGGCGCGCCCATATTTGCGACCCTCGCCGGGCTCCAGGCGAGCCTCAAGAAGGACGAAACTCTTCCCGCGAAGTTCACCGTGGTGGTCAACGGGCAAGCCTCCGAGGTGCCGGCGTATGCCAAAGGCGACGCCCTTGGAAAGTCGATCGCGGTGTCGGCGGGGAGTTTCGAGCGGGCCTGCCCCGACGAAACGAAGGGCGCGCCGGCGCAGCTAATGGCCCAACTACGGAGCCTTGCCGCCAAGCTGAAGGGCGAAGACCCGACCACCAGCCCCGATGCCAAATCGGGCCTTGTGGAGCGCGCAACGAAGCTCGTCACCGCCCTCGAGAAGTCCGGTCAAGGCTCCTAAAAGTGCGCAGCGAAACGCGAACGGTCTCGATGCTCCGGCAGTTTGAGGCAGCACGGGCCTTTCACTTTGATACAAGCGCCGCGTTTCTCAGCGTCCACCTAGCGGGCCGGCGGACTGTTCTCAATTGCCCGCACGAATCATGAGCGAAATAGCACGCGAATCCGCCCCACCCGTGAACCCCATGACCACGGGCGCGCCCGCCGAGACCGCCGAGTTGCCCCCCATCGCGTGGCGCAAATGGCCGCTCTTGCTGGCGCTGGTCCTCTTCGCCGCACACTTCTTACTCAGCTCGTTTAGCGGCTCCATTCCCGGTGCCGTTCCGCTGGGTACCGCGCTCATCGTCGCGTGCGCGGTCGCCCTGCTCGATGGTCTCGGCGCGTTTGATGCAGCCCTCGGTGAGACCGGTACGACGGTAAGCGTCCGCGATATGTTTCGCGTCTGTGCAACGGCTGTTTTAGCCTTTTTGTGCTTCGCCGCGGCGGTGGCGGGCGCTGCACATTTGCGTGGTCCCGCGGCCGTCTGGGGCATCGTTGTAACCGCAGCTTTTACAGGTTTTGCAATCACCCTCGTTGGCGTCGGCCGCCTCTTTGGTGCCTACGACGACCGCCCACTGTGGCGGCGCGAGGGCTTCTGGGTTGTGGGCGTTTCCGCGTGGACGATCCTTCCAACCCTCGGCGCCTACTCCCTGTGGGACCCTTGGGAGACGCACTACGGCGAGGTCGCGCGGGAGATCTTGGCCCGAAACGACTGGATTTCCCTTTGGTGGGCGCAAGATGGCTGGTTTTGGTCGAAGCCCATTTTGAACTTTTGGATTCAAGCGTTGGCGATGAGCGCCCTCGGGGTGGGCTTTCGCAGCGACGAATTTCTGTCCCCCGGGGCGGCGACCCTCGCGCATCCCGAATGGGCCCTACGCACGCCCAATGCGCTGCTCACTATTCTCGCGGTGTATGTACTCTACAAGGGGTTTGCAAAGGCGATGGGCAGGCGTCCGGCGCTGATCGGCGCGCTGGTTCTCTGCACCGTTCCCGACTGGTATTTTCTCGCGCACCAGACGATGACCGACATGCCCTTCGTCGCGAGTCTCACGATGGCGATGGGGCTTTTGGTTTACGGGCTTGCGGTTCCCGACGACGCGATTGCTCCGGCGACGTCGATCCAATGCGGGTCGCGCACCCTAAAAATTTCTTCGTGGCACTTGCTTTTCGGCGTGGTGCTGGTGCTTGTTCTCCCGCAAATTAGCTACCTTTTCAGCCGCAACCTCGAATTCGTGTGGACGGCGGACCTCAAGGGATTTCGTCCGCACTTCGACGAATTTATGAGCGGCAGCGCCGGCAACTGCGGCACGCCAGGAAATGAAGCATGCACTATGCAGATTCCTGCTGCGTCGCCGCGCGCGCTCCTGAACACCCCCGGTGTCGGGGCAATGCTGCGCCGCACCTTCCTTGGGTGGGAGCCCGTTGTTCAAGGCGCACTGTGGACGGCGCTCCTCGCGGTTCTCGTCGTCCCGTGCCTGCGCGAGCAGCGCATACGACGGCTAGCCGTGATAGGCGCGTGGGTCGCGATGGCCCTCGCAACGATGGGGAAGGGCCCCGCAGGAATCATCTTGCCGGCGGGCGTGGTCTTCGTGCACCTCGCGTCCACACGACGCTGGCGCGATTTGGCCTCCAGCGAGCTTGTGTCGGGGCTCGTCGCGCTCATCGTGGTGGCTATGCCGTGGTACGTGGCGATGTTTGTGCGCCACGG
>CAMCKZ010000142.1 GCA_945875545.1 Polyangium aurulentum | reverse complement strand
GTTCCGCCGCCCAGCAGTGCCATCGTCGCGGCGTCACGTCCGATGGTGCCGGAGTTTAGTGGCGGGGCCGACCGAACGTCGTCCAGGGTGCCCTCGGAGTCGATGGCGGTGGCACGCTTTGGGCCGTCGGGCGCGGGGTTGCAGCGGTCTCCGAGCGGCGGGCCTCCGGTGTCGAGTGGCCGGGTTCTCGCGGTCGACGACGAGCCCATCAACCTCGCGGTGTTGTCGCGGCAACTCACCGCCGAGGGCTTTGAGGTCGTGAAGGCTTCGAGCGGTCCGGAAGCCCTCGAGATCCTTGCGCGGGAGTCTTTCGACATCGTCCTCCTCGACGTCATGATGCCGAAAATGAGCGGCTACGAAGTATGCCGAACGATTCGCGAAGAGGACCGGCACAAGGAAATGTCCATCGTGCTCGTCACCGCGAAGGCGCAGGAGCAAGACGTCGTCGACGGCTTCGGGTGCGGCGCGACCGATTACATCCGCAAGCCTTTTTCCAAGGGGGAACTCATTTCCCGCGTGAACTCGCACGTCCGCGAAACGCGCATGCGCCGGTCCATCAGCCGATTTGTGCCCGCGGAATTTCTGCGCCTCCTCGGGCGAAAACAGATCTCCGACGTTCAGCTTGGCGACCAGGTGGAGCGCGACATCGCGGTGCTCTTCAGCGACATTCGCGACTTTACGAAGCTCTGCGAATCGCTGTCTCCGGAGGAAACATTTCGCTTCATCAACCGCTGCCTCGAACGGATTGGCCCGCAGGTTCGCGCGCACGGCGGCTTCATCGACAAGTACATCGGAGACGCGATCATGGCGCTGTTTCCCGAGCGCGGCGTCGATGCCCTTCGTGCCGCGGTGGCCATGCATCGGGCCGTCGAGGCCTTCAACGCCGAGGGGTCGCTCACCATCCCCTTCGCCATCGGCATTGGCATCCACCGCGGCCGCACCATGCTCGGAACCATCGGCGAAGAGCAGCGCATGGAGGCCACGGTGGTCAGCGATGCGGTGAACGTGGCGTCGCGCCTCGAGGGCCTCACCAAGGTATTCGGCGCGCGCGTCATCGTTTCCGCCGAAGTGTGCGACGACGCGAAGGCCTGCGGCATGACCCTGCGCGGCCTCGGGCACGTCAATCTGAAAGGGCGCGACGGGCGGATCGAGGTCTTCGAGGTTCTCGACGCGGATCCCGACGGGGTTCGCTGGGCCAAACTCGCATCCCTCGAGTCCTTTGCCGACGCCCTCGCCTCGTGGGAGGGGGGCGACGTGGAGGGTGCGCGCGAGGGGTTTCTCGTGTGCGCCGAGCGCTGCCCCGAAGACGGCGCGGCGCAATACTTCTTGGGAGAAATCCTTCGTCTCGACGGTCATTCCGCCCAGTCGCGGGTCCAAGCCGTTGGCCGCCCTTGACGGCTAGGTCCCGGCGCCTCACATTTCGAGCGTGCTGTCAAGGCATTTCCGCTTGCCCCTCGAAACCCCGGCTAGACCCTTTTCGGCGAGGGTCGAGCTACACCCCGACGCGCCACCGTGTGCCGTCTGGTCCGTCGGTCAGCTCGATGCCGAGCGCCACAAGTTCGTCGCGCAGAGCGTCCGCGGCCGCAAACTCTTTGGCGACCTTCGCCGCGGCCCGCCGGCCTACTTTCTCATCGATGGCGGCTTCGTCGAGCCCTCCGAGGTGAAGCCTGCGGGCGCGGGTGCGTGCGGCGTAAACCTCTGGATTCACTTGCAAAAGACCCAAGTGCCCCAGCCCCAGCTCCCACTCGTGAAGCGCGAGTCGCGCGAGCGCCACGACCTCACCTTCGCGCAGCGGGGCCTTTTTTGGCTTCGCGGCCCAGGTTCCAACCTCGTTCATCGCCTTCGCGTGTTCGCCCAAAACCGCGAGGGCCACCGGCGTGTTGAGGTCGCGGTCCAACGCCTCGCGCACCTTCGCGACGGTGCCTTCCAGCAGCGTGCGCATCGGATGCCGCGGCAACTCTCGGCTGCTGTCGACCTCGCGAGAGGCCACCGCGCGAAGATTTTCCCATGCAGTATACAGGTAGTCCGTGCGCTTCTCCGCCTCGTCAAGGGTCGGAAAACGCACCCGGCCCCCGTCGTCTTTCGTGAGATCAAATGCAAGGGGACTGCGGTAATGGGTGCCGAGCAAAAACGTGCGAAAAGCCTCCGCGTCGTTGCGCGCGAGAACGTCTTCGACGGTGACAAAGTTGCCGAGCGACTTGCTCATTTTCTCTTGGTCCGCGGTTACAAATCCGCCATGCACCCAGTGGCTCGCGTAGGCTTCGCCCGTCGCGGCTTCGCTTTGCGCGATCTCGTTTTCGTGGTGCGGAAAAATAAGATCGATGGCCCCGCCGTGAATGTCGAGACGGTTCCCCAGGTACTCGCGCGACATCGCCGAGCACTCAATGTGCCACCCGGGCCGCCCCTGTCCCCACGGGCTGGGCCACCCCCAATCGGCCTCCCCGCAACCCTTCCAAAGCGCGAAATCCTCGGGATTTCGCTTGTGTTCCACCACCGCGACGCGGGCACCCGCCTGCATCTCGTCGAGCTTGCGGTGCGACAGTTTTCCGTAGGGCCCGAACGCCTTTACGTCGTAATACACATCACGGCCTACGTCTGTTGTTGCCACATACGCGAACCCCTTCGCGATCAATGTCTCCACGAGGGCAACGATGGGCCCAATGTGCTCGCTCACCGTGGGCTCGTGGTCGGGCGCAAGGCACCCGCACGCGCGCAGGTCATCTTGGGCGAGCACGGTCATGCGCGCGCTGTACGCGAGGGGCTCCTCGCCGCGCTCTTTCGCCTTGAAAAGGATCTTGTCGTCGACGTCGGTGACGTTGCGCACGAAGACGACGCGATGCCCCGAGGCGCGCAGGTGGCGCACCAAGACGTCGAACGTCGTGAACGTTCGGCCGTGGCCAACGTGGACGCGATCTTGCGGCGTGACCCCGCAAACGTAGAGTCGCACCACCCCCTCTTCGACCGTGTCGATGGGTTCAAGGCACTGGGTCATGGTGTTGTACAGCGAGGTCGAGAGCGCAGTCATGAGGAAAGCGCCTAGCTTTTTGCGGACGCTCGCGGCACTTTTTTCGCCGGGTCGTGCTAGCGAATCCGCCATGCGTCGCGCGGGTGGCAGTGGGTTTTCCAGGTCTCTCTTTGGGGCGGCACGCCGCCGTGCAGCCGCCCTGGTGCCGGCGTGCATGGCTGTTTTTGCCCTCGGCTGCCGCTCCGTACCGGTGGCACGATGGGGCGCGGGCGTCGTCGAATACGAGCGGATCGTGGCCGATCTGCCTGGCGTTCCGGCCTCGTGGCGCCGCGTGAAAACCGACGGCGCCATGCTGACCTTCGCCCCCCCCGAAGAGCGTCAACTGGTCTTGATCAACGGGCGCTGCGGCCTGGCCAACGACGACGTTCCCTTGGTTTCCCTCACGCAACAGCTTCTTGCGGGCACAAGCTCGCGCACGATGATGCGCGAGGAGCGCGTGCCCTTCGACGGCCGCGAGGCGCTGCGTTCTTTCTACGTCGCGAAGCTCGACGGCGTGCCGCGTTTTTTTGACATGCTCGTCGCGAAAAAGAACAACTGCGTGATCGATTTTGTGCGCACGGGCCCGCCCGGCGACGATCACAACGGCCGCGAGGCCTTCGAGGCCGTGATCGCGGGCTTTCATCTGCGCCTGCCCGAGGTTCCGTGAGCGAGCGAGCGCCGCACCGGCTCGTGGGCGAAGCCCATCGCATCTTTCAAAATGTGGGAGAGGCTTCGCAGCTCTTCGTCGATGCCGTCCGGGCCATCCCCAAAAAGCCCACCGAGTGGCGCGCCATCGTCGAACAGATCGATTCCCTCGGCGTCGCCTCCATGGGCATTGTGCTTGTCACCTCGGTGTTTATCGGCATGGTGATGACCATGCAGTTTGCCTTCGGGCTCCAGCGCTTTGGCGGCCTCGAATACATTCCGCGCGTCGTCAGTCTGTCGTTTGCCCGCGAGCTCGCGCCATCGCTCACCTCCGTCATTGTGGGCGGCCGCATCGGCAGCGGCATGGCCGCGGAGGTAGGTGCCATGAACGTCACCGAGCAGGTCGACGCCATCCGCGCGCTCGGCGCAGACCCAGCAAAAAAGCTCGTCATGCCGCGCCTCGTGGCGAGCGTCATCGTCATCCCGCTGCTCAGCATCTTCGCCTTCGTCTTGGGCCTTTTGGGCGCCATTATTGTGTCCGCAACGCAGTTCGGCGTGTCTCCGGCAACCTTCGTTCGGAGCGCTCTCGAGAGCGTGACCCTCATCGATTTTTTGAGCGGCTTTCTCAAGACTCCTTTTTTCGGCGCGATCATCGCAATCGTGGGCTGCCACTTCGGCCTCACCACGCACGGAGGTACCGCCGGCGTCGGCCAATCGACGACGAGAACCGTGGTCGTCGTGTCGATATCGATCCTCATCGCCGACCTCTTCTTGACGAAGCTCTTCGTTCTGATTTTCGGGGCGTGACCCTCGCACACCGTGCAGACTACATCGACCCGCTGCCGCCGCCATCTCCCTGACCCGGCGAGTTCATCAGAGCGCGCAGCCCCAATGTTACAAATGTTGCCGGCCACGGCCCGGCAATATCGCGACGAACGCTGGTCTCGAGGGCCCCGGCGCGATCGAAAATCGCCACGCCTAAACCAATGGAGTGGGTGCGGTGGCCCTCGTCAAATCGGTACCCGAAACGCACGGCGTAGCGTTCCGAGGCGCTCCACTCGAGACCCGTGGAACTGCGCCATCGCGGCACTTCGGGCACGGTCAAATCCACGAGGGCAGTGCTTTCGACGGTGAGGGCGTCGAGGGTCACGCCCACGCCTCCAGCCAAAATTCGCGGTAGGTCGAAACTCGGCGGTGCAAAGAGATTTCGCGCCACGAACCCGAGCCGAAACGCCGGGACGGGATGGAGGACCAAGCCCACGTCAAAGGCCATGCGCGTGCGTTGGGCACCGCTGTTCGCCACGGCCTCGCCCGCCGTCGCGCCGCTGCCCGGGCGGTCTTCGGTGCGCAGCCACCGGCCCGCAACGCCCAAGGACAACGAATCTCCAAAGGGCACCGCCATGCTGGCGCGAAGGTCGATGGCCGTTCGCGCCAATCGTGCGGTCGTGAAATCCGTGCGCTGGCCCGCGAAAGCGCCCGCGATTTTGCTCGTCATTGAGTCGGCAATGGCTGCGCCGTACTGAGAAAACCCTGCCTCCGGTGCCCACGTGGCCATGGCCTCGACCTCGTACGCCCTTGACAGCAAGAGCCCACTTGGGTTGCCGAAGGCCGACGACGTACTCGCCCCCACCGCGAGATCGCCGCCTGCGAGCGCAAGACTCCGGGGGGTAATCGAGGCGCCGAGGTCCCATGCTTGTGCGGAAGTCGTGACGTTTTCCGCACGAACCAGTTTTGGCCCAAACGCAAGCACTTCCATGCCTACAGCGCAGAGCCCAAGGAACCTTCGCCCCATAGGGCGACTCCCTACACCTGGTACTACGTTCAGTTGCATCTTCATTTCCCGGAAATACCCTCGTTCGAGCGTGTGTAAGGTGCAAGCGAAATCTTGTGGACACATGCATCTCGCACGAACCCCGGCCTGGGGTTGGGCCGCCGCGGGGCGCGTCACAAATTGGGAACGCGTGTACACCTCACACATTTTGCGAATGCGCCGCGCTCTACACCTATCTTTCATGTGTAATTACATACTGTTAGCCACTTTTTAGGTTTTCCTGGTTGTCCTAAACGGCGGGCGAGTGATAGCCCTTTCCGGGTTGGGAGCGTGACGCGGCTCGCCAGCATCCGTGCTGTGGTTGCGTTGCTTTCTTTGCTCTCGTTGCACTCTCTTGGTCGACCTTGGCCGACGAATTTCGGGGACTCCCGATGGAGGCCCGTGTTTGACGCGCCCTTTTGACGCGCCCTTTTGACGCGCCCTTTTGACGCGCCCTTTTGACGCGCCCTATTAACGCGCCCTATTAACGCGCCCTTTTGACGCGCCGCCACGCGGATTGGCGACGCCCCTCGTGCCCACGACGGGCCACGTCCGCTCTCTTGCTCCCCTCCTCGTATGATCGCTGGAGATCGCCAACAAAGCCGCCTTGTGCACGCGCTCTCCACAGCCTGTGGATAACCCGTGGACAGCGACCTTGGCGATCTCCCCCGTCCCGGAATTGCTCGAAATTGCCCGAAACTCATCTCTCTTTTGTGTCGCCAGACGCACCGCCTCGGGCGGCGCTTGGCGCGGTGCCTGCCGTACCGTCGGGTGCGTGGCTTGAGGCCATACGTACGCTTCGTGCGAAGGCGCCCGGCAC
>CAMCKZ010000141.1 GCA_945875545.1 Polyangium aurulentum | reverse complement strand
GGTTTTTTCCCGCGAAGACGCCTTGCCGATGGCCTTCACGCCGGGTCAGTGGGTAAACATTTTTCTGCCCATTCCCGGTGCCGCTGCGCCCCTTCGGCGGGCGTACTCGATAGCGTCTTCGCCGCGCGCCGATGGCACCTTCGAGCTTGCGGTCACGCGCGTTTCGGGCGGTGCCGGCTCCACTTTTCTCCACGAGCTTTCGCCGGGTTCCGTGCTCGAGGCGGAGGGGCCGCAGGGCTTTTTCTCGCGCTCCCAATGGGCCACATCTCCGACACTTTTCGTGGCCACGGGCACCGGTTTCACGCCGCTGCGAAGCATGCTTCTCGCGGCGGTCGAAGCCCGGGCGACGAGCCCCGTCCACCTCATTCTTGGCGCACGTCACGAGGAAGATCTTCTTTACCGCGCCGAGCTCGAAAGCCTGACCCGCGCCTGTTCTTGGTTCCACCTCACGCTCACACTTTCGCAAGGCTCTGCGTCGTGGGCGGGCCCGCGCGGGTATGTGCAAACGCACGTCACGACGGCCCTCGCCGGCCTCACGCCTCATGGTCCGCCGCATGTCTACGCGTGTGGCCTCCAGCGCATGGTGAGCGCCGTCCGCGAATTGGTCCGCAAAGACCTCGGCTTGCCGCGCGAGCAGATGCACAGCGAACGCTTCGACTGAGCGGAGACTAAAAGGCACGGCCGTGACCGCGGTCGTTGACGGAGAGGGCCTAGTGGTGCCAATAGCGCCGGGTCATGCCGGAGCACACATCGTTCCTGTCGTATTTGGTCGCCAATTCGAAGCTCGAGCAGAATTTGGCGGGCTTCAAGTCCGTCATTGCTGGCCACCCGGCCACGCACTCGGCGGAGCCTTTGGCGGCCAGCATTTCCGTTGCTATTTTGGTCATTCTGCTGGCGCTCTTGGCGCGCTTCGGAATGGCGAAAGCGGCCTCCACAGACGTGGCACCGAGCGCGTCGTTCTCGCCGGCCACCATTCTTGAGGTCATCGTCAGCCTGTTTTACGACATGATGTCGGGGCTCATGGGGCCTGTGCGGGCGAAGCGTTATTTCCCGCTGATCGGCACCGCGGCCCTGTTTATTCTGGTGTCCAATGTCGCGGGCATGATCCCCGGAATCACGCCGCCCACGTCGTCGCTGAACGTAACGGTGGCCTGCGCGCTCATCGTTTTTGTGGCGTTCAATGCCATGGGCCTCATGGAAAATGGCTTTGCCTACGTGGCGCATTTGGCCGGCCCGGTTTGGTGGCTCGCGCCCCTGATGTTCCCAATCGAAGTCGTGTCGCTCTGCATCCGCCCGGTCACACTTGCCGTTCGTTTGATGCTGAACATCGCCGTCGACCACGTTCTTTTGGGCATCATCGCAGGCCTTGCAGGGCTGTTTCTGCCCATCCCGATCATGATGCTGGGAACGCTCGTCTGCCTCGTGCAGGTTTATGTATTCTGCATGCTTTCGTCGATCTACATCGCGCTGGCGACCGAAGACATGCACCACGCTCACGGCCACGACGATGCAGCGCACGGTCACGCAAACCACGCCGGCCACGCCGGCCACAGCCACTGATTATTGAGTCTCTTTTGGCTGGTCAAACAGCCTGAAGTCGTCTAAGCGCCGCCCGGTCACAGGCGGCCATTTCAACCCAACACCTGTGTACAAAGCTTCGATGTGAAGTCTCGAAGCCTCTAAGGAGCATGCGAACGATGTCGATCACGAAGAAGCTCGGTTTGGCCTCGATGGCCGCGGTACTCATCCCCGCCACGGCGTTCGCGTCGGAAGGTGTTGCGAGCGGCGATTCGTCCCGAGGGTTCGTCGCTCTCGGCGCGGGTATTGCCGTCGGCCTCGGCGCCCTTGGTGGCACCACGGGTCAGGGCAAGGCCGCTGCGGCCGCTCTCGAAGGCATCAGCCGCAATCCCGGCGCCGCCGACAAAATTCAGACGCCCATGATTCTCGGCCTTGCGCTCATCGAGTCGCTCGTTCTCCTGAGCTTCGTGGTCGCATTCCAGCTCGTCGCCAAGGTCTGAGCACCGGCGATCGCCTGGCCCCCTAGCGCCGTTCGGGGTGACCAACCTGAGACGGATTCCTGCATCGCAGGGGTCCGTTTTTTGTCGTTTTCGCCGTCGTTTTCGCGGTCGTTTTCGCGGTCGTTTTCGCGGTCGTTTTCGCGGTCGTGTTCGCGGTCGTTTTCGGCGCAGCGAGCCCCGCGTTCAGGGCGCCATGACGTCGCCGAAACTCCACTCGATGGAAAAGGCCTTCCAGGCCCACGGCGCTTTGACCCCGGCCTTGGCAGCCCGCGCCACGGGGGCCTCGCCCAAACATGCCTCGCGGTAGGCCCTCAGAGCCTCTCTACGCCTGCCGCGCAGGTCAAGGGCTCGGGCATGCCACAGCGCGAGCGACGCGCGTCTTGCCCCCTCTGGGTGGCGCAGTCGTGAAATGCGCGCGAAGTGGTTTTCCGCATCAGGAAAATCTTTGGCCAGCATCGCCGCGAGACCTGCGACGAAGCCGAAAACCCATTGACTAGGCGCTTCTGCGGAGGCTCGCGCGAGGTGCTGGCGGGCCATCGGAAGGTCGTTGCGGTCGAATTGGGCTTCATGGGCTTCGCGGTAGGCTTCGAAGCCTCGAAGCTGCGCCGCATCTTTTTCGGCGCCTCCCGTGAGGGTGCCTCGATGCCCATGGGGTCGTTCGTCGCCCAGGGAAAACGCATGAAAAGCGTGATTCGACGTCGGCGCTCGCCCCTCCCCGGCCCACACAACGCCGTCGCGCGCATCGAAGACCACGGAGGCCACGGTCAGGAGCGAAGAGATTGCGTCTTGAAACCGGCACGACGTGGACCCGATGTCGCCAAGGATCGCCGCCATGTCGTTGGCAGTCAGGTGCCCGCGCCCTGCCTCGAGCAGCGCGTTCGCACGGTGAAATCGCCCGGTATTGTGCCTCCATTGGGCAGGGTAAAGATGGGCCTCGATCCCCTCGAGCGGCGCCGCGAGAAAGATGTTCGAGTAACCAAACGTCTGCCCATCGGGGCGAAATGCGTGACGCCTCTTCGACGTGAGTTCCATGCAGAGTACAGCTTGTTCCCGCTCCGACGTGACGAGGTAGGTCCACGACCCATTGGGCACGTGCTCGTGCAAGATTTTTTCCGCATCGTTGAGGGTTTCGGCGAACCGCATGATGCGGTCTCCGGCGACGCCCACGGGCATTCCGCCAAGGTCGAAGTCGATGCTGGCGAGGTGTTGGTGCACCACCATCGAGAGCCCGGCCTCGTTCATCGCGGTGATGCCAGCGAGGGGCACGCCGGCGCTGGATACCGCCACGTATCGCTGACCTTGCGCGGGACGATGAAACGCGATCACGGGTTCCGCGTCCCAACTGCCAACGCCCTGGTAATCGAGATTTCGCGCGTGGAGCATGCGCCCGTCGGTGGTGGCGCCGCCCCAAGCCACGGCGCTCGTGCACCCGAAAATGGGCACGGAAAATCGTGGCGCTTGGTCGGGTCTGCGGGCCGCCACATACAGGCCAATCATGAACAGGTAGGTCTCGGGCATGGTGACCGCGCGCCACAATTCCTCGCGATCCATCCCCGCGCCCTGCGCCATGCCTTCAAGGGCTTCCCTCGCCTCTTCGGGAAAGTGCGCCGCAATCGTGCGCCCCACGCCATGCCACAGCGCCTCATTGGCGACCTTCGCGATGAGCGAACTTGCGGGCCCCGGCGCCGCGAGCTCCACGACCCGCGAAACATATCTGTAGAATGCAGGTATTGGCCCGCGCCCGATCGCGTCTTTCAAGAGCGCGCCGTGCTGCCACCCCATCTCGAAGGGGTCCCCACTCAAACGCAGAACGTGGAAACCCGCGTAGCGTTCGTATTGGCGGAGCGGATCAACCGCCGGCCCGCGCCGCTCGATGGGCCTTGGGAAGTTTCCACGGGCGTGAAGAAGCGCTCGAAGCATTCCGCGCAATATACAGGCATCGGGCGTTGCGCGCGCCTTGGCAACGACAAGAAGCAATGACCCTGAGAGCGCGCTAGCCTCCGCCGTATGCGTCACCGGGTGCTTCACAGCGATGGTTCCACCACGAGTGAATTGGTCCTCGGAACGTGGGGCCTGTCCTCGTCGGCTTACGGGCCAGTTCACGCAGACGCGTTGGCCAAGACCGTGGAGCGCGCCGTCGAACTCGGCGTAACGCTCGTCGATGGTGCGTTTTTCTATGCAGATGGGCAGCTTTTTTCCTCGCTAAGACCGTCCCTCGACCGATTTCCTCAACTCGGAATCATGGCCCGCGTCGGGGTCGTCGCTCATGGCGGTCAGCTTATCCGGTCGTTCGCGTGTGACCGCATCACGGCAAATGTTGAAGCCATCCTTTCCGCGTCAGGGCGCGCCCGTCTCGATGTGTGCATGTTGCACGCACCTTCCATCGATGATCTCCGCGAGGGCTTCGGCGTCGACGCCCTGCGCCAGCTTGTCCACCGCGGCCTCGTGCGCACGTGGGGCGTGGCCGTCACGGGTGTTCCCGAGGCTCACGAGGCCATCGACACCGATAGTCCCGCGCTGGCCTTGCCGTTTAACGCGTTTCATCAGCCGATTTACAGGTCAATCGCGGCGCGAGCTCGCGGTCGCGGCGTTCGCGTATTCGCCCATTCGGTGCTCGCCTACGGACTCCTCGCGGGTCGCTGGGCGCCGGGGCACACGTTCTCCGAAGACGATCACCGCTCGCGGCGCTGGGCCCCTCACGAACTCGCGGCGCGTCTCGATCACCTCGCGGTGCTCCGGCACTTGGTACGCGGAAGTGTGCACAGTCTTCGTGCCGCGGCCCTGCGTTACGCCCTTCAACAAGACGCGATGACCGCCCTCATCGTGGGCCCCCGATCCCCCGAGCAGCTCGAAGAGCTATGCCGCGATATTGAGCGGCCCGACGGCACACCATTGCCCACGGAAGACGTCGTGGCGTTCGAAGCCGTGGCACGGGCGCGCGGCCTCTACGACGCGCCGTAATGCGGTGTCACTCCCCTCACGACGGTTGAAAAGATTGGGGCCACCGCCGTCACGGGGCGTGAAATGACGGCGGCGGCGTGCCCACCATCGACTGCAAAAACGCTACGATTGCGTCGCGTTCGTCCGCGGCCAGCGTAACGCCAAGTTGGTGCAGCGCCATGAGTTCCACCGCGGCGGGCAAGGTATCGATGGCGCTCTCGTGAAAGTACGGCGCGGTGAGGGCCACGGTGCGAAGCGACGACACGCGACGCTGACGTCGCTGCTTGTATTCTGCATGTTCCCCCAGAGGAACATCTCCGGGCCACGGCATCGACAGCCCCAGGGTCGCCATCTTTCGCCCACCGAAGACCGGACCATCGTGGCAGGAAACACACCCCTTCTCGAAGAACAGATCAAAACCGCGCCCTGCTTGTGGCGAGATTGCGCCGTCATTTCCCGCAAGAAATCCGTCGATGGGCGACGCCGTGACGAGCGTGCCGAGGTAGGCGGCGAGCGACCGGCTCACCATGGCCGTCAGCGCGGGGGCCGTGTCGCCCTCAGCGAACGGAAATAGCCCTCGAAGCGCCGGACCATATGCCGTCTCAAGGGCCGCATCCCGGTCTTTTTCCTCGATACCCGCGTTCAATTGCGCGAGATGACTAGCCATGTATTCTACAAGTTTATGACTGCGGCCATCGGTGCCGAAGCTCTCGTAGGCAGACAGATTGACGATGGGCGGCACCGCGAGAGTCTCCGCACCTGCGAGACTCTGGAGCCCTCCAGCGCCCGCGTGATCCGCGTTGTGGCAGCGCGTGCACGCCGCCGATCCCCCGGCGCCGAAGTCCGGCGAAAAAAATATTCGCCGCCCCAGCGCCGCTCGATTGCCCGCCGATTCGTCGAGGCCCGGCACCGTCAGGCGGCCGATTCCTGAGCGGCGATCCTGCCGCACCTGCTCGGGCGTGCGCGGAGGCACACGCAGGGGAATTTGCACGAGAACGGGCGCCTCGCCCCCCGCAGGAGGCGCACCTCGGGCACAGCCCATTGCGGCCACCCCGACGACCAATGCGGTGGCAGCTAGCCGCATGCGATGGTCACCCCGCCATGAACGAAGGAGGCGGGATGGTGCGCTTCGAGGCACCCCCGTGACGAATGATGAACATCGTGCCCTTGCCCGCGGTGGTGTGCACGTCGAGCTCGTAGCCCGCCTTCTCGATGTCGCTCTTGACGGCGGCCATACCGACGCCGCGGCCGCTGATGTCGTCTACTTTGTCCGCCGTCGACATGCCGCTGGCGAAGATCAGTTCCCACTCGCGACCGGGCTTGAAAGGCAGCCCCATCTGCGCCGCTTTGATCCGCAATTTCTCTATCGGAAGACCGCCGCCGTCGTCTTCGACCATGATGTTCGGACCGGCGGAACC
>CAMCKZ010000140.1 GCA_945875545.1 Polyangium aurulentum | reverse complement strand
GGCGTGTTCGGGCTCGTCGCTGGATAAAAAATGCCCCGCGATCAGCATGGGGCGATCGGTCATCGCGGGCATGCCCGCAAGAATGTGCCCGATGGTCCGATGGCGCTCACGCCGTGTGCGCCCAACTTGACTTTCGTACGCCCCTCGGTGGAGGCGGCCGCTGCGAAAACTGTATTCGCCGTGACCGCCAGAAACGTCGTGAATGACGCCTTTTCGCACGAGTTCGCGTTCTGCCCGCGACACACCATTGGAACTCTGGCCCTCGGCCATGAGAGCCGATTCGACTGCCGCACCGTGAAATGAGCCGTCGCCGATGGCTGCAAACTGCAGGTATTCGCGGGCAGCCGGTGGCATGTGATCGAGGTCGGCTTGGAGAGAATTTTGGAGACTCTCTGGCAGGGTGTCGGCCGTGAGTTTCTCCGGAATGACCTTCCATCGACCGTCGCTCGGATTGATCACGAGCACGCCAAGGGCGAAGAGACTTCGCAGGTATTCCACAGCAAAAAAGGGAAAACCCTCGCTCAGCGCGACGCACCGATCGACCAGCATGGGGCTCGCATCAATGCTGTCCGCAAACAAGCCCGTAACAATTGAGCGAACACACAGCGTAGACAACGGCTCAATAGGATACGCAACCGTACATTCGAGAGCCGTCAGCCGCTGAAAGACGGCCAACCCCTCGGCGGAGGTTTCGACGTCGAAGAAAAATACCAGAGGCACGCCTCGCCCCCGGATGGCCTCAAGCAGCTCAACAAAAGCAGGGTCGCCGTGCTTGGCGTCATCGACGAGCACCACGATGGGCACCTTTTTGGCGCGGGCCACGAGCAGCTCGCCGAGGCCCCAGATCACCGTCCGCCGGTCCAAGGGCGACTCGTTCTGACGCCGCAAAATACGGCACACGATCGCCGCCAAATGGCCCTTCGTATCGCCGGACTCGCTCTCGCCCATGAAGGCCAAGACGCTTTGCGGCGTGATGTCATTTGCGGCGAATTGCAGGGCGATCGCGTCGATGAAACCCGCCAACGGCTGGCTCGCGCCGGACCTGTCGTGGGCCACGACGACCTCGGCCCCATTGGCGGCCAGGCCTCGCAACGCGACCTCCAAGATGCGCGATTTTCCGATGCCGCTCGCACCGTGCACGACCCCGACGCGGACAAAAGAGCCGTCGATCGCCTCTTGCGCGAGGCGCGAAATGTCGGCCAATTCCGTCTGGCGACCCAAGAAAGGAATGGTGACGCCCTCCACCGCGTGGCTGCGGCTCTCGAGCCCCGCGTGCTGTTCGCGCAGCACAAACGCGGCTTGGACGCGGTCGACCTTGCCCTTGACTTGTATGAGTCCGCGGTCCTCTAAAATGAATTTATCTGCAATGAATCGCTGGGTATTTCCTGAGACAAGCACGCGCCCCGGGGAGCTGGCCGACTCGATGCGACTCGCCAAATTCACCGCGTCGCCCATGACGGTGTAACGCGCAAAACCTCGGCCGCCCAAAAGCCCGGCAACCACGAGACCGGTGTTGATGCCGACGCGCATGCCCAGGCGGTGTCCGAGGCGAGGCTCCAGTTCGAGCGCCAGCCTGTCGAGGGTTGACAGCATCTCGAGCCCCGCGCGGGCCGCTCGCTCCGCGTCGTCGCCCCAGGCGCGCGGGGCACCGAAGAGCGCCATCACGCAATCGCCGATGTATTTATCGATGACCCCGCCGTGGGCGAGAACCACCTCCGTGAGCTCCACAAAAACGCGGTTCATCGTCTCGGCGACCTCTTCGGCGTCGAGGTTTTCGCAGAGGGCGGTGAAACCCGAAACGTCTGCGAAAAGAACCGTGACGAGGCGTCTTTCGGGCCGGGCAACGCGCATGGATGTCACAGGCATCGATGTCAACAGAGGTTCTTTCACTTTGTCAACGAAGTTCGGCGAAGGCTCCGCCGAATACGCGTTCAAGGCCCGCAAAAAGCACGTCGCCGGCGTCGACGCGCCAATCGGCGCCGAGGACGACCTGCGCCACGCCCGCGGGGGTTTTCACGTGGACGTGAATGGGGCACGTGCCCGCCGATGCGCGAAAGAGTGAGGCCAGATCCGTGAGCGCTTTAGACGTAAGCTGGTAACTATCTACGGTAATATGCAGCGAACGCGCCGCGCTTTTCACCGACTCGGAGAGGAGCTGGGCGTCGTTCAAAAGAAGGGTTGGGTCCCGCGGCACGTCGGCCTCGTCGTCGTCGTTGTCGCTTCGGGGAAATTGCAATTTGCCCGAAACGATGACCGGCTCGCCGGACAACAAAACCCGCTCAAAAGCCTGGATTTCCCTTGACCTCACCGCCACCTGAATGCGGCCCGAGGTGTCTTCCAGTTCAAAAAAAGCCTTCTTGTCGTTCGAGCCCTTGAAGATTTTTTCCTTCCAGCCTTCGACCGTTCCGACGAGGCGAACCGCCGTCCAGTCTTCCAGCTGGGCGCAGTCGGCGACCCACGAGGCCTCGAGGCGCGCGAGGGCCGCCGGGCCATTGACGTAGCGATCGATCGGGTGGCCCGACACGTAAAACCCGAGGGCCCGTCGCTCGCGTACGAGCACTTCGCGCGTGTCCCAAGAATCGCTCTTGACGAAATCGCCCGCGGCCGCAGATGCCGCTGCCTGCGCCCCTGCATCGCCCCCGGCACCGGCCCCAAACAGGCCAAAAAGCGACGTTTGCCCCGCTTCTCGGTCACGGCTCGCGGCCCGCGATCGTTCGAGCGCGACGTCGATGCTGGCAAACGCGCGGGCCCTGTCGATGCCGCGAACCGCGTGGCAGGTGTCGTACGCGCCGGACTGCACGAGGGCCTCGAAGACAGCCTTGGTCACGCGCCTCGCATCGACGCGGCTCGCAAAATCGAACATGTCGCGAAACGGCCCGCCCGCGTCGCGCGCATCTTTGATGGCCTCGATGGCCGCCTCTCCGATGCCGCGAACGGCGCCGAGACCGAAGCGCAATTGAGGCGCAAACGCGTCGCGAACTTTGGCCCCTTTCGCCACCTTGGCGTCGCCGGCTGGACTCGCGTAAACCACGCGAAAATCCTGGTGAGATTCGTTCACGTCCGGAGGCAGCACGGGCAAACCGAAGAGGCGCGCGTCGGCAATCGTTCGCACGACTTTGTCGTTGACGTCTTTGTCCGCGGTGAGAACTGCGCAGACGAGTTCCGCCGGGTAGTGCGCCTTGAGCCACGCGGTTTGGTAGGTAATTAACGCATAGGCGGCGGAATGCGACTTATTGAAACCGTAACCCGCGAAGTACTCGAGCAGCTTGAAAATGCTCTCGGCGTCGGCCTCGGTGACGCCCTTTTGCCGCGCGCCTTCAACGAATGTCGACCTCTGTTTCTCCATTTCTTCGGGCATTTTTTTGCCCATGGCCCGGCGCAAAAGATCTGCGCCGCCCAGGGAATACCCAGCGAGATTCTGCGCAACCTGCATCACCTGCTCTTGGTAAACAATGACGCCGTAGGTCGGCACCAAGACCTCGTCGACGAGCGCGTGCATCTTCTGAATCGGCTGACGCCCATTCTTGCATTCTACAAAGTTCTTCACCATCCCCGACCCGAGAGGCCCGGGCCGATAGAGAGCCACGGCGGCCACAACGTCTTCAAAGCAGTCGGCGCGCAGGTCTTTGAAGAGCTTCTGCATGCCGCTTGATTCGAGCTGAAAGACGCCCTTCGTTTCGCCACTTCCGAGCAACGCATACGTCGCCTTGTCGTCGAGCGAAATCGCAGAAAGGTCGAGTTTTTCCCCGCTTGCGAGCTTTTCCGGGCGCCCATTCACGTACCCCACCGCGAGGTCGAGAACCGTCAGCGTCTTAAGGCCAAGGAAGTCAAACTTGACGAGCCCCGCCTGCTCCACGTCGTCTTTGTAATACTGCGTGACGTACACGCCGGTCTTCTCGTCGCGCAGGACCGGCACATGATCCCACAGCGGGCCCTCCGCAATGACGATGCCCGCGGCGTGCTTTCCCGTCTGCCGCAACATCCCTTCGAGGCGCTGACCTTGGTCCAAGAGTTCTTTGACCCGGGGCTCCGTGTCGTAGCGCGCTTTGAGCTTGGGCTCGATCGCAAGACTCTCGGCGATCGTGTATGTTTCGGCAGGGTTTTTCTTGGGTATTAGGTTCGCGAGGGCCTGCGAATCCATGGGCGAAAAACCGAGCGCACGCCCCACGTCTTTGACGACGGACTTGCTCTTCAACTCGGCGAATGTGGAGATTTGACCCACGCTGTCGAGGCCGTATTTTTCTTGCACATAGGCGATCACGCGATCGCGCTTGTCCATGCAAAAATCGATGTCGAAGTCCGGCATCGAGACGCGCTCGGGATTCAAAAAGCGTTCGAACAGCAAGTTGTACGGAAGGGGATCGAGGTCTGTAATACGTAGCGCATACGCTACGATCGAACCCGCACCGGAACCACGCCCGGGCCCAACGGGAATTCCGTTGCCGCGCGCGTAGCGAATAAAATCCCACACGATGAGGAAATACCCTGGAAACTTCATGCGCGCGATGACGTCAAGTTCCGTCTCGAGTCGCCGCTGGTAGTCGCCTTCAGACACCACTTTTCCCGCCGCCGCGAAGTCTCGAAAGCGCGCCGCGAGACCCTCGCGCGACACGTGACGAAAGTAACTTTCCGTGTCGTAGCCCTCGGGCACAGCGAAGCTCGGGAGCATCGATTTCCCCAAATCGAGCTTCAGGGTGCAGCGCTCCGCGATGGCCAACGTGTTCGCCATGGCACTCGGCACGTGCCCAAACATCTGCGCCATTTCTGACGCGCTCTTGAAGTACATTTCCCGCGAGCCGTGATGCCGTTCGCGGGCCTCCTGGAGAGAACGGCCAGTCTTTATGCAGCCCAACAGAATCTGGGCCTCCGCGTCATCTTTACCTGGATAATGCACGCAATTGGTCGCCACGAGAGGCAGCGAAAACTCCTTCGCAAGCTCCATCGCGATGCGGTTCAGGATGGGCTGCTCCACCAAGCCGTGGTCTTGCAGCTCCACATAGATGCGCTCTGCACCCACCACCTCGACGAGATTCGCGAGCGCTTTTCGCCCGGCCGCTTCGCCCTCTTCAAGAACGGTCATCGACAGGTAACCGCCCATGCACCCCGTCAGCATCACGAGCCCCTCCCGGTGCGCGCCGAGGTCTTCCACGGTGACGCACGGGTGGCCCATGGGCGACCCCTTGGGGCTCACGACATGCCCGCGCGAAACGAGCTTCACGAGGTTGCTGTATCCTACACTGTTTTCGGCCAAAACAGGCAAATGCACGACTCGCCCGTTCACCCACACATCGAGTTCGGCCCCCAAAATGGGCTTCACGCCCGCGGCCTTGGCGGCCTTGTAAAGGGCGATGGCACCGAACATGTTGCGATGGTCCGTGAGCGCCACGGCCCCCATGCCCATCGCGGCCGTGCGCTTGACCAAATCTTTCACGCGAATGGCGCCGTCAAGGAGCGAATACTGCGAATGCACGTGCAAGTGGACGAACGCAGCGGCCATGCCCAGGGCTCCTAGCAAAGTTTTGCAAGTGCCGTTCGGCGCACTTGATCAGCCCGGCAACTCGCGCCGGAGACTCGTGACTCTCTTGGTCTTTGGCCGCCAAATTTTCTTGCCATCGCGAATATTACGGGTAGCTTCCCGCCCGCCCGCATGTGGCACAGGTGGCTTGTCGCGAGGTGAGGAGAAAGTAATCAACATGAAGCGCGTCTCAACGGTTCTAGGTCTTTTCGCAGGCGTCACGGCAATCGGCGCATTGGCTCTTGGTTGCGGCAGCAGCGAAACCGCCACGGGCACCACGACGCTCGCAGGTCCTCCCGCGAAGCCCACGACCGGCATGGCCACCGCAACGCGTCGCGTGTTTGCGATCAACAAGCTCCTCCTCGGCGACACCGACCGCAGCGGCACCACCTCCAGCACCGCGTGGAAGAAGTTTGGCTACGACCTCGACGGCGTGGCGACCAAGACCTCCAGGCTCGGCACCTGCAAAGCCATCTCCGACGGCGTCGTCGTGATCGACGGCGACAACGGCATCGACAACTCCTTCGGCCAGAACATTTTGACGGCCCTCCAGAAGGCGGCGTCCGGTTTTAGCGAGCCATCCAAAACCGTCACCGACACCATCAACAAGGGCGATTTTACGCTCATTCTCGATGTGCTCGGCCTCGACGGCAGCGGCACCCAGACGGCCACAGGCGTGACCGGGCAGATGTTCGTCGGCGGCAGCCTCGGCATGGTTCCTAAATTCGACGGCACCGACAACTGGCCCGTCTCCGGCGCCCTCTTGGTCGATGCGATGGACCCGAGCAAGGGCTCCAAGGTCAAATTCCCCGAGGCTTACATCACGAACGGGGTCTGGGTAAACGGCGGCAAAACCGACGTCACCCTGGCGCTCAGCATCCAGGGCGTCTCCCTGAACCTCCTGATTCGTAACGCCGTTATTTCCGCGAAGCATGCTTCCGCGAGCAAGCTCACCGAAGGCACCGTGGCGGGCTACATCTCGGTCTCCGAGATCGTGGATACCATCGGCAAAGTGGCGGGCCGCCTCTCCCCCGAGGCTTGCCCCGGCAAGTCGCTTTTC
>CAMCKZ010000139.1 GCA_945875545.1 Polyangium aurulentum | reverse complement strand
TGACGTTCACGATCCGGCCTTTTTTGCTTGGGATCATGCTCTGAATCGCGACCTCCCGGGTCATGTAAAATGTTCCGTTGAGGTTATTTCGGATGACCGCGTCCCAGCCCTTGGTCGCGAGATCGGCGGCGGGCACCGGAAATTGACCGCCCGCGTTGTTGACCAGCGCATCAATCGGCCCGAGCGCCTCGACGACGCCGCGTATGAAATTGGCGACGGACTCGGGCTCTCGGATGTCGCAAACGCGGGCGTGTACCGCGTAGCCGTCGCGCGCGAGATCCGCCTCGGCCACCGTGAGCTTCTCTTGGCGCCGGCCGCAGATTGCGACGCGCGCACCGAGTTCAAGAAATGCGCGAACGCTTGCGAGGCCTATGCCCGTGGCCCCGCCGGTGACCAACACGACGCGCTCGCGGAAAAGATTGGGATGAAAAATACTGACCATCCGCCGAGGTTAGCAGCGAGCTGCCCGAGTTTCTTGAGCCCGCACCTTGCGCAGAAACCGCCAGTCATTCGCCTCGCCGGAACGCCGCGAGTATAGGTTTCTTGGTGCAGCATCTTGATGCCTACGCGGACGACTACCTCCTCGAACTCGCCACGACGCGGGGGCTTTCAAAACACACCCTCGATGCCTACGCGCGCGACGTCAACGTGCTCCTCAAAGACGGCAATGGCGACCCCGCGTCGCTCACGATGGAGCGCATCGCGCTTCAATTGGCGAGCGAACTCGATCGCGGAATGAGCGCGCGGTCAACGGCGCGGCGACTCTCCGCGTGGCGAGGGTTTTGCCGTTACCTCGTGCGCGAACGCTCGCTTGCCGAAGATCCCACGACCCTTCTGGACCGGCCAAAAACCCGCACAAAGCTGCCAAAAGCCATCGGCCTCGACCCCATGCTGCGCCTACTGGACGCACCATCCACAAACGATACACAAGGCATACGTGACAGAGCCATGCTCCAGCTTATGTATGCGTCAGGGCTGCGCGTGTCGGAGCTGTGCACGCTGCGCCTTGGAAACTTCGATCGCGACAGGGGCATTGTTCGCGTCCAAGGCAAGGGTGACAAGGCTCGCCTCGTCCCCGTCGGCGAAACGGCCCTGAACGCCATCGATCTTTATCTCAAGGAGGGTCGAGGCCGCCACGCCACCGCGAAATCCAAAACACTCTTCGTGAGTCCCCGGGGAGGCGCGCTGACGCGGCAGGGATTTTGGAAGAACGTGAAGCGTTACGCGCGCATCGCTGGCGTCGTGGAATTTGTCTCGCCGCACGTGCTGCGGCACACCTTCGCCACGCACCTTTTGGAGGGCGGTGCGGACCTTCGCGCGGTGCAAGTGATGCTCGGTCACGCCGACCTCGCGACGACCGAAATCTACACCAAGGTCACCGACGATCGCGTGCTCCGCGCCCACGCGAAACACCATCCGCGCGGATGATCTTGTTCGCGCCCGCGAAGGAAATCCGACGCGGGCGGCGTGCAGCAGATTTTCGCCGCTGATTCTGCTACTTGCCGCGTCATCATGGTGGATCACGCCTGGTCGCATCGACACCTCCTCAGCATCGCGGACCTCTCCGTCGCCGACATCAACACGCTGCTTGGAAAAGCCGATACCCTTTTCGACGAAGCGAGGAAGAGGCCGAAAAAGAGTGAGGCCCTGCGCGGGCGCACCATCATCAACGTGTTTTTCGAGGCCTCTACCCGCACGCGGTCATCCTTCGAAGTTGCTGGAAAACGCCTGGGCGCCGACGTCATCAACATCAGCGTCGCGACCTCCAGTGTGAGCAAGGGCGAGTCGCTTCTCGACACGGTTAAAAATCTTGAAGTGATGCGGGCCGACGCCCTGGTCATTCGTCACCAGGCTTCCGGCGCGCCGAACTACGTGGCGAAACACACGCGGGCGAGCATTCTGAACGCCGGCGACGGCATGCACGAACACCCAACGCAAGCCCTCCTCGACGCCCTCACCATTCGGCGCCACTTCGGTACGCTCTCGGGTCTCACGGTCGCCATCTGCGGCGACATCGTGCATTCGCGTGTGGCACGCTCAAACGCGATTCTCTTGGGAAAAACCGGCTCAAAGGTTCGCTTGTGTGGGCCCAAAACCATGATGCCCCGCGATGCAGAAACCCTCGGCGAGAGCGCCACGGTCCACGCGAACCTCGATGAGGCCATCGACGGCGCCGACGTGGTGATGATGTTGCGCATCCAGAACGAGCGCGTCTACGGGCCCGTCATGGCGTCTACGCGCGAATACAGCCGCACTTTCGGCCTCAACGCACGTCGACTGGCGGGCGCGAAGCAAAACGTCATCGTGATGCATCCTGGGCCCATCAATCGCGGCGTCGAACTCGACACGCACCTCGCCGACGACGTTCGCAGCGTCGTCCTCGAACAGGTTGAAGCGGGCGTAGCGGTGCGCATGGCGGCGCTCGATTTGTGCATCGGTGCGAACACCGAGATCGCTCCTTCGTGAACCGCGAGGCGCCTCTTGGCGTCTTCGATTCCGGGCTCGGCGGGCTCACGGTGGTTCGTGCCTTGCGCGCGGCGCTCCCCCACGAAGACATCATTTATCTTGGCGACACGGCGCGCGTTCCTTACGGCACCAAAGGCCCCGCGACGGTTCTTCGTTACGCGCTCGCGTGCACGCGCGCCCTCGTCGATCGCGGGGTAAAATCCATTGTAATCGCGTGCAACACCGTCAGCGCGGTCGCCCCGGATCGCCTCCGCGCGGACTTCGATATTCCCGTGCTGAGCGTCATTGAGCCGAGCGCCCGCGCCGCCATTCGCGCCGCCGGAGATGGCCGCATTGGCGTCCTCGGAACGGCCGCAACGATCGCATCTGGGGCCTATGTTCGGGCGGTGTGCGCGAACTCCACCCGGTGCGAAGTGGTGGGGCACGCGGCCCCGTTGCTCGTGCCTCTCGCCGAAGAGGGCTGGCTTGAGGGCGAGGTGCCAACGCTGGTCGTGCGTCACTATTTGCAGCCGTTTGTTGGACGCGGAATCGGCGCGGTGGTTCTTGGTTGCACGCATTACCCGCTCTTTCGACCGCTCATCGAAGAGCAGGTTCGCGCCATGCTTGGGCCTCACGTGCCCATCGTCGACAGCGCCCTTGCGACGGCGGACGAAACACGCGCGTTCCTCGTCGCGCGCGACCTCACGACGACCCGCAAAAGAGCCGGTCAACTGGAATTTCTTGTCACCGACGAGCCCCGGGCCTTTGAGGCTGTGGCCCAGCGATTTCTCGGAGATACGGCCCCGAAAGCCACTATCATCGACCTCTGACCGGGAGATTTCTTCCCCGCAAACCGAAGGGGCCGACACGCGCACGCACGTCGCTCTTGCGACCCGCACCGTTGACATTGTAGACTTCCACTTTCATTGAGGAAAGGGACGGCTCTGGGGCGAGCGCCGTCAAGAGATCGCATGCGACGCAGCACCGTACTTTGGGCAGGGATGACGGCCACCGTGGCGGGGATTTTTGCTGCCGCATGTTCGAGCAGCGGAGGGGATGAAACCGATTTGGTCACGGCCCGCCCCGATGCGGGATCCGATTCGGCCGTGGCAGCCGACACCGCCCCCGGGATCGACGCTGCACCCGCCGACGCCACGATCGACGCGGCCATCGCTGATGCCGGTTCACGCGATGCCGCCGACGCGGCCACCGCTGATGCCGGTTCACGCGATGCCGCCGACGCGGCCGATGCAGCCCTCCCCGACGCGACGATCGCCGATGCGGGTCCGCCCGATGTTGGGCCCATCGATGCGGGGCCTCCGGACACCGGCCCATGCCAAAGTGTGGGCGCTCAAGTTCAGCGTTCTTGCGGTGTTTGTGGTCAGCAGTCGGCGCTATGTATGGCCTCAGATGGCGGCGGAATTGAACCCGGGGCCTACAGTTATTGCAACGGCCAACGCGACGGCGGATGCGTTCCGGGCACCGAGCCCGACGGAGGCATGCCGTGCGGAAGATGCGGCCGGCAGCGCGCCGTTTGCCAGACCGATTGCACCTACGGGTTCGGCAGTTGCATTCAACCAGCGACGGCCACGTGCACGCCGGGCGAGAGCGTTTTCGCAATCGGCCTTTCGTGCCCCAACGCGGGTGAAGGTCGCTACGGCACGTGCGGAAACGATTGCGCCTTGACTTACGGAAATTGCGTGATCGAAGACACGTGGATTACCGCGAGCGTCCAGGTCGGCGCGGTTGCCTCGCGCTCGATGACCCTGACCTCCGCGCAGACCATCGCCGCCGGCGCCTCATCGGGCACATCGTGCGCGCCCAGCACGTCCGCGTCCATCACGCCGTACCAAACCATCGTCGTGCGCAACCCTTCGGCCAAGAACCTCAAGGTTTCCATTTGGAACTCCTTCGGCCCAAGCTCCGGCACCAGCTATTACGATACGATTATGAACGTGTTCCAAGGTGAAACGCTGCCCGCCGTTCGCGGTGCGTGCCTCGGAGCCAACGACACCTGCTCCTCCACGCCGTGCACGAGTGGGAGCGCGCTAGGCGGCATTGCTTCCTCGGCCGCCATTACCGTCAACGCCGGCGAATCGCTGCTCGTTTACACCGGCTGCTGGTCTTCGTCGTGCACCACGCCCACCACTTTGGTCCTTAATGTGAAGACCGAAGCGCTTCTTCCTTGACTTTTCGGATACACGGAAAACGCCCTATGAGAACCCTTCGATGTGCGGAATCCGCCGGTGCCTCGTTCGCGGTGGCCTTTTGTCTCAGTCTTGCCGGATGTTCCGCGGCCGGTGACCAAGACGCGCAAGACGCCACAGGGCAGCCGCCGGCGGACGCTTCCGGGGCCCTTTCTCCAGACGCCGGCGGCGATTCGGGAGGCAGCCCGGCCGACGCTGCGAGCGACGCCCGCACCGTTGACGCGACGGCCGATGCGGACGCCGGTTTGGTCGACGCCACGCTCGCTGACGCCAACGCCAATGCCAGCCCGGATGCCGGCTTGACTGACGCGACGCTCGCCGACGCCGCGACCGACTCCGGCCGCGCCGATGCCGATGCCGCAGCCGCTGTCGTACCCGACGCAGCCCGCGTATGCACATCAACGAGCGACACCCAGTCGCAGGCCTGCGGCGTCTGCGGAACCCAGTCACGCATTTGCCGTTCGCAAGCCGATGGCGGCATCGACTGGGAGGGGTGGTCGTATTGCAACGGCCAGCGCGACGGCGGATGCGCTCCGGGCACAGACCCCGACGGCGGCGTCGCGTGCGGCAATCGCTGCGGCCGTTCCCGGGCCGTTTGCCAGAACGACTGCACGTTCGCCCTTGGTTCGTGCATTGTACCGGCAAATGCCGTGTGCGACAAAGGCGTCGCCGCGTGGCAGGCGGGTCTGGGCTGCGCCGACGCGGGCGATGGTCGACGGCACACATGCCTCGGCGACTGCACGTGGGGCACGTGGAGCGAATGCGAACTCCAATACCCGGTGATCGAAGGCGGCGTAGCGGGCGCTGCAGACATCGTCGTGACGGCCGTTGGGCAGACCGTAAGCGCCACGCGCACGTTCACCGCGGGCGCGGTCATGACCAAAATTCCGGTGAGCTATTTCGGCTCTTCGTGCCCCCTCACGGGCAGCTTCACTAGTGTGGCCTCGTACCCGTTCGTCTACACGACCATCGCCAACAACAGCGCCGCGCCTCGCGTCGTTGCCATTTGGGCCTCCATCGCGGCAGCCGGCGTCGACATCGACACGGTCATGGCCGCGTATCCTGTGCCCGTGGGTCCTGTGTCCGAAGCCGATCGCCGAACCTGCGTAGGCGCCGCCAACGACGACTGCGCCACCAACACCGATGGCTGCAACGACTCCTCCGGGTTCTCAGGTCTCGTCGGTGCCGAAGCCATCACGATTCCAGCCGGCGCAATCTACACGGTCATCGTCCAGCCCTACTTTGCCGCAAACGGCGTTGGGTCCTTCGTCGTTAACGCGAAGGCCATCAACTGACCGAGGCGACGCGGTCGACGCGGGCGACGCGGGCGAGGCCGATCACTTTTTGACCGCATCGAAAAAAGCTCCGCTCACCTTGGTGCCGCGGGGCTTCTTACTTTTCCACCACGGCCTTCGTTCGCTGCTTGGCACGGCGGCACGACCTTCCGTATCGTAGCGCTTCAACACGGGCGCGGCGGTGTGCTGCGGCGAGGGCGAGCATGAAGAAGAACAAACTCGGACCATGGGGTAGCACGTGCGCGTTGGCGCTCGTTCTTGCGAGCGGAAACGCCTTCGCCGACGAGCGAACCGATGCGCGCCGCAGTTTCAGGCGCGGCATGGATCTCATCGCCGATGGCAAGTACGAAGTTGGCATCGCGGAGCTAAAGAAGGCCTACGAAACGCTGCCCCACATCAACGTGCTTTTTAACATTGCGCGCGGCTACACCGAGATGGGCGACGTAGAGAATGCGCTGATTTACTACGAGCGCTACGCCCTGGAAAACCCGCCGGATCGCGACGATGTGCTCGCGACGATGAAGCAGCTCCAAGGCCGCATGGAGCGCCAAAAAAATACCCTCGCCGATGCGCAAAAAATAGCGTTGCCGAAGGTCTACGGCCCAACTCCAGGGTCAGGAATCATGCCCGGCGAGCTCGCCGGCGAT
>CAMCKZ010000138.1 GCA_945875545.1 Polyangium aurulentum | reverse complement strand
CCACCTGTTCGGTCGAAAATGGCTTGCCCGGCGCGTAGTCGTTCAGATAACAATGGAATCAGTGTGGTGTCGAACGTGAAGCCGTCGCGTAAAATAGGTTTTAATCCTTTGACTTGCAGGGCGCTGAGCGAGGCCTTGCCGCAGACGCCGCAGCTCGACGTGGCGTAGAAGTGGCGTTCGAGACTGGGCCAGACGAGTTGGATGTCATCCGCGAGGCGGACGGTCACGGTGTTGGCGTCACTCGCGTTGTGTGGGTCGCTCGCGAGTTCGGCGGCGGCGATTCCGGTCACGGCCGTCGGGCAGGGGATGATGCCCTCGGTGAAGAGGAAACCCGCCGCCAATTCGGCGTCGTTTCCGGGTGTGCGCATGGTGATCGAGATGGCTTTTTCGCTACGCGCGAGCCCGTCAACGTAGTTCAAGCGCAGTTCCAGCGGCTCCTCGAGCACGACGCGGTCGGAGGTGTCGAGCCATCTTCCGTTTTCTACCCGGGATATGGTTGTTTCGAGAGTTTGTCGCTGCACGCGGTAATTCCTTCGCCGGACGTCTGCGAGGTCACATGTGACTAGGCCCCCCGGTTCGTTTGAAGGCTATCGCGCCGCGACGATTCGTTCAACCCAAGGATTAGCGATTTGACTAGGACCGAAAAGTACGGTATGGGCCCGGTCAAACTGGAGATTTCATGGCTACGAAGAAGACAGATACGGCGACCAATGCCGCCCCGAAGGCACCAAAAAAAGTGAGCGCCGCCGCAGCAAAAGCCGCAGCAAAAGCGGGTATTCAGGCGCAACCTGAAGTCGTTGCAGCGACCGTTGACGCCGCCAAAGCGGCCACGGAATTGACCGCTACGACGATGGCCGCAATGCCTTCGCGTGACGCGATTGCTAAGCGTTCGTTTGAGCTGTTTGTGGCGCGCAAGGGCCTTGGCGGAGACGCGTTCGAAGACTGGATTCGCGCCGAGCGCGAACTGACGACCGTCGCCGCGCACGCGGGTTGACAGGCCAAAGCGCGCCGAGCGCCCCGAGCGCGCCGGGCTGAAAAACGTGGTGCCACGCGAATCCTTCAGTGGATATGCGTGGCCATTTTTTTTGCTTGCCCCAGGGGTTGCGGCGGCATCGAAGTGCGGGCAGGGTTCGCGCCATGCTCAAGTGTTCTTCGACTTTCGTCGTGTCTTCACTGCTCGCTGTCTTGGGTGCCGGTTGCGGCTCCGTCGTCGTTGACCCATCGACCGAATGGCCCCTCGACGGTTCTTTTCTACCTGACGGCGCGCTGATCGACGCCTCGCGCGACGCCTCCGCCGACGGGCAAACCCTCGGTGACGGCTCTTGGGTGGACGGCGGCCTCGACGGCAGCCGCGACGGCAGCCCCGACGGCAGCCGCGATGCGGACGCCGCACCGGACGCGACCGACATTCGCGATGCGAGGCCCGATGCCCCGCTGCCCGATGTTTTCCAGCTCCCCGATGCCCCACCGTTGCTCGTCGATGCGGGCTGCCGCGACGCGGGAACGCGGCCATCGCAGATCACCTGCGACGCCTTCGCGCAAACGGGGTGCCCGAGCACGCAAGGCTGCTTTCCGTATACGATCCCGCCGCAAAGCGCGTGCGACGTCGAAACCTACGGCACCACGTGCCGCCCTGCGGGCACGGCCACCCAGGGGCAATCGTGCTCGCGAGACGGTTGCGCGGGCGGGTATGTGTGCATCGTTGGGTTCGGCGGCGAATCGTGCGCGCGCCTTTGCAACCTCGCGCTGAGCGGTCAATGCCCGCGTGGTCTCACGTGCCAACCTGTCGACGTGGCCGGATTTGGAGTGTGTTCGTGAACGCAACGGCCAAGAGCTTGCTCCTGATTTCGGTGCTCGCGGGCTGCGGCGCACGCACGGGCTTGCGCGGCGAAGACCTGGAAATCGACGCGAATTTCCTCGACGGAGGCACCGACGGTGGGCCGATTGAACCGCCCGATGCACGGGTCGATGCGGGCCTCGATGCGAGCCTCGATGCGAGCGTAGACGCCGGCCTCGATGCGAGCGACGCGTCGGACGGCGCGCGCCCCGAGTGCGCAGTGAATGCAGACTGCACCTTTCGCGCAACCTTCTGCACGCCGTACGCGTGCATGGAAGGTACATGTATAGTGCAGCCAACACCGGCGTGCGACGACTCAAACATTTGCACGTCGGATCGGTGCGATTCTGTCGCGAGCGCATGCGTGCATACTGCACGAACCACCGACGCCGATGGAGACGGCTTCAAAGGGCCGCTTCCGGGCAAAAACGCAGGCGATCCGGGGGCTTGCGGCGACGATTGCAACGACGGCGACGCGCGCGTAAATCCCCGGGCGACGGAGCTATGCAACGGCGTTGACGACAACTGCGCAGGCGGCATCGACGAGGGCGCGATCTACCAAACGGTCGGCTCCGACCAGCGATTGTCGCCGGCCTCGGCAACCATCGCGGCGGTGTCGCATTTGGCGTCCTACCGCGATGGTTTTGCCCTCGGGTACAGCGCATCGGTCGGCTCCACGCGGTTTTCGCCCTTCATGGGCCGCCTCACGACATCGTTCGTGCGCACGGGCACCGACCTCGATCTCACGGCCCTGGCACCGGCCGACGGCGACGGTGCGCGTGTGGCTTGGGCAGGCGATCGCTTCGGCATCACTTGGAGCGATCGCCGCGCCGGAAACTACGAAGTTTACTTTGCCTTGGCCGACGCCTTGGGGCGAAAATTGGCGCCCGGAGACCTGCGGATTACCTCGACGCAAGGTTTTTCGATCATGCCGTCCATCGTCTGGACGGGCGTTGATTTCCTCGTCGTTTGGCAGGACGAACGGCGGAGCGGTTACGACGTCCAGGCTGTGCGCGTTGCTCCCGACGGCTCGGCGGTGGGCGCCGTCGTGACCCTGGTTTCCGGCCTCGATTCGCGCAATGTGTCCGTCGTCGCGCTGCCCGCTGGCGGCTTCGTTTTCGCGTGGCTCGAAGGCACATCGATCGGCCCGGTCATCACCGCGCGCGTGAACATCATGCGCCTCAACGAACAGCTCGTGCCGCTCACGGGGCCCGTATCGCCGTTCCCCACCACGGTCAGCGGCGGCCCAGCGCTCACGATCGTCGATGGCCAGATCGCCGCGGCGGCCCACGCCACGAGCGGCGTCTCCACCATCGTCGTTCTCGACGCCGCCACACTTCGCACCACCGCCACGCTCGCCCTTACGAACGGCATCGTGTCGTACGGGCGCGATGTGGCTCTTCTCGGCGTCGGGCGGCGCCTCGCGGTGGCGTGGGCCGACGACCGAAACGACGCGCGCACCTTCGAGATTTACCTCCAGACTTTCGACGCAGCGCTCAGGCCTGCGGGCGCGGCAAGCCGCGTAACCAATGCCGCGGGCGACAGTGTTTTTCCAGTACTTGCGGCATTCGGCACCACCGACGCCGTCTTGGCCTGGAACGACGGCCGCAACGGCCTGTCGCAGGTTTATGGGCGCGCACTCCAGTGCCGCACGCCGTAATTCTACCGCATGCGGGCGCGGCATAAAGATGCATTCTGCATCTGCATTCTGCATCCGCTAGGCGCGCCTTTTTTTAACCGTGCTTTTTGGCGAATTTCGCCAACGCCGCAGCGCCCACATCGCGGTCTTCTTCGTGTTTGAGAAGGGCCGCGAGGGCGTCTTTTGCCGCGCTCGAATCGATGGAGGCACCTCCAAGAAGTACGATCGATTTTGCCCAATCGACGGTCTCGGCGATCGAAGGTGCCTTGCGCAATTCGCGCTGGCGAAGCTCGTGGACGAACTCGGTGAGGTGCCCTGCCAGTCGCTCGCCGATGTGCGGAACGCGGCGCAGCACAATGGCCAGTTCGCGCGAAGGCAGTGGGTAATCGAGGAAGGCGTGAAGGCAGCGGCGACGGAGCGCGTCGGTCATGTCGCGCGTCGCGTTTGTCGTGAGAAAAACCAGGGGAGCGTGCTTTCCCCGCAGGGTGCCAAGTTCGGGAATCGTCACCTGCCGTTCCGCCAATAGTTCCAAAAGCAGCGCCTCGAATTCTGGGTCTGCGCGGTCGACCTCATCGACCAAAAGCAGGGCGGGCTCTTCGCTCGTGACCGCCCGCAACAAGGGGCGCTCAATCAGAAAACGGCGATCGAAGAACGCCACGTTGGCCTCACCCACCGCGTCGATGGCGTCGGCGAGGGACCGGCCTTCGACCTTCTCCCGAACGGCATCACGCAGAAGCTGCGTATACAGTATCTGCTTTGCATAATCCCAGTCGTAGATGGCACGGCTTTCGTCGAGGCCCTCGTAACACTGGAGGCGAAGAAACGTGCGCCCCGTGGCCACGGCCACCGCGCGGGCGAGGTCGGTTTTTCCCACACCGGCGGGCCCCTCGATGAGAAGCGGCCTTTCGAGTTTGATCGCGAGAAAAACCGCCATGGCGAGGCGGTCGTCCGCGATGTAGTCGGCGGCATCCAGGGCCGCCACAAGGCCGCTCACGTCGTTCATGACGGGCCTTTTGACAAACTTGCGCCGTCCACAGCCCGGGCCGTTGCAAGCCTCACGACGGGGCCGCTGCGCGCCTTCGTTGGGCCTGAACTTCGTGAAGCGCGATGCCGGCCGCCACGCTGGCATTCAGCGACTCGATTGGGCCGATGAGCGGGAAGGCCACAACCTCGGTGCACGCGGCACGAACGGACTTTCGCAAGCCTTTTCCCTCGGCGCCAACGACGAGCACCACGGGGCGGAGAAACAGCCCGGGGGCGTCGTAGGTCGAGCCCGACGAGTCAAGACCGACGATGCCGAAGCCCCGCTCGCGAAGTTCTTCGAGGGCGCGGGGCAGGCTGCCAACCTTGCAGAATACAGCGTGTTCGACAGCCCCGGACGACGCGCGAAACGTTGCGGGCGTGAGGGGTGCGGCATGGTGCTCAGGAAACAAAATGGCCTTCGCGCCGAGGGCGACGGCGGAGCGCACGATGGCCCCGAAGTTTTGCGGGTCTTCGAGTTCGTCGAGGGCGATAACGAGGGCCTCGGGAACGGCCTCAATTTCGCTCACGGGCGCGAAGCGAAGGGGCGGAGCAAAGGCCACGCAACCCTGGTGGCGCTGCTGCCCCGTGAGGCGATCGAGGTCGTTGCGGGCCCAGGCCTGAACGGTGATTCCGCGGGTTTCGGCAAAGCGGCGCAGGCCATCGAGCGGGCTTCGCTCGTCGTGTTGCTCGAGCAAAAGGCCGTGGATTTTTTCGCCGTGGGCACGCACGGCCTCGCGAACGGCCTGCACGCCGCAAACAAGGCGGCCCTCGAAGGGCATGGGAAGCGGGGGCAGCGCGGGGCGCCACTGAGGCCGCTGATGCGACTGAGGCGACTGAGACTGGGAACGAGGCTTGATCATTTTGGTGTGCGGTACTTGGCGATCGCCGCGAGGGCGACGGCGTTCATTGCCGCGGCGGACGCGGCTGGATTCTTGGCATCGCGAATAGGCCGCCCGATGACGAGCCAGTCGGTGCCCGCTTTAATGGCCTCATCGACCTTCATCGTGCGTTTTTGATCGTCGTCGGACACGGGCTCGTCGCCGCGTATTCCCGGTGTGACGTAGACCATCGCGTGCCCAAAAAGGCCGCTAATTTGCTGCAATTCGGCGGTGGCGCACACCAGGCCTTTCGCACCAGAGCCCTTGGCGAGGTCGGCGAGTTTGCGGACCTGCTGAATGACCGGGCGATCGATGCCTACCCGGTGCATGTCTCCGTCGGTCATCGACGTGAGGACCGTTACCGCAACCACCGTGACGTCGGGGCCCGCGCCCTCGATGGCCGCCTCCATCATCTCGCGCCCGCCGGAGGCATGAACCGTGACCATGCTGACGCCGAGGCCAGCAACGGATTTTGCGGCGCGCTGCACGGTGGTAGGAATATCGAAAAGCTTGAGGTCAAGAAAAATCGGTAGGCCGAGCGTTTTTAGCTCCGTCACGACCCGCGGACCCTCGGCTACGAACAGCTCAATGCCGATTTTTAGCATGCCCACGTGGGGCGCGCAGGCCGCCGCGAGCTCTTTGGCCGCCGCGAGGGAGGGCACATCAAGGGCGAGACAAATGGGCGACGTTGGCATGCGGTTCTCCGAAGGCAAACAGGCGAGGGTGATTCATATCGAGGTGCGCGTAGGCACGGAAGAGGCCGGTGCGTGCCACAAAGAATCGCCGAAAGTGCCGTGGCCCGGCGAAAAAAAGACCACCCCTGACGAAGTTATTTCCCGAGGCACCGGTGTGCCGCGAAAGTGGGGTCAAACGTCAAGCGTTAAAAAGGTGAGGTTTCGGCGCCACCACCATGCCTGCCAGCCTGCCTGCCTGCCTGCCTGCCTAACAGACGAGCAGACTAGCAAAAACTCAGGGAATCGAGGAACACAGCGGGTCGCCGGGAGCGCAGTTGTTCGTCTTTTTTGACACGGCCTTGCCTGCGACGGGGACCTTACCCTTGCCGAACTTCACCGCGCTGATGTTCTCTTTGGTCTTGTTGACCTCTTCTTGGGCCTTGCGCAGCGCCTCGGCTGCGGCGTTGCGCTCGACTTCGTCTTTCGCTGCGCCGAAGGCCGCGACCTTCTGAGCGAGAACACCTTCTTGCTCCGCGAGCTTGCGCTGGAACGATGA
>CAMCKZ010000137.1 GCA_945875545.1 Polyangium aurulentum | reverse complement strand
GAGGCCATTTCCGCCGCCATGCGCGAAACCATGAGGGCCGAACCCAAGGGCGGGCCTCGCGGCGGAGGCCACCCGGAGATGGCCATGGGGTGGAAAAATCTCGCCGACCGTTTTCGCAAAGACACCTTTGCGTTGGGCCCCGACGACCGAAGCCCCGGGGCCATGGCGCTCAAACCTATGGTGCACCTGACCCAGTTCGCCGTCGTTGCGACTCCCCATCTCACGCCCAACCAGCGCATTCAGCTGGGCAAACACCTGGAAAATCCCCCGGGTCACCGCGATTGAGTTGTATACGTATGGTCATAGTATGCTTTGAACGCATACTATGACTGTTGTACGGCTGTTCTGGCGCGGGCAGAACCTCCCCGCCCCGTTGCCGTCGTGGTCTGCTCCCGGCGGTTACCGTGATTGCCGAAAGCCGTATCCTCGTGTTCTTCGCCTCGTGGTCCCTCTCGGGTTCGCGGCCGATGCGCGCGCGTTTTGTCGTGCTGCACACGCGCTTCGGACCGAAACGTGTAAGATGCACGGAACCGCTTTTTTTCCTGCCATTTACCGAGCCTCCGCTCATCGTGTTTGTGCACGGTATGGGGCTCGAAGGGGAACGCGACGGGCGTGCCGAGAGGGTTTGTGAGTCGCTCGCATCGGCGGGATACCGCGTGCTGGCGCCGCGCATCGACGAGGTCGCGGCGCTGCGTTTTGGGGGCCGTTCCATCGACGAGATCGAGGCCGTAGTGGAGGCCGCAGCGGACGACCGCGCGCTGTCTTTCGATGGCCGCGTGGCAGTGGCGGCCGTGTCTTTTAGTGGGGCTGCGGCGCTCATTGCGTGCAGCCGGGCGTCGCTCCGGGATCGGGTTTCCGGCGCGCTCCTTCTCGGCACCTATTGCGATGTGCGCCTATGCGTGGAGCAGCTTTTAACGACGGCCCGGGACGACTACGGACGCCTGATTGCGATCATGAATTTCCTGCGATTTTCCGATGAAAACTCTCCGGCGGTCGATTCGGCGATTCTCAAAATGTGCGAAGACAACGTGGCCGGGCGACCCGAGCAAACGCGCATCAATCATCTTCGTTCCCTCGCGCCGAACGAGGGCGCGTTGCTCCTCGAATTGCTCACGTCCGTGGCGGCCCGAAAGGCGCTTCTCGGGCGAGCGTTGGCCAAGACCCCGGACCTCTGGGGCTTGCTCGATCTTGCGCCTGCGCTGCCCCATCTTCGGTTTCCCATCGCCGTCATGCATGGGGCGAGCGACGAGGTCATCGACGTCGCGCAGGCGCACCTGCTCGCGGCCTCCCTCGCGGCGCATGGCCATCCGCACCGCCTGTGCATCACCTCGTGGATCGATCACGGCACGCCTCGTGGGCTTCTCGGCACCGGTCTCTCGATCCTCGGTGTTGCCGAGGTGATTCGCTACTTTTTTCGCGCGATCGATCGAAGATTTCCTCGGCATTCGCGCTCCTAGACTTTTCTGAAACATCCTCGATGGTGCCCCGTGCCTGCGGAACGCGAGGGCAGCAGATTTTCGGCGAAGAGCAAGGTAACGGTGGCCGATGCTTCGACAGCTTTCGGTCCGCAATCTTGTTCTCATCGAAGGCCTCGACCTCGAGCTGGGCTCTGGTTTCAACGTCGTTACGGGCGAAACCGGCGCTGGAAAATCGATGGTGGTCGACGCCCTGAGCCTCGTGCTCGGTGGCCGCGCGAGCCCGGAACTCGTGCGCGCTGGAACCAAAGAAGCGGAGGTCGAAGCTCTATTTGACGTGGATAAAGGCTCGCGTGCCGAGGGTTTGCTCGAAACGTGGGGCGTGCCGCAAGAGGGCGAAGTGGTGGTGCGGCGCGTTGTTGCGCAAGGGGGTCGAAGCCGCGCGTATTTGAACGGCCGCCTCGTCACCGCCGCGCAGTTGGCGGAGCTCGGAGGCGAGCTCGCAGACATCGCGTCGCAGCACGAGAGCGTGCGCCTGACGGACCCCGCAACCCACTTGGAGTACCTCGATGCCTTCGGTGGCCTCTCGGAGAAGCGTGTAGTCCTCACCAATCGCGTCGATGCCTTGGCAAGCGTGGTTGCGGAGCGCGCGCGCGTGCATGAAGCGGAGAAGCACCGCTTGGAACGCGAGGAATTTCTCACGTTTCAGCTCCGCGAGATCGAGGAATTGAACCCGCACGAGGGCGAAGAACGCGACCTCGAAACCGAGCGTTCGCGCCTGCGCCACGCCGACAAATTGGCCCACGCCACGCGCCACACGACCGACCGCCTCTACGATGGCGACGCGGCCATCTGCGACGACCTCGGGCGTCTAGCTGCGGAACTTGATCGCGCCGCCGACCTCGATCCATCCCTTGCTGCGCATGCACGCATACTCGACGACGCGCGCAGTCAGCTCGTCGATGTGGCGCGCACTTTGGCCGCCTACGCGTCCAGCATTGAAGCCGATCCGGCGCGCCTCGGCGAGGTCGAAGAACGTCTCTTTCGCCTGCAAAAACTCTTGCGCAGGCATGGGCCCACGACGACCGAACTTCTCGAGCACCAGCGGGCCATCGGCGTCGAACTTCAGGGCCTCGCGAACACCGGAGCTCGCCTCGAAGAGCTTGAAGGTGAAGCTCGAAAAATACTTGCAGACTGCACGATCCTCGCGCGCCAGCTGTCGCGAAGCCGACGCGAAACCGCCGAGGCTCTGGCCGACCGGGTGGCGCGCGAACTGCACGCTCTTGGTATGGGGCGCGCACGCGTGGTGGTTTCTGTGGGAGACTCGGCGGGACCGAGCGATTTTCCTCTCGTCGACGGCGCCAGGCTTTCGCGCTCGGGCATCGATCGGGTCGAGTTTCTCATCGCGCCGAACGCCGGTGAAGAGCCCAAGGCCATGCGCAAAATCGCCAGCGGCGGCGAGCTCTCGCGGGCACTCCTTGCGGTGAAGAAGGTGCTCGCAGAAAAAGGCCCCGCGGGTCTTTATGTTTTCGACGAAGTTGACAGCGGCGTTGGCGGCGCCATCGCGGAGGTCATCGGCCGGTCCATGGCGATGATAGCTCACCATCGTCAGGTGTTCTGCATCACGCATTTGGCTCAAATTGCAGCACTTGGTGAGCGTCATTATGTGGTTGACAAAACCGAAAACGATGGGCGCACGAAGAGCCGCCTCCGCCTGCTCACCCCCGACGAACGCGTCGAAGAGGTTGCGCGCATGATGGGCGGCACAACGATTGGAGAAGGTACGCGCCAAGCCGCGCGCGAAGTTCTCGGCCCTCGCGGAATTGCGCCCGTCGCCAAGAAGGCCAAAGTAAAAAAGGGTTGACGTCGCCGGCGTGGGGGCCGCGGTCGATCCCTGCCGCCGTCGAAAAACGGCCCTGTTCTAGGCGTCTACGCGTCTACGCGTCTACGCGGCCAAACGGGTACGTCTTCTGGTCGACGCGGGCCGTGCCATCGAGCCACGGCCAGGCAATTACCAGGGTGCGGTACATTTCTTGGGCGATGTAACGGTAGCTCGCGTGGCCCGCCTTCGACGAGCGAAGCTCCACCACATGGTACCACTCGCGCAAGTTCATGTACCACGCGGTGCGCATGCGGCAGGCGAGGGGCACGACATACTGCGCCTGCCACGGGCACTCATCGACGATCGCGCGCCACACGGGAATGACGGCTTCGATGGCCGCTGAAAATTCGTCTGCGAGGCCGAAATCGACGAGCTCTTGGGGGACCACGTAACCGAGATCGCAACCGAGACGTTGCACGAAGGGCGACACAAGTCGGTGCCGCTGCATGTCGCGCCACGCGCCGTAATCGAGCACGAGTTCGAAGGATACGTGCGCCGCCTCGAAGGCCCTCGGGACCGCATCGAAGGGGCCCCGTTCCGTCAGCGAAGCCCGGAAAAGCTCGAGCTTTTCGTCGTGGGAAACGCCCGCAACCGCGCCTGCAAGCTGCTCGCAGGACATCGTCATTTCGGAGGCCTCCATGGCCAGCGCCGTCAACACCCGTTCGAGGCCGTTGCCGTCGTACTCGAGGAGGTCAACGCCGCTGCGAGGGGCCGTCGTGACGTGACCCGCAGGGGGCAACGCCAGGGCCGTCAGGGGGGCCACGGTCTCGCGCATGGCGACGCGGTACGCATTCTTCGTGACGTATTTCACGAGCGTCGGGGCGACCGCGAGGGCCTCCCGGTGCATGGCCTCGGCGAGGGTCACAACCTCGGGCAACGGGCTCGCGAGAAGTTTTGAAAGAAGGAGTTCGAGGCTTCGCGCGTTGGTGGTGACGCCCAGGTTCGTGCGCGTGGAAGCCGGCAGAAGCCCGCGCAGAAGGTCGAAGGTTTTTGCGCGAATGGAGCTGTCGTAAGCGCGTTCTCCTTGGTTTTCCCCTCGCGGAAGTGCGGCCCGAATTTTCTCCTCAACGCGCGGAATGAGTGCTGTGTAAGCGCGAAAAAGAGAGCGGCACGCTTCATCGTAGCGGGCTCGAAGGGGCTCCGGGAGCGACGGCAACGGCTCAAAGCTCGCGTCGTTGAAGGCCACGTAGCGCGTGCTTTTCTCGGTGTAACTTCCGAGGCGCATGTCTTCGATGGCCTTCGTCGCGAGGATGCTCACGTTCTCGATCGCGAGGTGCACGACCGCGTGCTCTGCCACCGACGCATGGCCATAACCGACCACCCACTTTTCGTGAAAGGCCTTGGCCTTGTCGCTCGCAAAACGAAAGTTCGACGCCGGAGCGCCTCCCTCGTGCTCATCTTCTTGGAGGAGCTTCGCCAAATTGCTGCGCAAATCCTCAGAAGAACGAGAGTAATACGCAAACAATACAGCAATCACCTCTTCGGGCAAACCTGCGAGAGCAAACACGTTGCGGTCGAGGTTCGAGACGTACGGGGCGATGCGTTGCGTGTCTGCGGGGGAGAGCGTCGTCATCGGATTTCGGGTTCTCATAGCGCGGTTTCTACCCACACAGGCACTCGAGGCTTGATCGCGCGCGGTCGTGGAAATCCGGCTAGGCGGGATCGGCAGGGCCCGGCCAAGCCCGGACAAGCAGGCGCGCCCCGGATCGAATACGCTTAACGTCCCTTCGGGGCCTTCTTTTTCCCTTTTTCGGGCTCCGCGGCGGGCCCTATTTTGTTCGCGGTGGGGTCTGAAATACCGCCGCTCGTGGCGCCAGCAACGGCCGGATCGAGGGCGAACGGGTCGACGATTTGATGGGTGCGAAGCCCCGCGAGGCCTTCGAGGGTACGACGCTCTTCCAGGACGAAACCCACGACATTCGGGGCTTCGGGGCGTTCGACAAGGCGCATATGCACGGTCTCGTCTTGCCAATCGACTTGCGTCGAGACGATGCCCTCGGCTTGGCCTGCGGTGCGAAGGCGCCCCATGGCCCCGAAGCTTGTGGCGAGGCGGCCGACGGCTTCTGGAAAGTCTTTGCCGAAGGGCGAGGTTGGCCCGAGAGGAAGCTCTTCGTAGATCTTCCACAGGCGTTGCGAATCGCCGGTGCCGCCGAAGAAAAAGAAAAACCTACGAATGCGGCCGTCGACGGCGCCGGTGCCAAAACCGGAACGCAGCTCCAAAAGCGACTCGCCGTTCATGTAGCTGTACTCGCGGCCTTTCCAGAGAAAAGTGGCGTCATAGCCCGAGTGCTTGTCATCGAATTCACTAAACAATTGGCTCGCGACGAGGCGCTCGTCTTCGCGTTGCGCCTCGATGGCCTGCATCTTGGAACCGGGCGAAACGGTGCGCAACTGGGGCTCGTACTTCTGGTCAACGAGCCCGCCAGAACGCGTGTAGACCTCAAGCACTTCGCGCTTGCTTGCCCCCCAGCGAAAGCCTTCGAGGGCGACGGTGGGTGCGGTTTTGATCGGGCACTTTGCGGCATCGATGCCGCCACAGCGCCACTTTTGGAGCAGCCCGTTCACCGACTCAAGAGGCGCGGGTACGTCGAGCTGCGCGGCCTCTGTCGCGGGCTTTTTTGCGCCTTTTTTCCCGTCGGCAGCGAGGGCCCCAGGCGACAAGGTGGCAGCGATGCAAACGGCAACGGCTACGAAAGACGGTGCGGCGGAGGGCATGAAAGAGGTCGCGGTTCGTTGCATGGTACACACTTTTAGCGGGCGATGGCCTTTTCACCGATCTAACGCTACTTAGGCAACCATGCGACTTAAAGCAGCCATCTTTGCATGGGGTCTCGCCGCGTGCGCCGTTCCGGGGCCCGCGGGCAATGCTGCCCAGGCAGCCGACATCGAGCGTCTTTTCGACGACGCCCTGGAGCCGCCCACGGTCGGAATCACCCTTGGGTCTTACGAAGCGCCCGATGAAACCGTTCTTCCCCAGCGCGCGCGCCTCGCGGAGGCCATTTACCGCGCCCAGGTCACGGGGATTCTGCCCATGGCCGCGGGAGGTTGGCTCGTGGAGCTGACGACGAAAGATGTCTTGCGCGGCGGTACGCTTGCACCCACTTCGCTCGAGGTCGAAGTTCCCCCGGGCTCACCCTCGGCGGCCCTCGTCGAGCACTTTCGTCCGAACTTTGAGCGGGCCCATCTTTTGGTTTTCGCTAGGCGATTTGCTCGCATTAATGAACGGCCGCAGTGGCATGTGCACACCGTCGCCGACACGGCCGAGTCGCGCGAGCGCATCGAACGGGCGATTCCGTAATAGGACGACGCCACGCTATTTTCCCGTTCCGACGCGCGCGCGTTTTTTCTCCATCGTTCACCGCAAGGTTTCCTTGACCCGCACT
>CAMCKZ010000136.1 GCA_945875545.1 Polyangium aurulentum | reverse complement strand
GTCGGCATAGCCACGAGCCCGCCGCGCGCAAGAATACCGATGGCCTCGGCGACGATGGCCTCTCTCGTGTCGTCCGTCCAGACGAGCGTGCGTGGTTGCATGGCCGCTACTCTTGGCGCAGCGCTTCGATGGGGTCGAGGCGCGCGGCGCGGCGTGCGGGAAAAAATCCGAAAACGATTCCGCACAACGTCGAGCTGCCAATGCTCGCCACGTAAGATGCCGCATTCGGACTCATTGGCACCTCAAAAAACTCGGAAAGTATGAAAATAACCCCGGTTCCGACGAGCGCGCCCGCCAGTCCTCCGAGGGTTGCGAGCACGATGGCCTCCAAAAGAAACTGGCGCTCGACCTCGCGAGGCTGGGCACCGATGGCCATGCGAAGGCCAATCTCGCGCGTGCGTTCGGTCACCGAAACGAGCATCACGTTCATCACGCCGATGCCGCCGACGATGAGACTGACCGCGGCCACGATGACGAGGAGCACCGTGAGAAGGCCGTACACAGACTCCTGCATGGCCTGAAATTCTTTCTGCGTGTGAATGGAAAAATCGGGTTCACGCCCGGCCGGCGTGTGATGGCGCTCACGTAAAATGCTGTCTATTTGCTGGGCTGCGCGGTCTGTCGTGTCGGCGCTGGAGGCCGAGACCATGAGCACACCGGCAAACCCTGGGGGCGTGCGCATCACGCGCGAACGCATCGAGCCGATGGGCATCAGCAGCGTGTCGTCTTGGTCGCCGCCGAAAGGTGCCTGCCCCTTTGTTTGGAGAATACCGAGTATGCGGTACGTATGACGCCCAATGCGCACGTCTCGGCCGACCGGATCGCCGGCGCCAAAGAGACGTTCGGAGAGGGTTGTGCCGATGACGCAAACGCGCGATTTTGTGCGTTCGTCGTTCTCTGTCCACGCCCCACCTCGGGTGATCGGCCAGTCGCGAACGCGGAAAAAATCAAGGGTTGAGCCCACTACATTCGTGGACGCGTTTTTGCCGCCGCCGATGACTTGCGAGCGCGCACGAAGCGCCGGTGCCACCGCGGCGACGCTCGTGCTGTCGCGACGCAGGGCGCGGCCGTCGTCTTCCGTGAGGCGCAGCCCGGACCCCTGCCCACCGCGGGCGCCGCTTGCCTGCGACGATTGGGGAAAGACGATGATGAAATTGGAACCGAACGATTGAATCTGTTTGGCGACGGAATCGCGTGCGCCACGCCCGAGGGCTGTCACGACGACGACCGCCGCAACGCCGATCAGAATGCCCAAGATGGTGAGCAGCGTTCGCACGCGTGCGCGCAAGAGGCCCTGGAAGGCCATGCGAAATGCTGAAAAAAAGCTCACGAATCGCGCCGCAGTGCGGTGATGGGATCGAGGTTCGATGCGGCGTGCGCGGGCCAGTAACCGAACACCACGCCCACGACCGTGCTCGTGCCGAGGGCGAGACCGACCATGCCCGGGGTGACGCTTGCCGACCAAGAAAGCGCCCGCGCAACGGCCACGACGATGCCCCCACCGGCGAGCAATCCAAGGAGGCCGCCGACGAACGAGAGCAGCACGGCCTCGAAAATAAACTGATTCCGAATGGCCGAACGGGGCGCGCCGACCGCGAGGCGAAGCCCAATTTCAGCGATGCGTTCCGCGACGCTGACGAGCATGACGTTCATGACGCCGATCCCTCCAACGACCAAGCTAACCCCGGCAATTCCCAGCAAAAGCATAGAAAGCATGTCGGCGATGGCCTCTTGCTTCTCCTTGAATTCGGCCTGCGTGCGCACCACAAAATCGTTGTCGCGATCGTGCGCGAGGCGGTGCCGCTGGCGAATGATTTCGGCGACCTGCTTGCTGGCGCGGCTCGTGGCGTCGGCGGTCGTCGCGCTCGCGAGAATGAAATCGACGCGCCCGGGCGAGGTCGGCTGCACGCGGCCTCGGAAGGTGCCGATGGGCATCATCACGCGGTCATCTTCGTCTTCGCCAAAGGGCGACGTGCCCCGGCGCGCGAGAAGTCCGATGACGCGAAACGCGTGGCGGCCAATGCGCACCGTTCGGCCCACAGGGTCCGCAGGGCCGAACAATGTGTCAGCAACCGTTGGGCCCAGAAGACACACACGCGCCTTTATATGCTCGTCTTGAAGAGTCCAAAGTTCGCCGTGTGACAGGGAAAAGCCGCGAATCTTGAAGTAGTTAAGCGTACTGCCAATAAACACAGTTTGTGCGTTTTTCTTATCGGCTATAACCTGGCTGCGTGTCTCAAGGTAAGGGGCTGTGCTCTGTATGCTTGGCGCCTCGCGGGCGATGGCGAGGGCATCGTTTTCCGTTAGTCGCCCGATGCTTTTGCCGCGCACGCCGCTCGACTGAGACGCCTGCGGAAAAATAAAAAGGACGTTCGTGCCGAGGGCATCGACTTGCCCGCTGACCTGGGCGCTGGCACCGCTGCTCAAGGCAATCACGAGCACCACCGAGGCTGTGCCGATAAAAATGCCCAGCACCGTCAGCGCGGATCGGAGCTTGTGCCGCAACACGGCCAGCCAAGCAGATCGCAGCGCCATCGGAATCACACGGGGCTTCCTAGCAGCATGTCGGCGACCGCGATCCGCTAGGTGGACGCTGGGAAACGGGGAACCGCCCCAAATCGTCGCTTCGGCTCGTCGAAATACAGAGCCATCTTTTCTTAAACAGGCCTACCTCGCCGCGCACTAGCTTTGGGAGCGTCCGCGTTTCCCAGCGCACTTCTAGTCAATACTTGTAGACTACACCTGCCCCAAAAAGCGCAGCGGTGGCCGTGTAGGTGCCGCCGTTGATGGCCTCTAGCTGGGCATTTCCAGTGATTGGGTTGATGCGTGGAATCTGCGCCTTGGCCGGGTCGACGTAGACGCTGCTCGCAAAACTCTTGGCGACGCACAGATCGAAGCGCCATTTATCGTTCACCGCGATGCTCGCTCCGGCGGTCACCACGAGCTTTTCAAAATCGAGGCTCGAGAGTGACAGGTACTCGGGCGGAATCGCGCTTTGCTCCCACATGAGGCCGCCGCGGAGGTGAAACGGGTAGGGGCCGAAGGCTGTCTCGTACTCGCCCCCCAAACGGACGCTCGACGCGTCGCGAAAGTTGCGCGGAACGACGATGGCCGGAAGGGCCAGCGAGCTCGGCGCGCCGTCGATGCCCTCAATGCGGATGCTCTGAGGCACGGCGATCATTTGCTCGTGTACGCTCCAAAACTCGCGAACGACTGCGAGCTCCACGCGCAGGTTTTTTGCTGGCCGAACCTCGATGCCCGCGCGCAAAATCGGCGGCATTTTGAAGGTCACGCGGGCCTGGTCGCCGCTCACTTGCGCCGAATGAAAGAGCTGGCTCGAGGGCATGCGAACTTTCAGCGTGGCGTCGGAATCGATGGCCATCGTCGACTGCCCGGAAAGGCCAAATCGGACCCACGGCTTGGGCGCGTACACGACGCCCGCGCTCAAGGCCGGGGCGAACATCGGCCCCACGCGTATCTGCGCATCGGCGTCGAAGTCGGGTTGCTCGGGCGCGCCCACGAGGCGATCTTGAAGGCTCGTGGTGAACGTGATTCGCGTCTGAAACCAGCCCATGAGAGCGAACGCTCCGAGGCCAAAACGCCACTCTTCGCTCGGCTTGTACGCGAGCCAAGCCCCGGAAATAGCCAGGGCGGAGCCCATAAAGGAGCCGAGGGTGTAGCGCGCCGGCGATGGCTCACCGCCGGGCAATTGGTTGTAACTTGCAAGTGCCACGTAGGGCCCAAAACTGCCGCCCGCCAGCGTCCACTTTTTCGCCTTGTCGAGGTGCATGGCCCCGGCCACGGTGGGGATCGGCAGAAAGGGCGCCGAGCCCTCCACCGTGGGCGACCTTGATGAAATCAGCGCCCCCTCCGGCGTCGCGGTGCGAAGTTCGCGCGTGTACGTGTTTCGAAAATCGAGCCAACCGAGGTCGAGCATCACGGTGCCGCCTGCATCCGCGAGGCCCGCTGGATTGTACCAAAGTGCCCCCAAATCGTCGGCCCCGGCCACAAAAGCGCCCGCCCGCCCCATGGGCCGCACGCCCCTTTCGGAAAAATAAAGCCCCGCCGCGGTTGCCGCGGAGGGAACCATGGCGACGAGAAGAAACATGCAGACTGCATGCTGTGAGCGGACCGCTCGCTGCGCCGGCTTCGCGCTCTTGTGAGTGGCCTCGTGGGTCATCGCGGGTCTCACTTTGGCTGCACCGCGAGGATCTGGTGAACGATGGCGTAGATCTGTTCAAGGCCTCGCTCGCGGTTCAAAAAGAACGCCTCGGTCTCCCCAAAAGCTCCGCCGAAATCTTCCGGTGACAGAGACCCCGACTGGCTTGGATCGGCGCGATTGACTGCGAAAAGAGCTGAAGAAATGGCCTCAAGAGGGGTCTCGCCGCGCTCTCCCATGGGAGCATCGAGGCGGGCTGCGATGGTCGCAAAAGCGTCGTGGGGATCGATCGCCTTGCCCGCGCACGTGGCCCCATCGGGAAGTTTGAAAAGTGTTGCCATCAAAGTGACGAGGCCACGCGCGAGACCGTGCCCCTCCATTCGCGCGGCTGCTCCGCCCCCGGTTGCCACGACCGGCGGCGCGAGCAGCTGCGTGCCGAGGAGTTTCAGCGGCGTGGCCGCGTCTCCTGTGTCGAGCCACTGCAACGCATCGCCGAGAGCGCCAACGAGGGCAAGTCGCCCACTTGCTGCGCCGTCGCCCGCGAGGTACGTGAGGAATGCATCTACTTCGTTGCGCGGCTTTTCTTCTGCATTTACCGCGGAAAAGAGATCGACGGCCGCCGCCGCGAGAGGACTTTCAAGGGAGCCCTTGATGCTGCGGGCCCAATCGGTTTGGGCCCACGCGCAGCTCTGACCGGCGCGGCGTTGGGGGCAGCGGGCATCGAGTTCACCGCGCAGCTCGGCGATCACGTTGCGCGCCGCGGGAACGAGAAACGCACTCTCAAATCTCGTGGTTGAAGCCGTGCCTTGCGTCGCGAAAAATCGATCGACGAGGAGCGACCGCGTCTTTTGCCACGCGAGCTTTTTCTGTGCGCCACTGGCGTCCGCTTCGTACAGGCGGTCCACCTTGCCAAGGGCCTCCACGGCGAGCAGCGCGGGCGAGTAGGGGCCGAGAGCTGCGCCATCATTCCGCTTGGCCATTCGCTCACCGCGCGCGTTTACGAGGGTGGGCGAGCGGGACGAATCAAGCGCCAGTTTGATGAGGTCGGCGAAGGCCGAAACGCCGTCGCGCGTAGACGTCGTGAGGCACTTGCCGGTGCCCGCATCAACACCCGTGCAATGGGGAATGCGCATGGCCTTGAGCTGCGTGATGAACTCTTGGGCAAGCGGCAAAAAGCCCAAGCGCGGGTCGAGCATTTCAGCGAGCACGCTCTCGTAGCGCACGGCACCATCTTGCGAGCACCAGCGCGGGTTCGTCTTCGGCAACGACGGATCGCACTCGCCGCGGGTCTGCGTTTCGGTGCCCCAGTGACGATGCAGCGTGTCAAAAAGATCAACAAAAAGACGGTCTTGGCCGTTGTCGGCGAAAGCTGCCGCGAGGCCGCGAACCTTCGGAACAAAGTCCATGTCGTCGAGGGCGAAGAGCGCATCTATGTCGCGCACCCTCATCAGGTCTTCGGTGTTTTGGCAGCGGCGAAGGTTCACCGTGCGGCCGTCGGTGTCGCGAAAAGGGGCCGCGTCGCACACCATCGTGGGAATCGGATCGAGAATGTCGCGGATGAAGGCTCGCGTCTTTGAGGCGCGGGGATTGGTTTCGTCTGGGAGACCCGTCCAGGGCGTTTTGAAATACGCCAGGCGCGCAATTCCGCCAACGGTCGGCTGGAGCGAAAAGCCCTTAACGCCGGATATTTCCTCAAGAAACGCGTTCGCGCCGCCCACAATTCCCGTGAGGGGACTTGTCGATACGGCTGCCAGACACGAATCGCGGATGTCGAACTTGGCGCGCCCGAGGGCTACGTCCAAGAGAAGCGCGGCGACGTCGTCGATGCGCAAGACCCCGCACTGGGGAAGGCGCGACGGCGGCATAGGCCTAAACACCAACGGGCAAATCAGCGACGCCGCCCCCGGGTAATCGACGGACAAACCTCGCCAAACAATGTGGGCCACAGCCCCTTCTTTCGTGCAAGCCGCAAGGCCGTTTGCGTCGTGAAGAAGCTGCACGAACCTCTGAAAACCACTGCGATTTGCCCCGGAATCGGGCCGCTGGCGATCGACGAGGACTTTGTAGGGCAGCTCGGTGCCGGTGAGCGCGCGATTGACCTCGAAGTTAAAGTTGCGCCCATTGAGATTGTTTGCGTCGTACGAAATATGGTCGCGGTAGTTCAGAAACTGCACGAGGATCGTATCGATGCCGTTTGTACGCGGATCGGAGATCGCGCGCATCAGGTCGTCGAGGACCTTCGGGTCTTTCGCGAGACGCTCGAGAATCGGAAAAAGGTCGTCCCAAAAACTCTCGTTCTTCGCGAGGCGAGCCTCGGGATGGGCGTCGGCGATGGCCTTGGCCTTGAACAAGAAATCCACGAACTTTGCCAGGAGTTGGGGATGATCGCGGAGCAGCTGATCGAAGACCACGAGGCCTTCGTCGAAGGCGGGCTCGGCGGCCATGGCGCCCACGGCTGAAGCGACTTCGACGAGGGGCGACAGCGATGCCTCGAAGGGTTTGTACGTGATGCTGAGCGACGAAGCAGGCGGCGTGGAAGTATCTGTAGACTGCACGGTTGCCGGCAATGGCACGGTGCGCGTGAGGGCCGCGGTGCTTCGGGGCCCGGCGCTTACAGCGAGGGCTGCGAGGCCATCGAAGAGCAGCGAAGGGCCCGTGGCAGTTCGACGCGTGAGCAGAGGCGACGCGCGATCAACCAGGGCGCCCAGCAGGGTTTTCTGCGTTTCCAGGTATTCAAAAACCCGCCGTTG
>CAMCKZ010000135.1 GCA_945875545.1 Polyangium aurulentum | reverse complement strand
TTTGCAAGGTGCCATCGGCAACGTGCCCGTTCGCATTTACGCCATCCCAGGCTTCACGCGCACCGACGCAGGTGCCCCGCTGTGCGCCTCCGCCATCGGGGGGGGTGGAACTACGGCCCTGATGCTCAAAGAGTTCGCCGCGGGGGCATTCCAGCCCGGCAAAGGGTATATTGTGGCCGTGACCGGGTGCGCATCCACGGCCAGCATCGCCAAGTGCGGTGCCGATCCGATCGTGCCGGCCAACCCGCGTCCTCTCGGCGCATGGGTTCGCGAATTTGACCGTACAACCGTGGCCGCGAGCTCCTTTGGTGCGCAGTTCGTGCACCTCTCGCCGCAAGCCGAGAGCCAGGTATTCCCCGTCGCAGGTGCCGCGGCCGACGGCGGCACGGCCTACGTACCCATTTTTTCCGCAGGTCTGCGCGCGTCGCTTGGCGTCGGAACCGATGGCGACGCGGGTATTTCCTACGCATGGGCCCCGTGGGTGAGCGGCCCCGCGGCGGTCAAATTCGCCGCCGAGCCTTCGCCGCTGACCCATGTGGCCTCGCCCGGCGATCCAAACCTCAACGCCCTCGGTCTTTTTACCGCGGCGAACGCCGGCGCTACGCCCAGCGGTGCCCCTTTGGCCTTCGTACCTTTCGCGTACGTTGAGCTCTTCACCACGGGCAAGCAAACGGGCGGCTACTTCAAGAAGGGTGTAGGTTACACATTCTTTGCGGTGGGCGATTTGGCCCAGTCCGCCAACCCGCAAGCCCCCAACGCAGGTCCTGATTTTTTTCGGGTTCTGGCCCTTCCAAACAACGCCGCCCCCGCGAGCGACGCGGGCGCTCCCTGAGCATTCCTGCTGCCTCGGTGGCCATGCGCGCGCATGCTCGGGCATGCGCGGCCAAGTCTTCTTGCGTTTCCCAAAGGCTTGCGCCCGCCGCGTAAGTCTCGGGGTTTTTCCTGCGGACGCGGGGCAAAAAGGGCGCGCCATAAAATGCACGGGGAAAACGGCGCGCGTGGTGTAAGCCATCCCCGAAGGAACCTCCCATGACCGACCGACTCGTGCAGTGCATTAAACTCGGAAAAGAACTCCCCGGCCTTGCGCGTGCTCCGTACCGCAACGAGCTTGGCCAGCGCATTTTTGAGACTGTCTCGAAAGAAGCTTGGCAAGCGTGGATAGCCGCTTCGATCAAGTTCGTGAACACGTACCGGGTCGACCTCGCTTCTCCCGAGGGGCAAAAGTTCATGCTCAAACAGTGCGCCGTGTATTTCGGCTTCGACCAAGGCGAACTCGCGCAAACGGCGTGGACGTCCAAGGGCGAGCCCGGCGCGCCCGTTCCCGAGGAAAAAGCCAAGGCGAGCCCCGAGAACCCCGAGAACAAGGACGGCTGACGTGGGGCTGAGCGCCGATGCCGTGGGGCCCGAGCTGCACCTCGGCGTTCCCGGGTTTGCCTACGCGGATCTCTACGAACCTTCCGGGCTTCGGCGCCTCCACGACGCCTTTTTGGCCTTTCTAAAGCTTCGCGACCCGTCGGCCTTTGAACGGTTTGAGTCTTACCGTGTATGCGTTCAGGCTAACGACGTAAAGGCTACCGCGAAAGACACGAGCGAAGCGATCCTCGCGGCGGCACCCCATCTCTCTGCCTTCGTCGGCGAACTGTTTGGCGTTCAAAAAGAGCTTCGCGCCCTTGAACGCGAGACAGCCCAAGAGTCGGGCCTTTGGCGCTTTAAGAAACACTTCGGAAAAAAACGTGTGACCAAGGCCGACGCCGGCGCGGTTTGGCGTTCGAGAGGGCTGTCCGTCGAGTCGGCGAGCGCTATTTCGCGCGGCGTGATTGGCGTTTTCGCCAGCGAAAGTCCTGATGAAGAGCACGCTGTGGCCACCGCGGTTATGCGGGTTTTGGCCATCGACGACACCGCCCGAAAGGTGGCGAAATCCGGTGGCGCTTCGTGGACCGACGACCTTCGTTCCGACGGCGCAGCGCTCCTTCGCGCGTTGCACGAGAGCGGCACCGAAGAGGTGGGTGCCCTCGAATTTCGCAGCACCGACGAAGCCATCGGAGCGGCTGCGGCCTTCGTGCTGGAGGCCTTTGAGGCTTGGCTTGCGTCGCGCCTGGCGACAAAAAGCGATGCGGCTGTCCGTTGGCATTCCCTGCATGTCCCCCACGATTTGCACTTCGACAGGCTCGTGCAATTGCGCCGTCCGAGGCCCGAAACCGAGCCCGAGCTGGCGGTAGGCCCCGAAGAATTTCTACGCCACAGGCCAGGGTTTTCGCTGACAGATCCCCGCGGCGACGTGCGCGAGGTTCTCCGCGAGGTCGATTACTGCCTCTACTGCCACGACCGCGAAAAAGACTCCTGCTCGAAGGGCCTGCACGACGCCAAGACGCACGTCGTCAAGAAGAATCCGCTTGGCGTTTCCCTTGACGGTTGTCCCCTCGACGAAAAGATCAGCGAGGCCCACACGCTGCGCTCCGAGGGCATGCCTTTGGCGGCCCTCGCGGTCATCACGATCGACAACCCCACGTGCCCAGGCACCGGTCACCGCATCTGCAACGACTGCATGAAGTCATGCATTTTTCAAAAGCAGGAGCCGGTGAATATTCCGCAAATCGAAACGCGGATCCTGACAGAAACCCTGCATCTTCCCTGGGGTTTCGAGATCTATGGGCTGCTCACGCGGTGGAATCCGCTGCGCGTCGATGCGCCATTCGTGCCCGAGTCCAATGGGCACCGCGTGCTCGTCGTGGGCCTTGGGCCTGCGGGCTACACCCTCGTTGAGCACTTGGCGTTGCGCGGTTTTGAGGTCGTCGCGATCGACGCGCTGAAGCTCGAACCCTTGCCCGTGGAGCTCACCGGTTCGCCCACGCAGCTTCCACAACCCGTGCATAATGCACATAAACTTTTTGAGAAGCTCGACGAGCGCGTGGTGCTCGGTTTTGGCGGGGTCAGCGAGTACGGCATCACGGTTCGCTGGGACAAAAACTTCTTGGCTCTCTTGTACCTCACCATGGCCCGGCACCGCGCGGTACGCATCTATGGGGGCGTGCGTTTTGGCGGCACCCTCGACCTCGACGACGCATGGAACCTAGGATTTGACCACGTAGCCATGGCCGCCGGCGCTGGGCGGCCCACCATCGTTCCGATGAAAAACAACCTCGCCCGCGGCATACGCGCGGCGAGTGATTTTCTCATGGGGCTTCAGTCGACGGGGGCCTTTCGCAAAGATTCCCTCGCGGCACTGCAGGTGAGTTTGCCAGCCCTCGTCATCGGCGGCGGGCTCACAGCCATCGACACCGCGACGGAACTGCGCGCGTATTACCTGGTCCAAATCGAAAAAGAACAGGCCCTCGTTCGAAGGCTGAAAACGTCTTTTGGCGACCAAGAATTTCGCAAACTTTTTGACGACGAAGAGTGGGCCACGCTCTCGGAGCACTTGGTTCACGCAGACGAGTGGGAGGCGGAGCGGGCGTGTGCAAACCGCGAAAATCGTGCCCCGCGGTCGTACGCGTTGCTCGATAAATGGGGCGGCGTCAGCATCGTGTACCGGCGGTCCCTTGAAGAATCGCCGGCGTACCGTCTCAATCACGAAGAGGTAGCAAAAAGCCTCGAAGAAGGCATCCGCTACTACGAGCATCTGTCCCCGAAAGAGGCCAAACTTGATGCCTACGGCGCCGTCGAGGCCATGGTGTTTGAGCGCGCCGATGGCACACTGCTCGAACTTCCGGCGCGGAGCGTTTGCGTCGCGGCGGGTACGGCCCCAAACACGACCTACGAAAAAGAGAAGCCCGGGTCCTTCGCCCTTGATGCGCGCGCGCATTTTTTCGCGACGCACAATGCGGTAAAAAGTGAAGACGGGACACTGACCCTTCACCGGTGCGAACCTCAAGACGGCTTTCTCACGAGCTACGCGCATGAAGGCCGGTTCGTGTCTTTTTACGGCGACAACCATCCGCATTACGCGGGCAGTGTCGTGCGCGCGATGGCGAGCGCCAAACACGGAAGTGTGCATGTTGCAGCCTTGTTCGCGGGGCGTCACAAGGTACGGGCGGAGAACTTCGCAGCCTTTGCGGCCCGCCTCGACGATCTGCTTATTGCGCGGGTTTTTTCAGTGCAACGCCTCACAAAGACCATCGTCGAAATCGTCATTCGGGCACCTCTCGCCGCCCGCAAATTTCGACCGGGGCAGTTCTACCGCCTCCAGTCTTTCGAGACCTTCGCTAAGCAGGTCGATGGCTACCGCGTCGGCACCGAGAGCTTGGCGCTCACCGGGGCGTGGATCGATGAAGAGCGCGGGCTCCTCGGCACGATCGTGCTCGAAATGGGGGCGAGCTCAAAGCTCTGCGCGACCCTCGAAAAAGACGAGCCGGTGGTCCTCATGGGACCGACGGGAATCCCCACGGAGGTCGAGGGTGCCGAGGACGTCATTCTTGCGGGCGGAGGCCTCGGCAACGCGGTGCTGTTTTCGATTGCCCGCGCGTTCAAAGCCCGCGGCAGTCGAATCTTGTACTTTGCAGGTTATCGCGACGGCGGCGATCTCTTCAAACAAGACGACGTCGAGGCCTGGGCAGACCAGGTCGTCTACGCCACGGACCGGGGCGATGAGATCGGCCCACGAAGGCCTCAAGACGTGCATTTTCGCGGGAATATCGTGCAGGCGATGGCCGCCTACGCGCGCGGACAAATAGGCGATTCGGCGTTCGCATTTCGCGGCATCACGCGCATCATCGCCATCGGTTCCGACCGCATGATGGAGGCGGTAAAAGAGGCTCGGCACGGCATTCTTGCGCCCTATCTCGGTCCGCACAAAGCCATCGGCAGCATCAACTCACCGATGCAATGCATGATGAAAGAAGTGTGTGCCCAGTGCCTTCAGCGGCACGTCGATCCGCTCACGGGCAAGGAGTCCTTTGTGTTCTCCTGCTTCAATCAAGATCAGCCCCTTGATCGGGTCGATTTCGCCCACTTGCGGCAACGTTTGCGGACAAATTCGATGCAAGAAAAGCTCGCGAACCTCATGATCGATCGCGTCCTGATGGAGCATCCGCAGCTGCGTCAGGCTTGACCCTCGTCGCGGGCCTTTGGCGTCCGTAGTTGTGAAGGTCAGCGACGCAGTCCGCCGCGCCGCTTACGGGGCATTCGGCTTCGTCGATGGTGGCCATGACTTGTGGCACGCGGGGCTTCGTGCTCTTTCGCCGCCGATGGCTTCTCCCCGCGTTCATATTGCCGCACGCGAGCTCAAGGGCTCCCTGTCGTCGTACGCCAGCAAGTTCGGTCTTTTGGAGCTTCACCTCACGGTGCAAGCTGGTGAAACCGCAGCTTCTCCCCGCACGAATCCCACGCTAAAAACCCTGCGTAGTTGGCGCAAAGAAGCGGGGCCCGCGTTCGAGTTTTGCATCGTTGCTCCCGAGGGACTTCGGGCGCCGCGGCCGAGCGATCAGCTTAATCGTGAGGCCGACGCCACACTCGCCGCAGTCGATGCAGTGCAGGCGCGCACGCTGCTATTGCCCACGGGTTCCGATTGCACGCCGTCGCCCGTGTGGCGCGATCGGCTGGCCAAGCTGGTCGATCGTCTGCGCCGCGATGGAACGCAGATCATTTGGGAACCATCGGGCCTCTGGGAGGCAGAGCAGGCCGCCGTCTTCGCCAAGAAGTTGGGCATGGTTTTGTGCTGCGATCCGTTTCAGTCCGGCGTGCCGCAGGGGCCTGTGGCTTACCTCCGTCTTCGGGCCCTCGGCGAAACGCGGACCTTCAGCGACGAGCGCATTCAGGCCCTCGCCGACGAACTTCGCGATCGCCGCGAGGTGTATGTGGTGGTCGAGGCCCCGCGCGCGTTGGCCACCGCTCAGGCCCTTGGCGTCATGATGAACCAACCGGCTCGGGCGGCGGCCAGCACGGTGGTCGTGTCGCGCCTTGCGGGCGCCAATGCCTCGGACGAAGAGGAATAGAGATGGGCGGTTTGCGCAAAGATCGATCGGCATTCGCGGCGTCGGCCGAGATTCACGGGGCCATCGAGAGTGCGATGGGTCGAGGGAATGCGGTCGATGCAGTCTGCACGGGTATGCTCCTCGCGTGCGCCCTCGATGAAACGGTCGCCTGGGGTTCGGCGTCGCTCGTGGTGGCGGGTTTTGGCATGAGTCCGCGCCGCCTTGACGGCCGCGTGCTGCAGCCGGGAAACGGGGCCCGGCGTCCCCGGGGTTTTCGCCCGGAAGAAGAAATTCCGTCCGCAGCTTTTGTGCCAGTTCCGAGGCTTTTTGCTGCAATTGGCACCGCTGTCACCCTTGCGGGCCGCGCCACGTACACGGGCATTTCTGGGCCCGCGGTGGCATCGTGCACCAACGACGCGCGGCGCGCATTGCTCCAAAGCTTTTCGGCGTTGGGCCCCGCTCTCTTTCAAAATCGGTCCATCGCGGAAGAAATACGTTTAAGCGCGGGACCGGGCGCGAAGGGGGCTCTCTGCGCCGAAGACCTCGCCATCGCGGCCCCGAGTTTTGAAGACCTCGCGGTCCTCGACGAAGACATCTTTGCGTCGGCCGCGGCGGGCGAAATCGCGTACCACGAGTCGACGCTGGAGTGGCTCGGGGCTCGAGATTCCAGCGGGCTCATCTGTTTCGCAAGCATCGAGCGTGCATCAGACGGGCACCGCATCGAGGCCCTCGGGGTCGTGGCCCCGCGCAGCGCCGTTCCGGTCCGCCGGGGCGTTCAGCGGGTCGATCCCACAACGCCTCTCGGGAGCCTCCCACCGGTTCGCGTCGAGGTGCGAGACGGCCAGATTTTTGCCGTGGAGGGCCTCCACGGGCACACCAGCGCGCTTGCAGCCTTCGAACGCTCCGCAGTGCGCCGAACATCCGCCGACGCCGTGGCAGCCTTTCCTGAGCTCGGCGTTGTGCGTATGGAACGGGCCTAGTAAATTCCCTCGAAAACGCGCGTTGCCG
>CAMCKZ010000134.1 GCA_945875545.1 Polyangium aurulentum | reverse complement strand
AAATTTCAGCGAAGCGCCCGCAAAATCGCCGTCGGTAAAGAGCAATTTTCCCGTCTCGTAGGCCGCCTTCGCATCGCCCGAAAGCACCTCCGTGAGAGGCTTGGGCACACGCCCCTCGCCTTGCGCCGCACCGGCCCACAACACGCCGCAGAGCAGCGGAAAAAAAACTCGGTTTCGCATGGTTTGGCTCACTGAAGTTGCATGTCGAGAACAGACGAAGGCTTGCGCTTTTCAGGCTCTGGTACGCGCGCGGCGGCCGCATCTGCGGGCGGAGGCCCGACGGGAGTCACAGCGGTATTGCGAGCGTTTTCCCTTACTCCAGCGTCTCGAACGACGGCAACTACGGCCGGCGCGGCCCCAACGCGTGCTTGGTGGGTCGGTGCAGTCTGCACGTTGTCTACGCGCCCAACACGTTCAACGCGTTCAACGCGCGCGACAGGTTCAACGCGTTCCACCACGGGCAGCGAAGGCGCGCTCGTGACGGAGGTTACGACGGGCACGGAGGTCGTTGGAATGGGGCTGGAGCCGAAATCTGGCACGTCGGAGGTCAACGGCGACGCCTTCGTGGGCGACCGACGGACCGCGAAAAACGCACCGCCAAGCACCAGAAAAAGGGTAAGCGCCAAGGCCGCGAAACGTCGTCTCGCCGGGGGCCGAAGGTCGGGCAAAGGCTCGACCTCTGACGCATCAGACGCATCAGACGCATCAGACCCATCAAGCGCCAGCATTTTTACAGGCACTTGAAGCAATTCAGCGGGTGGCTCCGGCGACAACCGCGGGGCCTGCGGAGAGGCTGGAACCGCCGCCGGCGAGTCGCGCAACGACGCGGGCCCGGTCTCATCGTGGACATGCGTTTCCATCGCCAACGTGGTGGCGCCGGAACGCTGCGCGCCCGCGGGAGCAGAGACACCGGGCGTACGCGACGCCGCCAAAAACGGGGTAGCCTCGCCCAGGCCCTGCGCCGTGTGCGCGGCGTCGGCGTCGGCGGCGAGGTACGTGCGCGACGCGGGAATCTGCGCATAGGAACCCGGGGCGGAGGGCGGTGGGGCGCTCCGAAACTTCGTTAACAACGAGGCCAGTGCGGCCACGGACGCAACGCGATCCGCCGAGTCTTTTTTCAGGCATTGCGCAACGATGATGGCCAGCTCGGCGGGCACCTGCGGAGCGTAATGGTGAAGCGGTGTAGGCTCGGTGAAGATGATCTTTCCGTAGATCTCGCCGACCGCCTCGGCCTCAAAAGGAAAGCGCTTGGTGAGCAGGTAAAAGAGCGTGACGCCGAGCGACCAAACATCGGTGCGCGAATCGACGTCTCTCGATTCGCGGAGCTGCTCCGGCGACATGTAGAGCGGCGATCCAATGATAGCCGACGTTCGCGTGAGCTCGGCCCCGCCCACGGAGGCAGCCTTGGCAATGCCAAAATCCAGTACTTTAAGCGAAAAACGACCGTTCGGGCGCTTGACGAGGAAGAGGTTCGAGGGCTTCACATCGCGGTGCACAATCCCCTTTTCATGCGCCTCGCCCAAGCCCTCACATGCCTGTAGAATGCACTCAATCGCGAAGGGCACATCGAGTGGCCCATCGCGATCGACACGGCTCGCGAGGTCCTCGCCGTCGAGGTATTCCATCACCATGAACGGCGTGCCGTCGGGCATGCGGCCCACGTCGGTGACATGCGCCACATGCTCGCTCGTGAGGGAGGCTGCCGCCCTGGCTTCGCGCTCAAAACGGCCGCGCGCCTCAGGATTATCAGCCAATTCACGCCTCAGCGCCTTGATGGCGACGGGCTGTCCAAGCTCCACGTGGTGAGCAAGGAGAACAACGCCCATTCCGCCCTCACCGAGGACGCGATCGACCTTGTATTTTGCAGCTATCGTTTCCCCTTGCCACATCGCGTTCCCACTCTTGCCTTAGCCGATCAGCGCGCGCCCTAGCCCCCTTTTCAGCCGCATAGACGCCGCTGCGGCTCACGCCGCCTCGCCGCCCGCTTCGGAAAAAGGACCGGTCCCCGGGGCTTCGCCACTCCCCACGGTATCCCAGTTGCGCCCCAGCCTGACCCTCGCCGATCACCTTCCTGCTGCGCGCCAAATCCCGTCGGTCGGGTTCGCTCAAGGCACAGAAAGTGCCTATCGCTCGCCACTTCCTAGAGATTCGTCGCTCGCGACGGAAGGTGATGGGCGAGGGTCTGTCGCGTTGGAAATTTGCAAGAGCCCGAGAGGTTAGACCCTTTTCGGCGAGGGTCCAGCCTGGGCATGGCTCCCCGATCGCCGCTGCGCGGCTCCCCCAGCTCCTCAGAGGCGGCTCCCGCCGATTTTCTAGAGCGGTCTTCGTCGGTCGAATACCCCGATGGGGTCTATCTGAACGAAAACCGCTCTAGCCCATTCCACGTGGGCCGAAGACGCACGCACGCACGCTAAGCCGCGCGCGTTCGCGAAGGGTTCGAACGGCGTTTGCACCCCTCGCCTTGACGTGCAATCCACAGGTTGCACGTGGCGAGCTTCGCCGGTACAACTGTGCAACCAGGAGGTTGCGCATGGCATGGACGGACGGAATCGAACAGCGGGTCACCCTAAACGCGCCGCTCGCGGTAGTGCGGCGGGCCGTGAACGAGCGCAGTTGGGCCGCAAAAGCCGCGAACCTGAAGAGGCATGTTGATGGCGCGTAAGCCAGCGGTCGCCGAGGTCTTTTTCGCGCTCGGTCACGGGACGCGGCTCGCGATCGTGCGGAGGCTCGGTGTGGGCGGCGCGCTGTCGGCGACGACGCTGTCGCGCGGCGCGAAGGTCACGCGGCAGGCCATCGTGAAGCATCTGCAGGTCCTCGAAGGCGCGGGCCTCGTGACGTCCGAGCGGCTCGGTAAGCACGTATTGTACGCGCTCGTTCCTGCACGACTGGCAGCCCCACGCGCGTTCCTCGACGGCCTCGCGGCCGGCTGGGATCGCGCGGTGGACAAGCGGAGTCCGCGCGGCGCGGCGCGAGGGACCGCGGCACCCTGAGCCCGTCGCGATCCCCGGTGGATCGCGCGAAACCCGGCAGCGCCGCGACGGCGCGGGACCGGGCCCGGGCTGAACCCTGGTAAACACCGCATTTCCCGCGTTTGGCCAACCTTGACGCGCCCGTGGCATCCGTTGTGCACGGGCCCACTACCCGCCGTGCCGATCCTCTCTTCGTCCTTTGCCCGTGCCGCTTCTCCCCCTGCCCTCCTCTTGGCCCTCGCCGCCGTCGCCGCCGTCGCCGCGCTGCCCGCTTGCAGCAACCACGCGGACGAAACGAGCGAGGCCGCGCCAACCACGGACGCGAACGTCGCGGACGCCGATACGGACACTTCGTCCGCGCCGCGCGACTCGGGCCTCGACGCGTCGAGCCTCGGCCCTCGGGACGCAGCTCTCGCGGACTCCGGGGGAGGTTCCCCACACGATGGCGCACTACCGGGCCCGCTCGACGCCGGTCCAGGCGCGGGCGCCGACACGGACGCGGGCGCGGACGCGAGCATCGGCGGTCCACGACGGCCCTTTCCGCAACACGTTACGTACGCGACGGCGTCCATTCGCCCGAACCACCGGACGCAAGCGCAACTCGACGACCGGGTGGCTACCCTTTACCGCCAGTGGAAGGCCCGCTACCTCGTCGACGTCGCCAACACGTCGCCGCGCCAAGCGTATGTGTTCTACAACCTCGAAAACAGCTCGACAGGAACGGCCGGCGCGGTGTCGTGCTCCGAGGGCCACGGCTACGGCATGCTTCTCGCGGCCTACCTCGCGGGCAACGACGGCGCTGCTCGCGCTGATTTTAACGCACTTTCGCGCTTTTACGACGCCCACCGAAGCTCCATCGAGCCCACGCTCATGGGCTGGCAACAGGTGAGACAGGGCGCGAACGTCGTGAACAACCCGAGCGGCGGCACGGACTCCGCCACGGACGGCGACCTGGACATCGCGTACGCCTTTCTCGTCGCCGACAACCAGTGGGGCTCAACGGGGACCATCGACTACCGCGCGAAGGGCGTCGCCATGCTGCGCGGCATCTCCCACGGGCTTCTCGCCGCGAGCGACAAACACCTGCGCCTCGGCGATTGGGTTAGGGACACTGACGTCACGTACGGAAAGGCCACGCGCACGTCCGACTTCTTTCTCGGGCACTTGAAGGCTTTCGAGGCTTTCGATGGGACTCTAGGCTTTTCGCAGGCGCGAACAACGACGACGGCGATCGCGAGCGCGCAGATGGCCAGCGGCGGAAGCTCCGCGACGGGCCTCCTCCCGGACTTCATGACGAAGGCGAGCGGCGCGTGGCAACCGGTTGCGAGCGGTTTTCTTGAGGGAAATCACGACGGCGACTACCATTACAACGCGTGCCGGGTACCGTGGCGCCTCGGCACGTTCGAGCTGACGACCGGCGACCGCACGCTGCACCCGGGGCTTGCAAGTGTGAACGCGTTCATTCGCCGCGCCGCGAACGACAATCCGCACAACGTGAAGGCGGGGTACCGGGTGAGCACGGGCACGCCGGGGCAAAGCTACGCAAACTACGAAGACCTGAGTTTTACCGCGCCATTCCTCGTGAGCGCGGGCATCGACCCGCAGAATCAAGCGTGGATGAACAGCCTATGGGACACGGTGGCGGAGGGTTTTCCGACGGCCAACAGTGTGTATTTTGGCAACTCGATACGCGTGTTGTCCGTGTTAGTCGCGTCCGGCAACTGGTGGGTTCCGGTGCCGTGACGCGGGCGCGGTGATGCGGGTGCCGAATCCCCCCTGGCAGTCCCAGGCGTCGCAGCAACTGGCAAAGACCCAGGCCCAGGCTGCGGAGCAACTGGGATAGGATGGGTGGTGCCCCTGTCAACGCTTCACCTCCACCCTTACGCGCAGCGGCGCATGACTCGCGGTCACCCGTGGGCTCCAAGCCCTTGGGTGTAAGACGCGTTCGTCCTCTGCTTTCTGCCGATTTCACGGCGCACTCCTCGCGCAGCGGCCCGCGCCCGAGTCGTTGCGGACCCCCCGAGGTCGAGGAAGTCGTTGTGCCAGGGGGTGGACAGGTGGCCTGCTCCGTTGAGGAACCCTCCCCCACGAACCATGCGATACGTGTTGGTTGTGAAGTTACCGCAGTTATCGCACAGTGATACGAAGGGCGCGTGGTGGTAATCCATGTGCCACTCCCACACACTGCCCACGAGGTCGCTTTGGCCCCACTTGCCGTTTCCGGCCGCTACGCTGGTCCACCTCTGATTTGTGGCGTCGCATTGCAATCTCGTGGTCCATCCGGCCAGCGTCGTTGCCGCCGCCCACGCGGGGCTACGCCCGGGCAGTCCTCGCGTCACCCCGAATACCGTGCGAATCTGCTGGACTCCCGCCGCCGCGGGAGTGACGGGGGACCCATCGCCCAGGCTGCGCAGCAACTGGGATACGATGGGGTTGGGACCCACACCCCATGCTATCCCAGCCCGCTACGCGTTCTGGGGCATGGGTCCCCCCCAGGCTGCGAAGCAACTGGGATAGGATGGGGGGACCCATCGCCCAGGCTGCGCAGCAACTGGGATACGATGGGGTTTGGACCCGGGCAGTCCTCGCGTCACCCCGAATACCGTGCGAATCTGCTGGACTCCCGCCGCCGCGGGAGTGACGGGGGACCCATCGCCCAGGCTGCGCAGCAACTGGGATACGATGGGGTTGGGACCCGGGCAGTCCTCGCGTCACCCCTAATTTTTGCGAAGTTTCGCCCAAGGCGAGTCGTGCGCCGTCATCGCGGCCTCCAGTTCCTTAAGCGCTTCGCGAAACGCCAACGAGCAGGCCTCGCGCAGGGTTCCCGTGGCGCGGAAGACGGTTCCTTTGTAGCCACCGTCGCCGCCGAAGCCCGCGGGCTTCGCCTCCGCGAGCCCCTTTTCGTCGTCGCTCGCGTACAGCGTTGCGGACGACTGCGCGCGGCAAACCGTGTACGTATCGTCCGAGCGACCGGCGCGCGCCGAGAGTTTGACCACCAAAGCCCGCGCAGCACCCGACTTGCGCGCGTCGCTTGCAACTTCGGCAACCTTTGCGTCGGCCCCCAGCGCGGCCACATCCGACACCTCGAGAGACGCGGCGCGAGCGATGGATCGCACGCGGTCGTCGAGGTCCGGGGAGCAGGCACCCTCCGCCTCGGAAACACACGACACGTACACTTTCGTGATGCCTCGGGCGTTGCGCTTCAAGCGCTCAACCTCGCCCTGGGGAACAAAGATGTCAGCCCGCCATAGGCCCTCAGGTGACTCGCAGAACGTCGCGCTGTAGTCCCGCAGGCTCTCGAAGCCGAAGCTCACACGGCTGTCGTCGGACGTACGACTCGTAGTCTCGACGTTTCCGTTATGCTCCCGCTGCATACGCTGGTCGATGAATACCGACGTCACGCTCAAGCCGACGAGGGGCGCAAGCCCGGTTTTCACGGCGTCTAGAAAAGCCTCGCTCCGGCCATCGGCGCCGTGCTGCTCGGAAGTGCCCGAAAAAGACAACCCTGGCACGGAGTGCCTCGGCATGGCACACGCTCGAAGCGCCGTTTTTTCGTGGGCGCACGATCCGAGTAGAAGCGCCAAGGGCCCCATCGTTGCAAACGCAAAGACAATACGAGTAGGTCTCATTGGACAGAAATCTCCATAGGTTTTGAACACACTTCTCACTCACGACCCCCCCGACTCGTCACGGCCCCGCGTGCGAAATGAGCCGCTTCGCCCAATCGTCAGGTAAATGAAGGGCGTCCGCGCGACCCCCTTCGGGGCTCGCGGGGAAGCATTAGCGGGAGAATTTTATGCCAGCAGGAAGAAAGACGCGGGTCGTAGCCCGCGCTGAGAGACAAGGAAGCAAGGATCAAGTGTTTAAGGATCAAGGGCCAAGGGAAGCGGTTAGGTTGTTCATAGCAAGATACGTGCCGTTTTACTATAGCGCTGTCCTCGCGCACCGGCCGCCGTAGCCGCTGTAACGGGACGCGGGGTAGTAGCCGCCGCGGTAAGCGGCGGGGAGGTACGATGCATTGAGGTCGAACGACCCACCGCGAATCACCCGGTAGGAGCTCGCGGTAAAGTTGGCACAGTTATTGCATGTGGACGCAAAGGAGTTGTACCAATCCAGGTATATCCAGGTCCCCGTCCTTGACGGAGGTCCAGACGATCGTCTTC
>CAMCKZ010000133.1 GCA_945875545.1 Polyangium aurulentum | reverse complement strand
GCCGAGGCACTGGCGGTTTGAACGTCCACCTGGCCGCCATTGACGGGCGAGGGCGCTCGCGCTAAACGCCCCAGCGAATCGTCCGCCGATGAAGTTCAACAGCCTCGAGTTTCTGTTTCTGTACCTGCCAATTGTGCTCGCCGGGTGGCGCTTGCTCGGACAGCGTTGGCTCAGAAATGCCTTCATTTTGTTGGCGAGCTACGTGTTTTACGCGTTCGCGGCCAAGTGGTTCGCGCTGCTCATGGTCGTGAGCACCACGGTCGATTTCACCGTCGGCATTCTCTTGGAAAACGAAGACCGGCCTACGCGCCGCAAGCTTATTTTGCTGCTTTCATTGTGTTTTAATCTAGGCATGCTGTGTTTCTTCAAGTATTTCAACTTTTTCGTCGATAGCGTGAACGCGTTTTCCGGTGTCGGCGGCCCAATCATTCAGACCACACTCCGCGTCGCACTGCCGGCTGGAATTAGTTTTTATACATTTCAATCGATGGGCTATTCCATCGACGTCTACCGGCGCGACCTCAAGGCCGCGCGTTCGTACCTCGACTTCGCGGCGTTCGTGAGCCTTTTTCCCCAGCTCATCGCCGGACCAATCGTGCGCCCGCGCTTGCTGTTGCCCCAGCTCGAACGCTCGGGCCCCGTCGACAACTCGAAGCTCGCGGGCGGCCTCTTTCTCTTCGCGTGTGGCCTCGTGAAAAAGGTGTTGATCGCCGACCGCCTCGCGTTCTTCTCGGACCCAATCCTCGACGCGCTGCCGCAATATGGCTCCCTCGACGTGTGGGCCGCGATGGTCGGATTCTCGCTGCAAATTTACTTCGATTTCAGCGGTTACACGGACATGGCCCGCGGCCTCGCGCGAATGCTTGGTCTCGAGTTTAGTATTAATTTTGATTCGCCCTACCACGCCACATCGCCAAGCGATTTCTGGAAGCGGTGGCATGTCAGTCTTTCCTCGTGGCTGCGCGATTATTTGTATATCCCCCTCGGCGGCAACCGCATCGGCCCTCGGCGTACGAGCTTCAACCTGATGGCGACCATGGTGCTCGGCGGCCTTTGGCACGGCGCGGGCTTCAATTTCCTGCTTTGGGGCGCGTTCCATGGCACGTTGCTCCTCGTGTTTCACCGCCTCGACGGCCCGTGGGCGCGGCTGCCGGCCCTGGTGCGCCGCGTCGCGATGGGCGGATTCATTCTGATCTCGTGGGTCCCGTTTCGGATGCACACATGGGGTGACTTGAGCCTCTTTTGCTACCGCGCGTCGCTCCTGTGGCGCACGCCCAGCGTTCCAAACGAGCTGTGGCTGTACATCGCCGTGGGCGTGATCGTGGCAGCACTTCCGAAGAATTCGAATGCAATCGATTGGGACAAACTGAGCTGGCCCAAGGTGTTCGGTCTCGCGGCGCTCACCGTGGTGGCGATATTGCACCTCAATCTTTCGTCCAAGTTTCTCTACTTTGCCTTTTGAGCCATGACCACCCGCCTCGACGTCCCCGGCCTTCATCGCGCTGTCGCCTTCGTCGCGATCGTGTGCGCCGCGACCGGCGGGCTGCTTGCGCTGAATCAGCGCGTGAAGGTGCGCACAACTGGCTCGGACACTTCGAGTGATCTTTTTGCCCCCCTGTCGGCCCTGGCGCGGGAACCGCTTCGGTACGGACTCACGATGGTGCCTGACGCGCGCGCGGAGCGGCGACTTCGCTGGACGTGGGCGCCGATCTTGCCCGCGGGGCTCGACGTGGTCGTTCTCGGCCAAAGCGACGCGGACCATATGTCCGCCACATTTTTCCGGAAACCCGAGCGCTTTTACAACGGATTTGTGTCGAGCGCCCATTTTGCCTACCAATGGGAGGTGTTGGACGCCTTGCTGCGGCGCGCCAATGTGCCGAAAATGATCCTGTGGGACGTTCGCTCGGGCGAAATGCTTGAGCCCCACATCGATCCGCCCTACGACGGGCCCGCGGATGCTCCGGGCTTCTTCGCCGGTCCTCTTTTTGTCCGCGGTGCACCGAGCGTGCCCCGGTGGTACGACGATTTGCCGAGCCTTTTGAGCCTCGCGCAGACGAAATTCACGCTGACGGCTCTGTGGAACGAGTCGGGTTTTCGCCGACGATCCGTACAAATCGGTGCCGACGACGGCAAGCCGTTCGTGCTTCTTCCCGCCGGGGCCGCGTCCACGTCCCATCGTTGGCTATCGGACGGTTCGCGTGTGTACCCGGCCGAGGTAAACGGCAAACTCGTGCCCCGTCGGCAACCGGGCCTCGAGGAGGCACGCGGCGAGCGGGTGGTCAACGAGGCGTCCATCGAGCGCTTTGACGATATGCTTGGAAAGGCGGAAAAGGCAGGGATACCGGTCATTGTCTACGCGCCGCCGCTCCGCCCGCTTGCCGCTGATTCGCCGTCGCAACAGGGGGCCTACGCGGCCTTCGAGGCCCGCACCCGCGCGGTCACCGAGAAGCACGGTGTCGACTTTTGTAACCTTACGAAACGTGCGAGTGATATTGGGTGCCCGGACGAAGGCTTCTACGACGAGCTGCACGTCGGTCGGCCCTGCGACGCCCGCGTGCTACACGAACTGGTGAACGGCTGCGCGCCGCGACTGGGCGAAACCCTGCGGGCCTACGTGACGACGGAAATCGCTTCTGCCCGAGGCCCAGCGCGCTGAACGCTGGAATGTGCAGCGTATTATGCGGATCGCAAACACGTAAAAAGGCGGTTAAAACGCGAGAAACGCGCGAACTGTCCGTAAAGCCGAGCGCCTAATGACCCAAGGAGTCAGCGGCTTAAGGACTCAGCGGCTCAGAGCGTCGACGGAGATGAGGCGGCCGCCCTCAAAAAGCGCGCGGCGTGGGAAATCTCGGGGCCCGAAGCGGTAAACCCACTCATCGACGGTCACCCAGACCGTTCGTCCGAAGCGCACGCGGCTCTCGACGCGCGAGCTTCGGAACCCAGGCTCGCCGCAGCGGTCGAGCACCGTGGCTTGGAGATCGCCCAGGGTGACGAGGCGATTGCCGCACCGCAATCCGTCGTCGCCGGCGCGCGCGGGACATGGAAACAGCGCCACAATGACGGCCAGAAGGACACCCGGCCAGATCCGAAACGCGCGCATGAAGCATAGACGTCCGATCCGCGGGGTTTATTCCCGGGGATCGCGCGGCGCGGGTCGATCCCGTTGGCAGCGAGTCGCGATGGCAGCCGCTCCACGAATGGTTGTGTTTTTTATCTATACGCCGGGCCGCATCCGGTGATAATGCTCATGCGATGGCGCGAGCGGGGGCGCGCTGCCAGCCGTTGTATAGGCCCTAAACCCCCGTGCCCTTGGCGACTGCGGAGATTCAGATGACCCTGCTAGGCCATATTTTAGACGAAGCCGACGGCGCGAACACGCTCTTTCTTGGGGTGGCGCTGGTGCTCATGTTGGCGGCCACGCGAGCCTTTGGTCCCAGCACTGAGCGCCGCGACGGAGGGATTGTCCTGCTTTTTGTCGGGCATTTGGCTCTCGTGCCCGTGGCGGGGTGGCTCGGCTACGCGCATGCTGGGCAGTCGATGGCGGGCAGCTGGGCCCAGGCCGGCGACGGCGTGGCATCGCCAACCCACGGAGCGGTCCGAATGGTTCTGCTGATTTTCGCAGCAATGACCGGCATTCGAATCGCTGGGCACCTCGTTTTCGACGTTGTCTTGCCCCGGGTCCGCCTTCCCGCGCCCCGCATTTTACGCGATTTGGTGACGGCGGCCGCATTCATCGTCGCGGTCCTCGCGGTCGCTTCCCGTATGGGCTTTAATTTGTCTGGAATCATCGCGACCTCGGCAGTGGTGACCGCGGTCATCGGTTTCTCCCTGCAAGACACGCTGGGCAACGTCATGGGCGGTCTCGCCTTGCAACTCGACAACTCCATCGGGGTCGGCGACTGGGTGAAAGTGGGCGACGTATCGGGCCGCGTGACGGAAATTCGCTGGCGCCACACCGCGGTCGAGACCCGCAACTGGGAAACCGTGATCTTTCCGAACTCGATGCTCATGAAGGGTCAGGTCACCGTCATGGGTCGCCGGACGGGCCAGCCCGCGCTGTGGCGACGCTGGGTCTATTTCACCACCGATTCGGTCCATTCTCCCGCGCTGATTATGAGAGCTGTGGCTGAGGGCCTTAATAACGCAGCGATCGAACGGGTGTCGCCCGTACCGCCACCCCAGTGCATTTTGATTGATTTCAATGACGCCGGGTGCAAATACGCCGTCCGTTATTGGCTGACCGACATCGGTGCCGACGACCCCACCGACAGCGCGGTGCGCACGATTGTTTTCACCGTTTTGCGGCGCATCGGTATTCCCTTGTCGCACAGTACGTCCAGTCTCTTCGTGAGAGGCGTCAGCCACGGGCCCACGGACGAAGAGCGAGAGGCGGAGCGCGCGAAGCTCGTCGGCGGCCTCCGCGAGGTAGAGGTTTTCCGCGATATGTCGCAGGAAGAGCGAACCATTATCGCCCAGGGCCTCAAATACGCCCCGTATAGCAAGGGCGAAACGATGACCAAGCAGGGCAATGTGGCGCACTGGTTGTACATCATTATGTCGGGCGATGTCTCGGTCCGGGTCGCGGTTGCCGGCGGCATGGAGCGGGAGGTTTCAAAGCTCCAAGGGCCGATTTTTGTTGGCGAAATGGGCTTGTTGACCGGCGAGCCGCGGGCGGCGACCATCGTCGCATCCACGGACATTGAGTGTTACCGCCTCGACAAAGTGGCGTTCCAAAACGTCTTGCAGATTCGTCCGTTGCTCGCGGTAACCGTGGCGGAGCTTCTCACGCGGCGCCGGGTGGAACTCGACGCGGTGCGAGAAGGGCTGTCGGCGGAGGCCAAAGAAAAGCGCGTGCAGGAGTCGAGCGCCCAGGTATTGGCCAAGATTCGGGAGTTTTTTGGCATTTAGCGCCCCTCTTGGGCGGCCAACGCGTCGACGCCGGCAACCGACGACGAGCCCAGGAGGCCCCAAACCACTGAAATGGCTCGTGTTTTTACTAGCGGAGCGGGGGCGGCGAATAGATCGCCTTCACGTTGGCACCGGCCGCGAGGGCATAGCTGCCGGCATTGCCGTATCCGTACGCCATCAGTCCGAACGGTGCCGAGCCCGTCGCTTTGTGGGGACCCTCGTTGAATGGGCAGCGAAATGCCAGGTAACTCGTGACGCCAATGGTGCCCACGGTGGCCGAGGTGCATGTGGCTGGAAGAGCTGCACCGTCGACGCGGATAGCGGCCTCGGTGCCAGCAGGAACCGTAAGCACGACGTAATTCTCGCTCCACGACGGCGGCATCAGGAACAGGTAATCGCTGCGGTATTGGTCGTTCGGAATCGCGCTCGTCAGCGAGGGGTCGCCGATGGTTCGACCGCATATTGCCTGGCTTACGAGCAGTTGGCTGACATACAGCGGCTCGGTCGCGACGATGGTGAAGTCGCGAGCGGACCAAATCTCGCGCAAAGCCCCCGGCGCGAGCGTGAAGGTGTCGTTCGGCGACGGCAGGTTCGTCGTGACCACGGTTGTTGCAGCCGCACCGAGCATGCGCACGAGATCCGGCTCCTTTGGCGCGGTGCCGTTCCGGTACGGACTGTGTGCTATGGCGAAGGTCTTGCCAAGACTCGTCATCGGGAGCACCGGGTCTTCCAGGTGGTCGGTGCAGCACGTCTCCTCGAACTTGCCAAAACCCGCGCTCTCCGGTGGCCCAATGGCCGTACGTTGTGTACCTGTGTAGACCGCAACCGGGTAGTCGCTTTCGACCGTGGTCCCAGTCATGTCGGGCAGAATGCCGGCGATGAGGTCGTTCAACGATTCGACGTTTGTCGACAGGTTAAGTACCTCGAAGGGCCCGAGGACTGCGCGAATTACCGCGCCCTTTGGCGACTTAGGGATGCCGCTGCCCGCTTGAATCGGGCCGCCGAGCACCACCGTAACGTGCGTTCCCTCCTTGATTCCGACGATCGACACGTAGCCGTGGTCGGGAATGCCGCGAAACGTTGGCGCACCGGGGATGGCCACCTGTATGGGGTTTGCCGCGCCGTACGACAGAACGCGGTGGACCTTTCCGAGGACGCCCGAGGGAAGGAGCAGAGATGCGTCGTTCGAGAATTGCTGCTCCGCCGCGTTGAACTGATACGCTACGAGTGGGTTCGTGCTCGTGATGCGGAAGGCGTTCGCGCTGAGGGCGGTGCCGGTGGGCTCCGGGTTGTGGGCCTCGTTCTCGCCGCCGTCGATGACGCGGATCGGCAAGAGTTCGCGGCGAAGCTCGCCCGGACGCAAACGAAAGGTTGATACCGCGCGAGGTCGCGTGGCTTGCCCGTACGCTGCGTCATTCAACTCGATGGTCACGGTGGCTTCGGCGTCGCCGGCGTTTGCGAGGACCACGCCCCACGGCGCGTAGTCGGCGTTTCCGTCGACACCCCAAGCATTCGGCAGGTGGACGGGCCAGAACTCGCAGCCAATGTTGGATGGGCTTCCGGCAGCGATTTCGCAAGCACTTTTGCAGGTGCCGCCCACGCACCGGAGACCCGCGTTAAGGTCGCAGGTCTCGACCGCAGCCTTGAAGGTGCCGCTTGCGTCGCAGCTCTTGACGACGTTTCCGTCGCAGCCGTTCTGCCCCGGCGCGCAGTCGCTGCAGCCGACTTTGCCCACACAAACTTGCAGCACGCAATCAACACGGTCTGTAATTGTACCCGCGGCGTTGCACCTGGTGAAATGGTTGTCGTCGCAGGAGCCGCACGCGCTCACAGTGACGCCGCCCGCATCGGCGGAGCCCAGAAGCCCGGACTCAGGTGTTCCGCAGCCGGGACCGAAAAAAAACACCGACGAGGCCAACGCGAGGGTTCCAACGATCATGGGACGCATCCGCCGAGAACATCAGATGTGTCCCCTAAGGGCAACAGAAAAGCACGGCCCAAATCGCTTGAAAGACAGGGTAAAAGCGATTGACGACGACGCTCGCGCGCTACGGATCGCGAGGACGACCACGGTTTGCGACGTTTGCCCCTTGACCGCAGCCCCCCGCCACGCGATCCTGCGGGACCAAACATCCGCGACGTGCCGATGTTGGTCTCCTGCCTGAAGGGTTGCCCATGCCTGTTCGTCACCTTGCGCCGAGTCACGGCCTTCGCTCTCCCGTCGCCGCGATGGTGTGTGGATCCCTGCTGGCGTTGGGTGTGTGGGGTGCGGGCGTGCCTGGGTGCGCGGCTCGGGAGGGCGAGCGGGAATTTCCCTTCTCCAGCGACGACACCACGGTCACGCGCCCGGCGGCGAACCGTGTTGCGCCAATGTTCATCGGGACCGGCGGCTTCGGTTTTGGCTTCGGCAGCGCGTTTCCTGGGGCCGCCGCGCCGCAAGGCCTTGTGAAAGTGGGCCCGGACACGAGCGGCCGATGGGGCCGCGTCAACTTCCTCCACTACTCAGGGTACTGGCACGAAGACGACACGATCGTCGGATTTTCCCACATGCATTTGCACGGCACCGGTGCTGCCGACTATGGGCTCATCGGCCTGATGCCCCTCCCGACGGGCGCGTTCGACGCCGCAAAGCCGAACGTCACGGACTACGCGTCCGCCTTCCAAAAGGCCACCGAGTCCGCTTCTCCTGGCTTTTATGGGGTTACGCTCACGAACGGCACCATTGGGGTCG
>CAMCKZ010000132.1 GCA_945875545.1 Polyangium aurulentum | reverse complement strand
CATGGATCTTACCCATTGGGGCGTCGTCGCCGTAGACGAGGAACGCACACGCCGCCTGGCCACGGGATACGCCGTGGGCCTAGGGATTTTCCTGGTTTTGGGCCTCCTCGCCGCGCGCTTCGGCGACCGTCCTTCGGGGATCGCGACGGAGCCCGAGGTCGAGATCAAAATGGTGACCAGGGCCGAAGAAATCGCGCCCGAGCCGCCGCCGCCGCCGCCCGCTCTCACGAAGGCCTCGACCGCGCCCGCACCAATTGCGCTGGGCGCACCCGAGGCAAGCGTGCCCGTGGAGATGCCCAAAGAGCTGCCAACCGCGCGAGGCCCTGTGGCGGCCCTGGAGGGCGTTGGGGACCCGAGTGGTCTGGTAGGCGGCGCACCGGTCGGCGAGAAGGTGGCGGCGGCACCAGGGCCCGCCATTGAGGTCGTGGTGGCACCACCGCCGGTCGACCACGGCCCCACGCAATTGTCGGAAGAAGATACGCCGCCGGAGCTGTTGGAAAAACCGGATGCGCCGAAATTTCCCGAAGAAGCGCGGACGCAGGGCCTGGAGGCCGTGGTGGTTCTCAAGTTCGTGGTCGACGAAAAAGGTGCGGTGCGTGACGTGCGCGTTCTCAAGGGCCATCCGCTCTTTGACGAGCTCGCCGTGGCCTGGGTCCGCCAGTGGAAATACGCGCCCGCGCGCGATCCTGAGGGCCACGTGAAGTCGGTCTTTCGAACCGCAAAAATACCTTTCAGCCTGCGCGGCTAAAGCCGGGCGCGACGTCTCTCATTTCTTCAACCTGCAAGCTGCAACCAAGGAGTTCCGCATGTCGTTCAATCCGATCCACATCTGGGCCAGCATGGGAATGCTAAGCCGATTCATCGCCCTGTGCCTGTTGGGCATGGCCGTGTCGTCGGTGGCCGTTTACGTCGAGCGCCTCATCGCCTACGCGCGCCATCGCAAGGCCACCCTCGCATTTGCTGGAGTCGCTCACCCGGCCATGGCGGGTCACGATTTCGGAGCCGTTCTTGCGGCGGCCCGCACCGAAACGAAGGGCAGTTTTCTGTGCCGCGCCATCGTTCCAATCCTAGAGAAATACCAGGGTGCCAAGACCGGCAAGGGAAATCTCTCGCCCGTAGAAGTGGCGCGCCGCGAGGCCGTTCGCCAGCTCGAAACGACGAGCGCCGACCTGCGACGCGGACTTAGTCTGCTCGCCTCCGTTGGCTCGATCGCGCCCTTCGTCGGTCTCCTCGGAACGGTCGTCGGCATCATCGGCGCGTTTCAAGGCATCGCAAAATCCGGGTCCGGCGGCCTTGGCGCGGTCTCCTCGGGCATCTCCGAGGCCCTCATCGAAACGGCGTTCGGCCTCATGGTCGCGATACCAGCAGTTGTACTCTACAACATGCTCAGCGGTCGCGTGTCGGAGCTCGAACGGAGCGTCGATCAATCGGTTGGTGAACTTCTCGACGAAGCGGAGAGCGCACATGGGCATGGCATCGGCCAGCACCACGCGAAAGTCGCCTGAGCCCGACATCAACGTCACGCCGCTCGTGGACGTCTGCCTCGTGCTCCTCATCATTTTCATGGTGATAGCGCCGCAGATGGAAAACGGCGAACGCTGCGAATTGCCTGGCGTAACAGCGGTCGACACCAACGCAAAGGCCAAGCTCGACCCCATCACGGTGACGCTTGGCGAGACCGGCGGGCTCTACTTGGAGAAAGAGAGCGTCACCCTTTCTACGCTCGAAGAAAAGCTTCGCGCCATTCACGAAACGACGGGCGACCGCAAGGTGGTCCTGCGCGGAGACGCCGGGCTTGCGTACGCCAAAGTCCGCGACGTTTTTGAGCTCGCGCGCCGCATCGGATTTGCCGGTGTGTCGTTGGCAGTCGGAAGCCGCGCCAATGCGGGAGAAGCGCAAAACGGCAAAAACGAAAATCGGGAAAACTGATCCATGGCCTTCGCTACGCCCGCCGGAAAAGGCTCACCCGCGCCGATGATGAACGTGACGCCCCTCGTCGACGTTGTGCTCGTGCTCCTCATCATTTTCATGGTCGTCACGCCGCTGTTGACCAAGCAGTTTTGGCTGCAATTACCCCCGGAAACGAAGGCCGAAACGCCGCCGCCGCCGGACCCAACCAACGTCGTCGTGAGGGTCGAAGCCGACGGCCGAATCGTGGTCAACAGCCACGAGGTTGCGCTGATGGAGCTTGTGGAAAAGCTCCGTCCGATGGTCGCTGCGCGTCACGATCGCACCGTGTTCTTCGATGCCGCCGACGAGGCGCCGTACAAGGCGACCGTCGATGTCATGGACCGCTTGAGGAACTCGGGCGCCACGACCATTGCCGTCTTGGTTGGCAAGTAGCCGTCCCTCTTTTTTCTTCGCCTTTACAAAATGAGCCAATCCATGACCCGCACCTCGGGCCTTCGGGCTTTCGCCGCTATCGCCTGCATTTGTCCATGGTTTCTTGCGGCTCAAGCCCAGGCTCAGGAGGTCGCTGGCGGCCCCGCTGGCGAACCCGACGCCGCCGCCGAGGATGCCCCGAACCGCCTCGCACCGGCCAGCAAGGGTGTCGTGTGGGGGCGCGTGAACAGCAGCGGGGGCGATGCGCTCATTGAGGCGCAGGTCGCGATCGTGGGTACAAGCAAACGCGTTTTGACCGACGTGGACGGCTGGTTTCGCCTCGAGGTACCCGGGGGAAATTACACGCTGCGGGTCTTTTACGAACTTCACAAGGCACGTCGCGTCGAAAATGTCAAGGTTGTCGTTGGGCAGATTCAACGCCTCGATGTGGTGCTCGATGCTGATCGCAAATCCGAGGAAGTTGTCACGGCAATCGAGGCCGACGTTCTTCGCGCCACGACCAACGCGCAACTCACACTGCGGAAGAAATCGGCGAATGTGACCGACGGCATAGGGTCGCAGGAGATTGCGAAAACCCCTGACCGAAATGCCGCCGATGCGGTGCGCCGCGTCGTGGGTGCCACGATTGTTGACAACAAGTTTGTGTATGTTCGTGGGCTCGGCGAGCGCTATACGAATGCGCTTCTCAATGGCTCCCCGCTGCCGAGCTCTGAGCCCGATCGGGCCGCCGTTCCCCTCGACATTTTTCCCGTGGCCGTGCTCTCGGATGTGGGCGTTGTCAAGACCTTCACGCCGGACATGCCGGGCGACTTTGTGGGCGGTTCGGTAAGCATTCATACCAGGGATTTTCCTACCAAATTCACGTTCACCGGCACCTTGAGCAGCGGGTTCAATTCCGAGTCCACGTTTCAGTCGCGCCTCGCACCGCCCGACAGTGCAAGGTACGACGCGGTAGCTCTCGGAAGCGGGCTTCGAAGCTTGCCGGGCGGCTTTCCTGCGCGGGCGCAGAGCGTGATTTTGGAAGACCCCGCGTACCGGCTTTCGATCAACAGCGCCGTCGCGCCAAAGGCCGTCACGTCGCCGCCGAACTTCGGCGGGAGCATGGTGGTCGGCGACACGTTGCAGCTCGGAGGGCCGGCGGCCGAGAGCCTCTCGTACCAGGCGGCTGTCTCCTATGGTCGTTCGTTTACGCGGCGGTACGACGAGCTTCTGCGCACTTTCGGCCCGCAAAAAGACCCAACAAATCCAAAGAGTTACTCGGTTTTCAACGAGCTTCGGGGTCAGAGCGGAACGGCGCGCACCCTGTGGAGCACGTTCGCCTCGGTGGGTTACGGCGCGGCCGATCACAAGGTTGCACTGACCACGCTTTACAGCCGAAGCGGCGACCTCGAAGCGCGTCAGTTTTCTGGCGTGACCGACGAGCTTCCCGAAAACATCGTGGAAGATACACGCATTCGCACGGTCAATCGGGGCCTTCTCTTTTCGCAGTTGCGCGGCGACCACAAGTTCTCGCCCATGGCCGCGGGCCTCGAAAAGCCCGAGGTCGATTGGGTTGGAACGTTTAGCCGCGCAACGCTGGATGACCCGGATTTTCGCGGGAATGTCTTCGTTGTCGACCCGGCCACCGTCGACAAAAATACCGGAGCGCCGCTGCGCTCGTTTGACGTTCGGCCCTTCAGCGGGCTCCACTTTTTTGGGCAGCAGGCGGAGACGGGAATGGGCGCGATGCTCAACGTCAAACAGGCCACGCGCGTCGCAAACCTTGACGCCCTCGGGCGGTCGTCGGCCTCGCTCAAAGTGGGCGGCTTCTATCAGGGCCGCGATCGATCCTTCGACGCGCGCCGTTTCAACATGGAGCCCAATAGCCAAGCGACCTCTCTCGCGGCCTGCAAACCCGACCCGACGCAGCAGCCCTTGGACCGCGCGTTTTCGGATTCCTACGTCGCCAACTGTTATCAATTGCGTGAAAATACCCAGGGTACCGACAGCTACACCGCGGCATCGTCGGTCACCGCCGCTTACGCGATGGCCGAACTCGTAGGCTTCGACGAGAAGCTTCGCCTGGTCGGCGGACCGCGGCTTGAACATTGGCGCCAGACCCTCAACACCGCGGGGCGAACGTACAACTTCGACACCCCCGATATTCTACCGGGCGCCGCCCTGATCTACCGCGCCGCCGAAGACATGAACGTGCGCCTCGCGGCGTCGCAAACGGTGGCCCGGCCCCAGCTTCGGGAGCTCGCTCCGTTTCTTTTTAGCGACTACTTTGGCGCGCGCGATAACCAGGGAAATCCCGGACTACAGCGTACGCTCGTCACCAATCTCGATGCGCGCTGGGAGTGGTTTCCCTCCGCGGGTGAGGTCGTTGCGGTATCTGCATTCTACAAATACTTTCAGAAGCCCATCGAGCCCATTATTTACCAGCAGGGATCGAGCACCCTCAACTACTTCACCAACGCGCCGAATGCGCGAAACCTTGGCATCGAGATCGAGACACGCAAGAGCCTTGCGTTCCTCGCGAACGACGTGCCCGTCCTCCAAGACTTGGTCGTGGTGGCGAATCTTACGTTGGTGCGATCGCGGGTAGAGATTCCCGGAGACCCGGCTATTCGCTCGGTTCTGACAACGCAAAGCGAGCGAGCTCTCACGTTTCAGGCGCCCTACATCGTCAATTCGGCCATCGACTGGGCACCGAAGGGCGGAAAGTCGCGCCTGCGGCTGATGTACAATGTCTATGGTCCGCGGCTCGTTCTCGTGGGCATTCAGGGCGTTCCGGATCTCTTCGAAATGCCACGCCATGTGGTCGACGTCACCGGGTCCTACCGGTTCGACGCCGGTCTTGAAGTGCGCGTCACGGCGGAGAATATTTTGAACGCGCCATGGAGGTTTCAACACGGCACCGGGAACCCCGACGCGCTGGCCCAGCGGTACCTGTCGGGCACGAATCTCAACGTGTTTCTAACCTACGTTAACGACTAGAGCATATCGCGTATGCGTAAGTGGCGTATGCGCTCTGCGAACGCGGGGTTACGTTCTATTGTGTGGGGGTGTTGGCATACGAATGTAACACCGGCTATCGCGGCAATGCCTGAGTGTTTGCCGCTAATACGACTCCCAAGTGTAACCAATGTTCTCCCCAAGCGTCGCTGGAATGCCACATGGTTCGCGTAGAGCACGCCGCAGGTCGCGAGATATTCTTGCGACGATGCGATAAGGATAAAACATGCGTAAGCTTCTTGGGTTCGGCTCTGTTCTAGGCACGATCGTATTCGCAGTGGGGTGCAGCGACGACACAGGCAAGACCGTCGTGACGACCGTCGACTCGGGCACGCCCGGGGTCGCAGACACGGGTGTCGTCCCCGTCGCGGACGCTGGCGCGGCTTCCAGCGACGCGGCCCTCCCTGGCGCGGATGGCGGCGCGGACGGCGGTGTGGATGGCGGCGCGCTCGTCCCAGATGCAGCGGTACCGGCCCCATGCCCCGTCGGCGCAAAGGCGATGGCGACGTTCAAGGGAGACGTGGACCTTGGCAACGGCCAGAGCGAACAGACGACCAGTATTCGTCTCACCGCCGACAAAGACTGGACGCTCGATGGCCTTGTTTTTGTGAAGGCCGGAGCGACGCTGTCCATTGACCCGTGCGTCACAATCGCAGGAAAAGTAGGCACTTCCGCGAGCATCGTTGTCAAACCTGGCGCGAAGATTGTCGCCAAAGGCGAGGCCGATCGGCCCATCGTGTTTACGAGCGGCGCCGCAACGAAGCGGCCCGGCGACTGGGGTGGTCTCATCATCATGGGGCGAGCGCCGGTGAACCAGGCGGCGCCCACGATCGAGGGTGTGCCCGTGTCCGCGGAGACAACTTTCGGAGGCACCATCGCCGACGACGACAGCGGGGCCGTTGAGTACGCGCGGTTTGAATATGGCGGCGTGAGACTCGGTGCCAACAACGAGATCAACGGCGTGACCTTCGGCGGCGTGGGTAGCCGGACGTCGATCCACCACATTCAAGTGCGCCACACCCTCGATGATTGTTTCGAATGGTTTGGCGGTACGGTGAATGCCCACCACTTGGTCTGCACGTCACCGCAAGACGACGGATTCGACTGGGATTGGGGCTTTAGCGGACATTTGCAGCACTTGGTGCTTCAACAAGGAACATTTGATGACGAAATGAACGGATTCGAGGGCGATAACGACGCAACCGGCACTGACCTGACGCCCAATTCGAATCCGACCATTTCAAATGCAACGCTCTGCGGCCGTAACATGGTTCCGGGCGCGAAGAAGAAGTTCGGCATGTTGCTGCGCCGCAACACCGGCGCCACCATTCGCAACGTCCTGGCCTACGGCTTCGACTACGGCCTCGACGTGCGCGACGCCAAGACCCACTTGCGCGCCAATGGCACGCAGGCCTCTGGCCCGTCGCTCACCGTTTCGAGCAGCCTCTTTTTCAAGTTCAGCGGGGCTCCAAACGCCGCTGGCGGCGCTGTTACGGGCTCGGCGACGAACCCCGCGGTCGGCTTCGCGGAGACCTCGTCCACCGAGACTGCGTTCAGCGAGTTCACGTGGCTGAACGTGCCCGCCGCGAGCAACATCCTCGACACAGACCCAGCCCTCGAGGCCTGCTCAAACGCGTCGGCACCGAGCTTTAATGCGCCTGCGGCTCTCTACGGCGCGGCGGGAATTCTCGTCTCCAAGGCCGCCAGCCCCGCGGCCCCCATGGCGGATACGACCGCGAAATACATTGGCGCGTTTCGCGACGCTTCGGACAAGTGGGCGACGACGGGCGCTTGGGTGAAGTGGACGCCGGAAGGTCAGTGACCGGCGCGGCACTGCATCAACGAGGGCGGCTCAAAAGGGGTGACCAAAGTTGATGTAGAGTGCACTACCCTCGGCGCTCCTGCCGTAGTCGACGTTGATGATTGGGGCCTGGTTCCACGCGATGCGGAACCCGGCCCCGTAGCCAAACTTGTAATCGGATAGCGACGTGGCGGAGACGCGATCAAACGTTCGCCCCGCGTCGGCAAATGGAACGACCATGAGGCCAAAGTGCTGGCCAATTGCTCGAAAATTGACGAACGTCCACCGGAGTTCCGCGTTGGCCAAGGCGGCCACGCGGCCCACAAATCGGCTCTGTTTGTAACCACATACCGCGCACGGTTTGAGGGCGCGTTCCTTCGCTACGCGTGGGACGCACGCGGTCGCCTATCCGCGGTAAGCCGCGACGCAGCCTGGGCGGGACCCAATCCTCTGGATGCGAAGCAGACAGGAAGGTTGGGGAGGGGGCCTGGGTCCCCCTCTGTCGC
>CAMCKZ010000131.1 GCA_945875545.1 Polyangium aurulentum | reverse complement strand
AAAGAGCCAGCGATCGAGCTCAAAGCCCTCTTCTAGGCCACGCCGCGCGTTCCGAAACGCCCGCCGCCCCTGCCGCCCCTGCCGCCCCTGAGCGCATGCCCTTCTTCCGGTTTTCCACCGGCGAGGGCGTCCGCGAAACGGGGCGGCTTTTTTTTTGAAAAAATTGGGGCCGAAAGTTGCCCTCACGCCCCGTCGTGCGGTGTCTTGCGGGCATGGGATACGTGGCACTTTTGGCGCTGGTGGGGCTTCTCGGTACCGAGGCAATCGAGCGCGTTCGCGCACGTTCTCGCACCAGAGGGCCGCACGAATTTCTCCCGACGCGGCAAAAGCTGCGCTGACCCGCCCGGGCTCAGAGCCCCGAGGCCGGCGGTTAGTGCTGGGCGTCGCAGTGAGCTTGGTACGTCGCGAGGTCGAGCAAATGCCCAGGATTGGCCGCGTCGTCCGGGCGAATCGCGATCATCCACGCGCCCGCGTAGCAGTCGTCGTTGACGAGTTCGGGCTGGTCGTCGAGGGCTTTATTCACCCGCGTCACGACTCCCGAAATAGGCGCATAAAGATCGCTTAGGGTCTTGACCGACTCGATGGTTCCGAACGGTTTGCCCTCTTCGATGCGGCCGCCCACGCGGGCGTCGATCGAGACGAGAGTGATGTCGCCGAGCTGGTCTACGGCGAAGCGCGTGATCCCAATAACGAGTTCGTCGCCCTCGGCCCGTGCCCACTCGTGGTCTTTGGTGAAGCGGCAGTCTTGGGGAAGTTCGTTCGTGCTCATGAGAAAAATATCCGTGTTTAGACTTTTGAATAACCGACAGACGACGGGCGCTTCTTCGTGATGAAAGGCGTTTTCGCCACCACCGCTTCAATGTGTTTTCCTCGGCAATTTACTAGAAATTGCGAGCCGATGGCCGCAAGTTCGGTGGGCAAATAGCCAATGCCAATGTTCTTGCCCGTGGTCGGCGATGGGCTGCCGCTCGTGCACGTGCCCACAACGACGCCCTCTGAATTGAGCAGCTCGTAGCCGTGGCGCGCAATGCCGCGGCCCACCATCTCGAAGCCCACGAGCTTGCGCGTGAGGCCCTTTTCTTTCGCGGCTATCAACGCGCTGCGCCCCACAAAGTCGCCCTTGTCGAGCTTCACAACCCACGCCAAGCCGGCTTCGAGCGGGTGCGTCGTGTCGTCGATCTCTTGCCCGTAAAGTGGAAGCTTCGCCTCCATGCGCAGCGTGTCGCGCGCCCCGAGCCCGACGGCCTTTACGCCCAAATCGGCGCCTAGTTCGAGAAGCTGGCGCCACAAGACTGGAGCGTCGTTCCACGCGACAAAAATCTCGACGCCGTCTTCGCCGGTGTACCCGGTGCGCGCGACAGTTGTCTGTAGATTGCACACAATCGCGTCTCGAAATCCGAAGGGACTCAGTTCACGCAGCTTCGCCGCGTCGCCGCCGGCCCGGTCCAAAACGTCAAAAGCCTTGGGCCCTTGCAGGGCGATTAGAGCCGTCGCGTCGCTGCGATCCGTGAAGCCGCATCGGCCTTTTGCGGCGGTCTCGAAGACGGCAACGATCTTGTCGCGGTTGCTCGCATTGCAAACGACCATCCACGCGCCCGGCGCTGCGCGGTAGATGATGAGGTCGTCGAGGACGGTGCCGCGTTCGTTGCACGCGCAGGTGTAGAGAGCCTGACCGACTGCCAATTTGCTGGCGTCGTTCGTGATGCGCTCGTTGATAACCTCGCCCGCGAGCGGGCCATCGAGGGCGAGTTCGCCCATGTGGCTCACGTCAAAAAGGCCCGCGGCGTTGCGGCACGCGTTGTGTTCGTCGACGATGCCTGTGTACTGAATGGGCATTTCCCAACCAGCAAAAGGAACCATTCGGGCACCGAGGCGCACGTGCTCGGCGAAGAGGGATGTGCGGCGAACAGGCAGGTCGCTCATAGGCCGAGGCTCTACTCCGGCACCTCGCGCGTGACCAGAGGGCGATGGGGCGCAGCGTTCAGTCGGCGACGATGGTGCCAATGGCCTCGCCGCGAACGACGCGGGTGATGTTCCCGAACTCGGCGAGTTTGAAGACGCGGACCTTCAAATTGTTGTCGCGGCAGAGGGAGATCGCGGTGGCGTCCATGACACCGATGCGGTCGGCGAGAAAGCGGTCGTAACTCATTTTTGGCACCAGCGCGGCGTCGGGAAACTGCATCGGATCGCGGTCGTAGATGCCGTCTACTTTGGTGGCTTTGCACAGCACATCTGCGTGAATTTCCATCGCGCGCAAGGCCGCGGCGGTGTCTGTGCTAAAGTAGGGGTTGCCTGTGCCTGCGGCGAAAATCACGACGCGGCCCTTTTCGAGATGGCGAATGGCGCGGCGACGAATGTAGGGCTCGGCCACTTGCTGAATGGCGATGGCCGTCATGACGCGCGTGGGCACGCTGACCTTTTCAAGCGCGTCTTGAAGCGCGAGGGAGTTGATGACCGTGGCGAGCATGCCCATGCTGTCGGCTTGCGCGCGATCCATGCCCTGGCTTGCGCCCTTCAAGCCGCGAAAAATGTTTCCTCCGCCGACGACGAGGCCGATTTGAACACCCTCGGCGTGAACCTCGCGCAACTCGCGCGCCGTCGCCGCGATGACGTCGCGATCGATGCCAAAGCTCCCGGCGCCACACAGGGCCTCGCCGCTCAGCTTGAGAACGATGCGACGGTAGAAAGGCGATGCGGAAGTTGTGCTGCCAGTCGACGTGCCCATAACCGCGACGCCCTAGCGGTCCCGCGCGCGCTCCGCAATCTCCGCGAAAATACCCCCGTCGTTCGTGCTAGCGGCCGCCCCATGAGACGCGGGATTTGTAGCTTGCTTGTGGCCTCAGCGTTGGCGTTGACCTTGCCGTTGGCGTTGCCGTTGGCCCTGACCTTAACCTTGGCCGGGTGCAAGGGTCCGGGCCGGGACGAGGCCAAAAAGGCCGAGGCTGACACGCTCCAATTGGAGGCGAAAGTGCTGGCCACGGTGGGCAGTCGCGCCATCACGGTCGGAGATTTTTTGGAGGCACTTTCGAGCCTCGACGACGTGGATCGCGCGCGCTTTGAAGCGCCCGCGCGGCGCAAAGAACTGCTGCAAGCGTTGATCGAAACGGAAGCCCTCGCCCAAGAAGCCATCGCGCAGGGTCTCGACAAAACACCGGCCGTCGCCCAAGAGCTGCGCGCCGCCCTTCGCGACGCGATGTTGCAGGAAATTCACAAGACGGTTCCCCGGCCCGAGGCCCTGCCCGAGGCCGATGTACGTGCATACTACACAGAACGCCTCGGCTCGTACTCCGAGCCTGAACGGCGGCGCTTGCAGGCCATTGTGGTGCCGTCCGATCGGGACGCCAAGCGTGCTGTTTCACTCTTGGGGCACGAGCCGAGCGCGGCGCAGTTTGGCGAGGTCGCGAAGGCACAATCCACCGATGCGAGCGCGAAAAGTGGCGGCCCCGTGGACCTCCTGGGAGACGTTGGTTTTGTCAGTGCGCCCGGCGATGATCGCGGGACAAATGCACGCATTCCCGCGGAAGTGCGGACGGCGGCGCACGCGCTAAAGGGCGTCGGATCGGTGTCGTCGCCCGTGGCCGCCCAGGGTGTTTTTTGGATCGTTCGCGTGGCGTCGGTGTCCGCGGCGCGCGCCCGCACTTTCGAAGAGGTCGATAAGACGATTCGCATTTTTCTCGCCCAAGAATTGCGGGTCGCCGCGGAGAAAAAAAAGCTTCTGACCTTGGCGAGCGAAGCCAAGATTGCGCTCGATCCCGCCGTTCTCGAGCGCGTTCTGCGAGGGGCGACGGCGACCCACGACGGAGGCCTTTCGCCGTGACGCTCGCGGGCGATCCGGGCGGCGCGGAAGGCGCTGGTCTTGTGTCTGCTGAGCGGCTCGCGCGCGGGCCAGCGGCTGGCGTGTCTGGCGTGTCTGGCGAAATACGCAGTAAAATCAAGGGTATCCGTGCCGGTCACAAACGAACCTGGCAGTGGCAAATGCAAAATGCCGTGACCACTCTTGAGCAGCTGGAAGAAATTCTCGAGCTGACACCGGAGGAGCGATCGGGCGCGGAGCGGGCGCTTGCGGAGGGATTTTCTATGCGTATGACGCCGTATTACATTGGCTTGGCGTCCAAGACCGACGCATCGTGCCCCATTCGGCGGCAAGCGGTGCCCGTGTCGGCGGAGGCGAACGAGGTGCCCGGCGACTTAACCGATCCCCTCGGTGAAGTGCACCACGAGGTCGCGCCGCATTTGGTGCAGCGTTACCCGGATCGCTGCCTCTTGCTCGCGACGGATCGATGCGCGGTGTACTGCCGATTCTGCACCCGATCGCGCATGGTCGGCGAGGGTGGTGGAGCCGTGTCGATGGCTGCTCTCGCCCCGGCCTTCGCGTATTTGCGGGCGCATCCTGAGGTGCGCGACGTCATCGTTTCGGGCGGCGATCCCCTCGCGATGGGCACCGATCGCATCGTGCGCCTCGTCGCCGAGCTTCGTTCCATCGACAGCCTCGACACCATTCGGCTGGCCACGCGCGTTCCGGTCACCCTTCCCCAGCGCATCACACCGGAGCTCGTGCGCGCGCTCAGGCCGCATCATCCGCTGTGGATCATGACGCACTTCAACCATCCGCGCGAACTGACGCCGGAGGCGCAAGTGGCCCTTCGGCGCCTGGCAGACGGCGGGTTTCCGGTCATGAATCAGACCGTGCTTTTGCGCGGCATCAACGACAACAGCGGCACGCTCGAAACACTCTTTCGCGGGCTTGTGCGCGCGCGTGTACGGCCGTATTACTTATTGCAGATGGACCCCGTACGTGGCACATCCCATATGCGTACACCGCTCGCAACCGGGCTGCGTATCGCGGGCGAGCTCCAAGGGCGGCTCACGGGGATTGCCCTCCCAAAGTTCATCGTCGATACACCGGGCGGTAAGGGCAAGGTTCCCCTCGTGGCCGAGAACATTGTTCGACGCGGCGAAGGGGTCACGACGCTCCGAACCTTTCGCGGCGAAGAGGTCGATTACCTCGACCCGCCCGCGTGACGCCGGCGCGTAACGTCGCTGACTCCGGCGCGAAAAAAACGCGCCCCGCCGGTGGCGCAAAAACCCGCTAGAATCCCGCGATGCGCATCACATGGTTGCCCCTCGCGGTTCTTGGTTGCGGCGCTCTCGGCACGGCTGCCGCGACCCAGGCTTGTGCGGGGCCAACGACGGCCGCTGGAGGCCCCGCAGACGCCGCTTCCGGCGTTGACACCGCTGACGCTGTTGGTCCGCCCGCGGAAGGCCTTCCTGGGCGCTTTGTGGGGCATCTGACGGGCACCGATTGGCATGCGGATCCCGACGGCGACGGCGTGCCAACGTCGCGCGATATTTGCCCGTACCGTTACGATCCGGATCAACGCGATGCGGACGGCGACCGCGTGGGCGATGCGTGCGACGCGGATGCGGTTTCGGTGGTCGCGGGCGGGCCGATTGTCGACCTCGGGGCCGAGCACGTTTCGCCTTTTGGCGCGTGGCTCGCGTTTTCATCGACACGCAACGATCCCTACGGCACAGACGTGCAGTTTGCATGGAGTTCGCGTCGCGCCGACCTCGAAAACGCGGCATCGATTCGCGCGTTGCCGGCGCGTCAGAAGAGCATCAAGCGCGTGCGCGCCGTCGTGGGGGCCGCCGCCGAGGTGCCCGTGCTCGTCGAGGGGATGCCTGCCGATAGCTCCCTCTTTGTCACCGCGCGAAACGACGGCGACACGGGAATTGCTGGAAATATACTGGCAATCAAGACGCAAAAGGCCCCCGCAATTCAGGCCGCGACGGGCCGCCCGACGGTCCTCTTTCGCGCCGCGGAGCTCGCGGCATTTGCAGCCCGCGCCAAGGCCGGTGATGCCTCGATCGCCGCGTGGAAAACCCTCATCGACGCCGAGCTCGCGGACTTGCGATCGCCCGACGAAACCGGCGCCCAATACTGCGCGAGCGCGGCTCTTTTGTACCACGCCACGGGTGAGGCGGCGCGCCTGACGCAAGCGAAATCGCTGCACGCGCGCGTTCTTCAGCACTGGCGCTCGCTGACCATGACCGGCAACGACTACCGCTGGGCCAACGCGATGCTTGCGGTATGCACGGATATTTTGTGGAACGAATTGACGCCAACCGAGCGCGCGAATTCGGTGACCGCGATGCTGCAAGACGACGAGCACAATGCGTTCACCGCGCCGCCGCTTCTCGAAGACACCGACGAGGCCGACGGAACCACGCGAACCCTCGTTCTTGACGGCCTTTTGGGGTGCCGTGCGCCGGGACTCGACGCCGCACTTTCGACGCGCGCCTGCGCCGTCCTCGACGCGGGATTGCGCCGCGCTTACGGGCAAATGTTCGTGATGGCGAGGCGCGACCGCGGCACCTTCGCCCTCTCCGGCGGGCACCTCGCCGACGGCAGCGACTACGGCCCAAAAACCGCGCGCTACTGGGGACAAATGCTGCGCGCGCTGCAAGTGAACGGCGCCGAATCTGCCGACTACTTGCCCTTCGTTTCGAACCTCGTGCGCTCCCATTTTGTTCACGGCGTAACGCCCGCGCGCAAAGGCTTCATCAATTGGGGCGACTCCACGAGCGCGAGCAACAACCTCGCCGTCGAGCCGTTTAGCTTTCTCATCGAGCCCGAGCGCCAAGACTCCCTCCAGTGGTTCGTGGGCATTCTTGAAGCCGGCGGCGACGCTGCGGGCGGCCTCATGGCGCGCCGCGCTTTGGGCATTTTTAAGCCGTGGCCCACGGAGCTTTCCCTGCCCAGTTTGTTTTTCGCCAAGGCCGACCCGGGCGGCACCAACGACGCCGAATTGTCGTGGTTCGACTCGGGTATGGGAATTCTCTACGACCGCACCGCGTGGACGCCCGAGGCCTCCCTTCTCATGGCAAAAGCCGGGTGGGGCGGCGTGGATCACCAGCAAGAAGACGCGGGAGAATGGCGTTTGTGGCGCAAAGGCCGGTGGCTTGTGCACCCGTCGGTGGGTTACGGCGGCCCGGCGGGGCTCGTGGCGGGGCACAGCACACTCCCGCTGACCGTCGTGGCGGAGGGCGACGTCGATCGGGAGGGCCAGTACGTCGCGCAACCGAGTGACTCGGCCCGCATCACGGGGGCGTGGAGCGACGGCGTCGTGAGCCTCGTGACCATGAATTTGCGAGGAGTTTACACGTCGTACTATTACAGTCCGCAGTACTACCAAAACGTGACCCGCAGCTTGGTCTGGTGGAAGTCGGGCACGAACGACGAGATTGTCGTCTTCGACGCCATCGACGACAGGAGCGGGGCACCCGGCGAAAAAAGATGGCAATTGCACTTTCCCACGCGGCCAAACGTGGTCGGGCAGCAGGCCACCGTGACTGTAGGGACAAGCCATATACGCGTGAATTCACTCCTGCCGGTGGGCAGCCAATTGTCAGTCCGCGCCCCGGTTTCTACCGCCGAGGATAGTAGGGAAGACATCTACACCCATCGATTGGTGGCCACGGCGCGGGGCGCAAGTCCGCGATTCCTGTCGGTCGTCCAAGCGGGCGAAGATGGCGCCCGCTTGCTCGATGCCCGAGCGGGGTCCGGAGCCGCGTGCGCCCTCGTGGGTGGTCGCGCCACGGTGATGGCCGAGGCCGCCAGCGGAAGTTGCGCCCTGCCCGCGCCGCC
>CAMCKZ010000130.1 GCA_945875545.1 Polyangium aurulentum | reverse complement strand
TTTTTTACGGGCATGGCGACACAATGGCCTTGGAAAAGGAATCGCCGGCACGGGCGAAAACCGCGCGACGAGGCAACCGGGAACACCAAAGCACATTTCGTGCCGCGCGCCATCGCGGACGAGAACCGAGAAAGCCCTGGGCGTTTTAGGGGATCGCCCGTCCCGAATCGGCGTAACACTGTGCCATCGTGTGCGCAGACTGGCACAGTATGGCGCACCCAAGAAAGCTGGCGGCGGGCGCGAGGCGAACAAAACCGCGGCCGAAGCGAGGCCACAGCGAGGCCAACGCGAGGCCAACGCGAGGCCAGGGCGAAAAAAAAGCCGAACCCTTTGGTTCAGCTTTCTGGGCCTTTTTGGGCCTCGGGGCGTTTGCCTAGCGGACTTAGTTTGCAACCGTGTACGGCAGCAGGGCAATTTGCCGGGCGCGCTTCACCGCAAGCGCGAGGGCGCGCTGCTGACGGGCGTTGAGACCCGAAACACGAACGGGCACAATCTTGCCGCGATCGGTGATGAAATACTTCAACGTGCCGATGTCTTTGTAGTCAAAAACCTGGTCGGCCTTGATACCGAGGCGAGCCGCAACGCGCTTCGTTTGGCCACGGCGAGCTCCGCCATCAACCCCGCCCTTGTCGTCGTCTTCATCAGCGCGCATATTCATGAAAAATCTCCGAGCCTTCTTGGAAGGACCACGGAGCCTAGACCTTATCGGGCGACCGCGCAAGCCCATCTTGGGGCCCACCGGAAGAAAGTGGGGAAGGCGCGAGGGCCGTGAGAAACGTCGTGAGGGCCGTGTGCCGCTCCTCGACGCGGTCGTTGCGCAGCGCCAAGGCCATCGCGCGGCCTTCGCCGACGACCACGAGCAAGCGTTTCGCCCGGGTAAACGCTGTGTACAGGAGATTGCGGCGCAGCATCAACGCGTGTTCCCGCGCCACCGCTACGACCACCGCCTGGAACTCGTTGCCTTGCGATTTGTGTATAGTGCATGCATACGCGAGAGACAGTTGGTCGAGCTCGCCGAGGTCGTAACGAAGTTCGCGCGAACCCTCCCCGTCGTCGAAACGCACGACCACGGTTTGGGCCTGAAGGTCCATGCGCACGATCGTTCCCTGATCGCCGTTCGCGATCTGCTTCTGGGCGTCGTTGACGAGCTGCAAAACCCGGTCGCCGACGCGAAGAATCTTGTCGCCGCGGCGAACCGTATCGCCCACGGGGTTCAAAAGTTCTTGGAGCCGCTTGTTCATCGCGATGGTGCCCGCCGCGCCCTTGTGCATGGGCACGAGGACCTGCACGTCGCGCAGGGGATCGAGGCCGAATTTGTTGGGAATTCGCTCAGATACGACGCGCCCGATGGTCTCGGCGATGGCCTCGCTGCCCTCGCGCTCGATGAAGAAAAAATCCGGCTCGACGCCCTCAATGCGCGCGAGGGGCGCGTGCCCATTTTTTAGGCGGTACGCATTTCGCACGATGAGACTCGACTCCGCCTGCCTGTAGATTTTTGTGAGGCGCGCGACGCCCACGGCCTGCGACGCAATCAGGTCGCGCAAGAATGCGCCCGGGCCCACACTCGGAAGCTGATCGACGTCGCCGACAAAGACCACGCGCGCGCCGTCGGGAATGGCGCTCAAGAGCGCCGAGGCCAGGGGCACATCGAGCATCGAAGCTTCGTCGATGACGAACGCGCCGGCTTCGAGCGGGTTCGATCGGGTGCGCTGAAAGCCGCGTCGCGGATCCACCTCGAGGAGGCGATGAATGGTTCGCGCCTCCTGCCCGGAAGCCTCCGCCATGCGCCTCGCCGCGCGGCCCGTAGGAGCGGCGAGGGAGACGCGCAGTCCGGCACTTGTAAAGTGCATCAATATGGCGCGAAGGAGGGTGGTCTTGCCGCACCCCGGTCCACCGGTCACGACGAGCACGCCTTGCGTCCGCGCCAAATCAAGGGCCGCGAGCTGCTCGTCGCCAAGCTCAAGACCATGAAATTGCTTAAGTTTTGCAAGGGTGGCGTCGGCCATTGGCAGTCCCGCAGGTGCCTCGTTTTGGAGGCGCGCGAGGTCTTGCGCCACGGAGAGTTCCGCCGCGTCGAGGCCCGCGGGGGCCAGGAAGATGACCGACCGATCCTCGCGGCGAATGAGCGCGCCCTCCCCCGTGAGACCGTCCACCGCGCGCTCCAGCGATGCGTCGTCCGGCGTGCCCTCGTCCGTCGCGAGCAACGTCCGGGCGCGGGAAAAAAGTTCATGAACGGGCAAGCGCGTGTGGCCGTCGTCGCGGGCATCGGTGGCCGCATGAAAGACCCCGGCCATGATGCGTGCGGCGGAATGGGTCGCGACTCCTAAGCTCCGCGCCAGCGCGTCCGACGTGCGAAATCCGATGCCCGAAATATCGCGGGCCAAACGGTATGGCTCGTGGCGCACCTGGTCTGAAGACCTCTCGCCGTACTTCTCGCGTATGCGTCGCGCGACGGAACCGCCGAGGCCGTGCTTGACGAGCAAAAGCTCGAGTTCCCTGGAATCCCGCAGGGTTTGCCACGCGTGCCCGAGGGCGACCGCCCTCTTTTTACTTAAGCCCTTGACAGTCGTGAGTTTATGTGGGGTGTGGTCCAGCACATGCAACGTCTCAAGGCCGAAGGTCTCGACAATGCGTTTTGCCGACGCTTCGCCAATGCCCGCAAACCGGCCCCCACTCAGGTACCGCGTGAGGCCATCGAGGGTATCGGGCTCGACCTCCAGGTAGGAATCCATGATGAAACGCGGCCCGTAGCGCTCCGAGTTTTCGTGGCGCCCGAGCACCCGAAGGCGAGAGCCGATGGCCACCTCACCAAAGCGCCCGACTGTCACGACATCGCCGTGCGGCGTGTGGAGACGAAGCACGCGCCAAGGCTTTTCAGCGTCCTCGTAGAGCAGCGATTTCACCTCCCCATCGACGGCACCTTCGGGCCCGGGGCGCGCGTGCCCCTGGGAAGCCATTTCGGCCTCGGACAACAGCGTGATCTGCGACGTAGTCACCTGGGAAAAGCCTCGCGAACGCCGTCTACGATGAATTGCACGGCGACCGCCGCAAGCAGGAGTCCCATCATGCGCGAGAGCACGTTGAGGCCCGTTTGCCCGAGGGCCCGCGCCACCCATGTGGCCGACCGCAGAACGAGCCACGTGATGAACGCCACGGCCAAAATCACCGCGTGGAGGGCGAGCTTTTCGGAAAACGGGTGGGCCCGATCCGCGAGCACCATGACCGCGGCGAGGGAGCCTGGGCCCGAAAGGAGAGGCATGCCAATCGGCACAATTCCAAGGTCGTCGTGCTGGTCGCTGAGCTCGGCCTGGGTCGAGCGCGTGGGCGATTTTTGAGCCTTCAACATCTCGAGGGCCACGCCGAAAAGCAAGACGCCGCCCGCGATGCGAAACGCTGGGATCGTGATGCCGAAAAAGTTGAAAAGCCAGGAACCCGCCACGGCAAATGTGGACAAAAGCGCGAACGCCGTGACGGACGCCCGGAGCGCGATACGCCGACGCTCGGCCTCGGTTTCGTTCGCGGTAAGCGCCAAAAAGGCCGGCACCGCGGCGAACGGATCGACGATGGAAAACAGCGATCCGAAAGCTACAAAGGCAAATTCCGAAGGGGTCACTTTTTGAGCCTAGGCAATTGCTTCTCCGAGCGCCACCGTGCGGATTTCCCGTGAACGTTGGCCACTTGGTGCAACGCTTCTTCGATGCTTGAGCTCCCAGACGACCATCGGGCGATTCTCGACACCGTGCGACGCTTCTGCCGCGAACGCCTTGAGCCGCGGGTGCGCGCGTTCGAAAATGGTGACGAACCCCTCGAGCCATTCTTTCGCGAACTCAGCGAATCCCTTGGGCTTCGAGAGGTGGCGGATGCCCTCGTGGACGGCACCGCGTCGCCGTTTGAAGGCGTGTCCCCGCTGGTCCTCACGGGTTTTGTGATGCACGAACTCTCGCGATGTTGCCCCGGGGTTGCCCTTTCGTTTGGGGCGACGACGGGCCTTTTTGGAGGGGCCGTCATGGCCTGCGGAACGCCGGATCAGAAGCGCACGTGGGGGCGGCGCGCCCTGAGTCTCGATGCCGTGGGGGCCTGGGCGCTCACGGAGCCAGGTGCTGGCAGCGACGCATTTGGGGCGATGCGCACGCGGGCACGCGGGGTCGACGGCGGCTTCGTTCTTCGCGGAACGAAGACGTTCATCACGAACGCGCCCACGTGCGATGTAGCCCTCGTGCAGGCACGCGTGGAGGGCGCAAGCGACGGGAAAATCGCTGGGTTTATCATCCCAACGGAGGCCCGCGGGTTTACGCGCGGACGGCCCTTCGACAAGCTCGGCATGCAGGCGTCGCCCACCGGCGAAATCTTTCTCGAAGACGTTTTTGTGCCGAACGAAATGGTCCTCGGCGGCCTCGGCGCGGACGGCCTTCCCCACGACGCGCGCTTCGCCATTCGCGCCTCGCTCGGTGCGGAGCGCATGGGCATGATTCCGATGCTGCTCGCGATGGTCGAACGGTGCCTTGAAGAGGCGACGACCTACGCGAAGGGCCGCGTGCAGTTCGGCGCGCCCATCGCGAGCTTTCAGTTGGTGCAAGAAAAGCTGGCGCGGATCCACACAACGAAAATGCTTCTTGAGGTGCTTTTTCTCAGGCAAATCGAAGCGATCGCCTGCGGGCGTCTTGGGGCCATCTCGCGCGCAGAGGCCTCGGCGCAAAAGCTTTTCGCTGCGAAGGCCGCGGTCGATGCCGCGATGGACGCGATTCAAATTTTGGGAGGCGCCGGGTACATGCGGGGCAGCGTCGTCGAAATGATGGCGCGCGACGCGAAGCTTTTTCAGATCGGCGGAGGCACCGACGACATGCAGATTCTCACCATCGCGCGCGAGCTGCTGCGCCAGCAGTAGCCGCCGGTTAGAGTGCTTTTCAGTCGCATTCACCAATCATGAAGCCGTGCGAGTCAGCATAAAAGCTGGTGGGGGTCGTCGGGGGAGAGGCAGTTAACAGGCCGACCGTAAACGGCTCTCACAGCGCGTGAACGGCCCGCTAAACGGGGTCTGCGTCGGTCGAATCCCGCGCTGGCACCTGCGCCGCGAGAATGTACGACGCGCGGGCAAACGATTCGGGCGTGAGCGTTTCACCCCGGGCATCGAGCGTGGTGCCTGCGGCCGCCGCCATGCGCTCCAAGAGCTCGCGGGGCCCCAGTGCCGCCCACGCGTTGCGAAGTGTCTTGCGGCGGGCACCAAAGCCCGCGCTGACGACCTTTCGAAAGGCCTCGGTCTCGTCGATGGCGTCGGACCTTTTCTCCAGCGTCACGACCGCCGAATGCACCCGGGGCGCGGGAACAAAGGCGCCCGGTGGAACCTTGCGCAGGCGCTTGACCGTGAACGCGGCCTGCGCGAAAACGCTGAGCGCACCGTAGGCGTCGTCGTCGGCCTTGGCGCAGAGGCGATCGGCGACCTCAAGTTGAAGCATAAACACGGCGCGCACAAGATGATGCCGGTGCTCCGTCGCCCGCCGAAGGAGCTGCCCGGTGATTTGGTAAGGCAAGTTGCCCGCCAGAATGAAGGGCTCGCCCGGCAGGGGAAACGCCTGCGCGTCGCCCTCGACGAGGGTCAGTCGGCCGGCGGCGACGGAATCTTTGAAAAGTTCTTCGAGCACGGGCATCAAATCCCGGTCGCGCTCGACAGCGATCAGGTTTTTTGCTCGCGGAATAAGCGATTCGGTGAGAGAGCCGAGACCAGCGCCCCACTCAACCACCGGGTATTTTTCAACCTCGGCGTCGGGCACGCAGGCCCTGGCGATAGCCTCGCAAATCGCGGGCGCATCGAGAAAGTTCTGACCAAACGACTTTTTGGGCGCCAAGCCGGAGCGCCGAAGGACTTCTCGGATGTTCACCCCGGCGGAGACTACCAGAGGCGAGGTCATACCAGTGGAACTCTTGACCAACGGCCACGGAGGGTTACTACTTCAGGAGAGGCCACTTACGTCGTTCTTACTTGTTGCGGTGCCTCTCACCCGCGAGGTCGTCATGCTCCCTCCGTTTATCATCGAAGAAATCCGCAAGCGTGAAGCCGCCAAAAAGCGGCTCGATGACCAACCCACCCTCGAACTGCCTCTCCGCCGAGTGCCCCTCGCCGACGCCGCGCAAGACCGCGGCCAGGGCAGCGAAGGCCCCGGCGTCGTCATCATCGACATCTTCTAGCTGGACGCTGGGAAACGGCGGGCCGCCCCAAATCGTCGCTTGTTCTCGTCGAAATACAGAGAGTATTCCTACCTCGACCCGCACTAGCTTTGGGAGCGTCCGCGTTTCCCAGCACACTCCTAGGCGCAGCGCAGTTCCAATCACCCGTCGCCGAGCTTGCGCTGCAGCGTCTCAAGGTGGGCGCGCAGCTCGCCATCGCTCGCGCGAAGGCCTTCAATGCGGCGCACGCCGCTCATCACCGTGGTGTGATCGCGGCCACCAAACGCGCGGCCGATTTCCGGGTAGCTGCAACGCAGTTGGTGCTTGCAAACGTACATGGCCACGTGGCGAGCGAGGGTGATCCGGCGGTGGCGCTCTTTGCCCACAAGCTCGGTGTGCGTCACGCGAAAGTGGTGCCCGACGAGCCGCTGCACGTCGTCGATGCCGGCCTCCATCGGGCGCGACGAGCCGCTCAGTGAGAGTTCTTGCCTGACAAAATCCAGGTCGATGAGCCGACGCAGGAGCGACGCCTTTGCCGCCAAACGCACCAAGAGGCCCTCGAGTTCGCGGACGTTGGAGCGCACTCCCTGGGCGATGGCGAGAGCGACGTTGTCGTCGATGAAGAGGTTTTCCATGCGCGCTTTTCGGCGCACGATCGCGATACGCGTTTCGAGCTCCGGCGCTTGCATGTCGGCGACGAGGCCCCAGTGAAAACGCGAGACGAGTCGCTCCTCCATGCGGTCAAGCTGCTGCGGGTATTTGTCGCTCGTGAGAACGATCTGTTTGCCCGCCTGATGAAGGGCATTGAAAACGTGAAAAAACTCTTCTTGGGTCTGGGTTTTGCCCGCAAGAAACTGCACGTCGTCGACGAGCAAGACGTCGCAGCGATCGCGGTAACGCGCCCGAAACGCCGCCATCGATTGGGTCTGCAGCGCCTCGATGAACTGATTCATGAAGGCCTCCGCCGACACGTAAACGACGCGGGCGTGGGGCCGTAGTTCGCGCACACGATTGCCGACGGCGCCGAGCAAGTGGGTCTTGCCTAGGCCCGTGCCCCCACAAAGAAACAGGGGGTTGTGCCGCGTGCCCACATCGCCCGCAACCGCCAAACAGGCCGCGTGCGCAAGCTGATTCGACGGACCGACCACAAAATCGCTAAATGTCTGCGAAAAGAGGCGCTCTGGGCCTCCCGCCGGTGATGGAATCGGCTCGGGCGGCACGCTCGCTGGGCCACTGCGAATGCCAGCCGCGTCGGGGGTCGCGTCGGGCGCCGCGTCACAGAAGGCCTCCAGCAAGGGGAGCGCGCCCGTCACGGGCAAGGCCGAAGGGCGCAAGACGACGGCCTTGCCGGTGACGGCCGCGGTCCGTTCAACGACGGCGATGGGGCGCGTGAGGGTGCCGACCGTCCAGCGGGTGACGACCGACAGGCCGAGGTGGTCCCCGAGAAGGCTCGTTAGTTCGGGCAGGAAGTGAAGCGTGACCCACGACTGCACCCAGCCGTCGCGGGCGCAAAGCGAGAGCACGCCGTCTGTGAAGTCGTCGAGCTGCACGCCGGAAAACCACGTGTCAAAGGTGCCGGGCGCCTTCGCACGAAGCGTACGTATGGCCTCAAGCCACGCACCCGACGGTACGGCAGGCACCGCGCCAAGCGCCGCCCGAGGCGGTGCGTCTGGCGACACAAAAGAGAGATGAGTTTCGGGCAATTTCGAGCAATTCCGGGA